>JBDTEE010000051.1:0-5122 GCA_039922645.1 Solirubrobacteraceae bacterium | reverse complement strand
GCCGAGGAGGCGCTGACCGACGCGCTGGGCAATTCCCGCTCCGATCTGCCCCGTTTGTTCCTGAAGATCCCCGGGGCGATGCGCGGCGGGCCACACAGGCCCGCGCGCACCTAGTCCGGGTTCCGCGCGACCGACGAGCGCGGCTACTGGTTGACCGAGGCCATCCCGGGCTCGTCGTAGCGCTCGCCCGCGGCGGCGGGGAGCTCGGCCTCGATCCGGTCGAGATCCTCCTGGGTCAGTTCGACGTCGGCTGCCGCAGCGTTCTCCTCCAGGTACTTCCGACGCTTGGTACCGGGGATCGGGACCAGGTCCTCACCCTGGAATAGAACCCAGGCCAGCGCCAGCTGGGCCGGGGTGACGCGCTTCTCCTGTGCGATCTCGGCCACCTTGGCGGCCAGTTTCAGATTGGCCTCGAGGTTCTCCCCGGTGAACCGGGGTCCGCGGCGACGGAAGTCGTTCTGGTCGAGGTCCTCGGGTCCCTTGAAGCGCCCGGAGAGGAAGCCGCGGCCGAGCGGTGAGTAGGCCACGTAGCCGATGCCCAGCTCCCGGCAGACGGGCAAGATCTCCTCCTCCGGCTCGCGGGACCACAGCGAGTATTCGGTCTGCACGGCCGTGATCGGGTGGACGGCGTGGGCACGGCGGATCGTCTCCGGCGCGGCCTCGCTCAGCCCGATGTGGAGGATCTTCCCCTCCTGCACCAGTTCGGCCAGGGCACCAACGGTCTCCTCGATCGGGACGTTGGGGTCCACGCGGTGCTGGTCGTAGAGGTCGACATGATCGGTGCCCAGCCGCTTGAGGCTCCCCTCGATCGAGCTGTGCACGTGGGCGACCGAACCGTCCAGCGGGCCCAGGGTCGAGAGGTCGCCGGGCTGGGTCGTCGGCTCGATCCGGCGGGCGAACTTGGTGGCGATCACGTACTCGTCGCGGTGCCCCTTGATGGCGCGTCCGACCAGCTCCTCATTGGTCATCGGCCCATAGAGCTGAGCCGTATCGAGGAAGTTAATCCCCAGCTCCAGCGCGCGCTGGATGGTGGCCACCGATTCGGCTTCGTCGGTGGAGCCGTAGAAGGCCGACATGCCCATGCAACCCAGCCCGAGGGCTGAGACCTCGAGCGAGCCGAGCTTGCGCTTCTTCATGGTTGCTCCAATCTTTTGCGAACAGGTCCTTCCTCTTCCACCATAGGAAGGGCCCGTCCTCGCCCGGTCGCGCCACCCGTGACGTGCGACCATGCCCGCCATGGCCAAGGGCTCAGAGCATGGTGAGCCGGTTGAGCTCACGGTCGGCGAGCGGACGGTGCGGATCTCTAGTCCGGACCGGGTCTACTTCTCTGCTCGCGGGGAGACCAAGCTCGACCTCGCGCACTACTACTTGAGTGTTGGCGACGGCATCGTGCGCGCGCTGCGCGAGCGGCCCTGCATGCTGCACCGCTTTCCCCGTGGCACGGAGGGCGAGAAGGTCCACCAGAAGCGGCTGCCCCCCGGAGCGCCCGACTGGCTTGACACCGTCCGCGTGCACTTTCCCCGTTACGGCCGGCACGCCGACGAGCTGTGCGTGACCGAGCTGGCCAGCGTGATCTGGGCCGTGCAGATGTCGACGGTTGAGTTCCACCCCTGGAACTCCCGCCGGGCCGACGTGGAGCGGCCCGATGAGTGGCGCATCGACATCGATCCGATGCCCGGCTGCTCGCTGGACCGGGTCAAGCGGGTCGCCGGCGTGGCGCACGAGGTTCTTGACGAGCTGGGCGCGACCGGCTGGCCCAAGACCTCGGGTGGCTCGGGCATCCACGTATATGTGCGGATCGAGCCCCGCTGGGGCTTTGCCGACGTGCGCCGGGGCGCCCTGGCCCTTGCCCGTGAGGTGGAACGCCGCGCTCCCGCTGAGGCGACCACGACCTGGTGGCGCAAGGACCGAGAGCCCGACAAGGCGTTCGTCGATTACAACCAGAACGCCCGCGATCACACGATCGCCAGCGCCTACTCCGTGCGCGGGGTCAGCGAGGGGACGGTCTCGACCCCGATCGCCTGGGAGGAGACCGACGACGTCGAGCCGCGGGAGCTGAACATCGCCACCGTGCCCGAGCGCTTCGCCCGTCTGGGTGATCTTCACCGGGGCATCGACGATCAGGCCTTCTCGATCGAGCCGCTGCTCGAGTGGGCCGAGCGCGATGAGCGAGACCGCCTCGATGACCCCGGCGACGTGGAGAGCCAGCCCTAGGTCGAGCCGGACTCGAGGTCGGGCCACAGGACGCCTTCGGCGGCTGCCCCCTGCTCAATCTGCTCAAGCGCCTCGTCGGTCTGGCGGTCGGCGACCATGGCCTGCAGAGCCGCGGGGATGGTCGGGGCCCACACCCGGCGCATGACCGCGGGTCGCCCGTTGGGAATTGGCGACAGCTCGGCCCAATCCAGCGCGACCGGAGCCTTCGCCCCCTCACCCTCCGGGGCGTCAGACGCCGACTCGAACAGCGTGATCTTTGCCTGCCAGCCATGTGGGCAGAGCTCGCTCATGATGGCCCGCGCTCGAACCTCTGCCGTGGCGGCGGCCCGAGCCTGGCGGCGGGCACTCCGCGCTCCCAGCCACTGAAAGATCCGCATGGCGGCAAGCTACCTTCTCAAGCGGGGCGTCCAAACCGGTTGCGCTAGAAGTGTTCTAGTGCGGACGCACTTCGAGCAGGAGCTTGCCCAAATTCTCGCCCCGGAAGAGACGCAACAGCGTTTCCGGGAACTGCTCGATGCCGCCGGTGGCGATGTCCTCGACCGATTTGAGCTGGCCGGATGAAAGCCACTGACCCATGTCCCGGGCGCCCTCGGCATAGCGATCGGCGTAGTCGAAGACCAGGAAACCCGTCATGGTGCCGCGGTTCACCAGCAGGGACATGTAGTTGGCCGGCCCACGCATGCCCTCGGTGGCGTTGTACTGCGAGATCGCTCCGCAAAGGACGACGCGAGCGCCTCGGGCCAGCTGAGCCAGGGCGACGTCGAGCGTTTCCCCGCCCACGTTGTCGAAGTACACGTCAACCCCGTCCCGGCAGTGCTGACGGACGGCCTTGTAGAGGTTCTCGGACTTGTAGTCGATCGCGGCGTCGAAGCCGAACTCCTCGACGACATAGCGACACTTCTCCGGCCCACCGGCGATCCCCACCGCGCGGGCGCCCTTGAGCTTGGCGATCTGGCCCACCGTTCCCCCCACGGCACCGGCCGCGCCGGAGACGAGCACAGTCTGCCCGGCCTGCGGACGCCCGATGTCGAGCAGGCCGAAGTAGGCCGTCATGCCCGGCATGCCCAGGGTGTTCAGCCACACCGGCTCGGGGGCCAGCCCGGTGTCGATCTTGGTCAGAGCCTCGCCGTTGACGATCGCGTACTCCTGAGCACCGGTGATGCCAACCACGTGATCCCCTACCGACCGCGAAGGATGCTCTGAGGCCACAACCTCCCCAACTCCACCGGCCCGCATCACATCGCCGAGGCCCACCGGCGGCATGTAGGAGCGGGCATCGCTCATCCAACCCCGCATCGCCGGATCCAACGATAGGTAGTCGACCCTGACCACGACCTCGCCCTCTCCGGGCCCGGTCACCCGCTCCTCGGTGAACTCCCAGTCGCTCGGCTTGGGTAGGCCCACCGGACGGGCGGCGAGGCGCAGCTGATGGTTCACGACAGGTTCCACGGGTCTTCCTCCAGGGTCGGACTTCGTCGGCGGCAGGCGCGAGCGTATCGTGGCGCCGATGGCGACCGCGACAACCCCGAGCTGGGATGCCGTGGTCGTCGGTGCCGGCCACAACGGCCTCGTGGCCGCCACCCTGCTGGCCCGGGCCGGTCTCCGGGTGCTGGTCCTCGAGCGCGGTTCCTCGCCCGGCGGCGCCGCCGTGTCGGCCTCTCCGTTTCTCGGTCTCGACGTGCGCCTGTCGCGTTACTCCTACCTGGTCAGCCTGTTCCCGCGCCCGCTGCTGGATGACCTCGGCGTGGCGGTCGAGCTGCGCCGACGCCGGATCTCCTCCTACACGCCGTGGGGCGAGCACGGGGTGCTGGTGGGCGAAGAGCGCTCCACGCTGGGCGATGAAGCCGCGGGCTTTGCCGACTTCTACGCGATGACCACTGCGGTGGCCGGGCGCGTGTTCGGATCACTGACCCAACCGCTCCGCTCCCGGGCCGATTTCCGGCGATTGGTGGACGACGAGCAGGCCTGGTCGGCGCTGTTTGAGCGCCCGCTCTCGGAGGTCATCGAGGCCCGTTTCGCCGACGATGTGGTCCGCGGCGTGGTGGCCACCGATGGCCTGATCGGCACCTTCGCGTCACTGACGAGTTCAAGCCTGTTGGCCAACCGCTGCTTCCTCTATCACGTGATCGGCAACGGGACGGGTCACTGGGACGTTCCCGTGGGTGGCATGGGTGCACTCACCGAGGCGCTGGCCCGGGCAGCCGCAGACGCCGGCGCCGAGATCCGCCTCCGGGCACCCGTGGTGGCGATCAGTGCTGACGGCGAGCGGGTTCGAATCCGCACCGCCGAAGGCCGCACCCACGTGGCCCGGGACCTGCTGGCCGGGGTTGCTCCGGCCGTGCTCGCGGAACTGCTCGGCCAGCCGCCGGATGGCGGGCCGGCCCCCGAGGGCTCGCAGCTGAAGCTCAATCTGCTCCTGAAGCGCCTGCCCCGGCTGCGCGACCCGGACGTCTGTGCCGAGGAGGCCTTCGCCGGGACGTTTCACGTCAACGAGAGCTTCACCCAGCTCGAGGCCGCCTACCTTCAGGCCGCTGCCGGTGAGATCCCCGACCTACCGCCGTGCGAGGCCTACTGCCACTCGCTGACCGACCCGAGCATCCTCGGGCCCGAGCTTCGCGCGGCGGGCGTCCAGACCCTGACCGTGTTCGGCCTGCACATGCCCGCCCGGCTGTTCAGCGGTGCTGATCCGGCGGGCGCCAAAGCGCAGGCGGTGGCGGCCACGTTGCGCTCACTGAACTCGGTTCTGGCCGAGCCGATCGAGGACTGCCTGATGCAGACCGGTGACGGCGAGCTCTGCCTCGAGGCCCGCACTCCGCCGGAGCTCGAGTTCGAGCTGGGCCTGCCCGCCGGGCACATCTTCCACCGTGATCTGAGCTGGCCGTTTGCCGAGTCTGAGCAGGAAGTGGGC
>JBDTEE010000050.1:0-13483 GCA_039922645.1 Solirubrobacteraceae bacterium | reverse complement strand
GAAGCAAGGTCGCGTTGCGGGCCATGGTGATGAACAGCCGCTTGCGCCAGCGGGCCATGCCCGGGTGAAGGGTGGGCACGATGGTCATCCTCGAGACGAAGTAGGAGGCGTGCTCGAGGTCGAGGTTGCGGTCCAGGAAGCCGCGCTTGCGGGCCAGGACCAGTCCGTCGGCGACCCCCAAGCGATCGCGGTAGCCGACTCGGATGGTCACGTGGACGACCTTGAACAAGCCCTTGCCGAGGCGCTCGGTGGCGAAGCGGTCTTTCTCGGATACGCGGGGGATGGGGACCTGGTCCAGTGAGACGATGACGACCTTCTCGTGGAAGGCATGGTTGTGCTCGACCTGGGCGCGGAGGGCCAGCGGAGTGGTGGCCTTCCCGGGGTTGAGGAAGATGGCGGTGCCGGGCAGGCGGACGATCGGAGGCTTGGCGTCACAGAGTCCATCCAGGAACTCGTCGAGCGGGCCTTCCTCATCGGTCCGGTTGCGGGTCACGATGTCACGGCCGCGCCGCCAGGTAATCATCACCGTGGCGAAGATGAGCCCAACGGCCAGCGGGAGGTAGGCGCCGTTGGCGATCTTGGCCAGATTGGACGTGAAGAACGCCGTCTCCACGGTCAGGAAGAGGACGCCGAGGAGCACCAGGCGCCACTTGGGTGTGTGCCAGATCCCGCGGGAGACGGCCAGGAAGAGAATCGTGTTCAGCATGAACGTTCCCGTCACGGCAACGCCGTAGATGTCGCCCAGCCGGTTGGCGCTCTGGAAGACCAGGACGAGCGCGGCCACGCCCAGGCAGAGCGCCCAGTTGATCAGCGGCACGTAGATCTGGCCCTCCATCTCGGAGGTGTGAACGATCCTCAGGCGCGGGAGGAAGCCGAGCTGGACGGCTTGCTTGGCCACGGAGAAGGACCCCGTCACCGCGGCCTGGGAGGCGATGATGGTGGCTGCCGTGGCCAGGACCACCATCGGGACCAGAAGGGTGTGGGGCAGGAGCTGGAAGAACGGATTGAACGAGGGGCTGTTGACGCTCTTGGGGTGGGCCAGGATGAGGGCGGCCTGGCCCAGATAGGAGAGCAGCACGGCGGGAAAGACGATGCCGAACCAGGTCCTGCGGATGGGCAGGGCGCCGAAGTGCCCGCGATCGGCGTACAGCGCCTCGGCCCCGGTGCAGCACAGGACGACCCCGCCCAGGGCCAACCAGGCGTCGACACCGTGATCGAACATGAAGCGCGCGCCCCAGACGGGGGAGAGGCCCTGGAGCACGCCGGGGTGCATGACCACCTGGCGCAGCCCGAATCCGCCGATGACCACGAAGAAGACCATGATCACCGGTCCGAACAGCCAGCCCACCGCGCCGGTACCGAAGCGCTGCCCGGCGAACAGGAGTACGAGGATGGCCAGTGAGAGCGGTACCACCAGGTGGGTCAGGCTTGGACTGACCACGCCAAGGCCCCCGACGGCCGAGGTGACCGAAATGGCCGGAGTGATCATGCCGTCGCCGAAGAACAACGCCGCGCCGAAGATGCCCAGCGTGACCAGCACCATGGTCCGGCCGATCCGCTTGCGCTGGATGAGTGCGGTCAGGGCCATGATCCCGCCGTCGCCGCGGTTGTGGGCGCGCATGATGAAGCCGGCGTACTTGATCGAGACGACGATCATCAGCGTCCAGAAGATCAGCGAGACAATCCCGTAGACCCCGGCCACGTCGGCATGGGCGGCATTGCGATGAGCAGTGAAGATGAACTGCTCGGTGTAGAGCGGGCTCGTGCCGATGTCGCCGTAGACGACGCCCAGGGCGCCCAGGGCAAGCACCGCCTTCCCCGCGTGAGCGACGACGTCGCGCTGATCGTCCTGGGCCGCCCGCAACTCCTCCGACGGGCCGGCCTGCTCGCGCTTCGGGGCCAGCCGCCGGTCGCCGAGCTTGTGCGCGCCCTCGTTGAAGCTTCGCTTGGGCGACTCTGTCTGTGGCTCGGCGGACTTCCCGCTGGCCTCGGGCAGTGTCCGGTGGGGAGGGGTCACCTCGGGCACGTCGCACACACCTCGAAAAGGTTCATGACCTCAGGGTCGTTCCCCGCCTGTCAAGGTGACGTGCAGAACGACCCTCCCGGCATGAAGATGTTGTGAAGACGCCCTGCAGGCCGGGCCGGAAGCGCTAGGGCGCCGGGAGCGCCAGGGGTCTAGATCGAGACCTGCGAGCCGGTCATCACCGTGCGCTCGCTGGGCAGCCCGAAGTGGTCGATGGGGCTCGATGCGTTGCGAGCCATCCCGATGAACAGTCGCTGGCGCCAGCGCGCCAGTCCGGGGGAATCCGAGGTGACGATGGTCATGCGGGAGATGAAGTAGGAGGCGTGCTCGAGGTCGAGGTTGCGGTCCAGGAAGCCGCGCTTGCGGGCCTCGGCGAGCGCCTCAGGGATACGGGAGCGGTCGCGGTAGCCGACCCGGATGGTCACGTGGACGATCTTGAACAGGCCCTTGCCGAGCCGCTCGGAGGCGAAGCGATCTGACTCTTCGACGTGCGGGATGGCCACCTGATCGAGGGAAACGATGACGACCTTCTCGTGGAAGGCGTGGTTGTGCTCGACCTGGGCGCGCAGCGCGAGCGGGGTGGTGGCCTTGCCCGGGTTCAGGAAGATGGCCGTGCCGGGCAGCCGAACGAGCGCTGGCTTGGCGTCGCAGAGCCCATGGAGGAAATCGACGAGGGGACCCTCCTCCTCGGTGCGGTTATGAGTCACCACGTCGCGACCACGCCGCCAGGTGACCATGATCGTCGCCACGATCAGCCCGACCAGTAGGGGCAGCCATGCCCCATGCGTGATCTTGGTCAGGTTGGAGGTGAAGAAGGCCACCTCGACGGTCAGGAACAGGGCACCGAGCAGGATCAGCCTCCAGCGGGCGGTGCGCCATTGTGACCGGGCCACCGCGATGAACAGGGTGGTGTCGAGGATGAACGTGCCGGTCACCGCCACGCCGTAGATGTCGGCCAGGCGGTTGGAGTTCTGGAAGACCAGCACCAGCGCGGCCACGCCGAGACAGAGGGCCCAGTTGATCAGTGGCACGTAGATCTGGCCCTCGAGCTCAGAGGTATGGACGATGCGCAGCCGGGGCAGGAAGCCGAGTTGCACGGCCTGCTTGGCCACCGAGAAGGACCCGGTCAGGGCAGCCTGGGAGGCGATGATGGTGGCCGCGGTGGCCAGGAAGACCATCGGCAGCCGGCCCGCGCTGGGCACGAGCAGGTAGAAGGGGTTGGAGATTGTCTTGTGATCGGCAAGGATCAGTGCGGCCTGGCCGAGGTAGCAGAGCAGCACCGCAGGAAAGACGATCGTGAACCAGGTCATGCGGATGGGCAGTGCGCCGAAGTGCCCCCGATCGGCGTACAGCGCCTCGGCTCCGGTCACACAGAGCACGACGCCGCCCAGCGCCAGCCACGCGGCCACGCCGTGGTCGAACATGAAGCGTGCGCCCCAGGTGGGGGAGAGACCCTGGAGCACGCCCGGGTGCATGACCACCTCGCGGGCGCCGAGGATTCCGATGATCGCGAACCAGACCAGCATCACGGGGCCGAACAGCCAACCCACGGCCGCGGTGCCAAAGCGCTGGACCGCGAACAGGCCGATGAGGATGGCCAAGGCGATCGGGACTACGAGATGAGCAAGCCCGGGCGTGGCTACCTTCAGCCCCTCGACGGCGGAGGTGACCGAGATGGCCGGGGTGATCATCCCGTCGCCAAAGAACAGGCCGGCGCCGACCAGGCCGAGCGTGACCAGCGCTGCGCCCCGGGTCACCTTGCGCCGCTGGATGAGCGCTGTGAGGGCCATGATCCCGCCGTCGCCGCGGTTGTGCGCGCGCATAATGAAGCCGGCGTACTTGATCGAGACGATGATCATCAGGGCCCAGAAGATCAATGAGGAGACGCCGTAGACCCCGGCCACGGTGGCGTGCGCGGCCTCGCGGTGGGCGTTGAAGATGACCTGCTCGGTGTACAGGGGGCTGGTGCCGAGGTCGCCGAAGACGATGCCCAGGGCGCCCAGGGCCAGGACCGCCCGTCCGGCATGGGCGACGACGTCGCGCTGGTCGTCGCCGGCGGCCTGGATGGCCGCCGAGGGACCCTTGACCTCGCGCGGGACGGCCGGTCCCACGGGCCAGTCCCCGAGCTTGTGGGCGGCCTCGTTAAAGCTCTTGCGGACCCCAGGCTGGGGGGCGCCGTCCTCCGATGCAGCGGTCGCGGCCCCACCCTTGGCGGAGGGATCCCGGCCGTCCTTGTGGGCGGCTTCGAACAGGGGTTTCTTGGGAGGCGTCATGGGATCAGCTGCTCAGGCTTCTCGGGGGCCCGGTCGTCCATCTCTGGCAGCTGGTCGTGCGCGTCTGATCCACGATAGCGGCGGAAGATATGGCGGTGACGGTACCCGAGGCGGCGGTATACGTAGCGGCCGGCATCGCGGCTCTCAGGCGGCAAATCGGTAACCCACGCCAGGGTCGGTGCGAATGTAGCGGCGGTCCTGCGCCGAGCCGGGTGGCTCGATCTTGCGCCGCAGGTTGGCGATGTGAGCCCGGAGGACCTGCGTGTCCTCTCCGTAGCCCGCTCCCCACACTCCGACCAGGAGATCGCGGTGGGTCATCAGGCGGCCGCGGTTGCGAGCCAGGAGAGCCAGCAGGTTGAACTCGATCGGCGTCAGATGGACCTCCTGGGCACCCAGGTGGACGGTATGGGAGGCCAGGTCGACCTCGAGTTCGTCGCTGACGATCCGGGTCTCCTCGCGCTCGGGCTCGATCCGCCGGAGGTTGGCCTCCAGGCGGGCGATCAGCTCTCGCGGGCCGAACGGTTTGGTCACATAGTCATCGGCGCCGGCGGCGAGGGCCCGCACCTTGGCCTCCTCGTCGCCGACCGCGGAGAGGAGAATGAGCGGCATGTCGGTCCATTCCCGCAGCCGCCGGCAGACCTCGATCCCGTCCATGTCGGGCAGGACCAGGTCGATGATGCCCGCGTCGGGCAGGCGGACGGCCGCCAGATCGAGCGCCTCCTCGCCCGTGCTGGCCGGGACCGCTTCGTAGCCGGCATCGCGGAGAATGACGCGCAGGGCGCGCAGGATCTGGTGCTCGTCATCACAGACCAGCACGCGCGGGCGGTTGCCGGAGCTCACCCGTGCACCTCGAGGGCCGCCTGACCGTCGATGGGCAGTGATATGACGAAGCTGGTCCCCTGGCCCGGCAGCGAGTCCACGGTGATGGTGCCGCCGTTGGCCTCGATGAACCCCTTGGCGATAGCCAGTCCGAGGCCAGAGCCGGTCCATGACCGGGCGGCCGAGCTGTTACCTCGGTAGAAGGGCTCGAAGATCCGCTCGAGCTCGGTCGGCGCGATCCCCGGGCCCTGATCGACCACGCTGAGCGACACCCGCTGGCCGGTCCGCCGAGCGTGCACCGAGACGGGCCGCTCGCCCGCGTAACGGCGGGCGTTCTCGAGCAAATTGGCCAGGGCACGCTCGAGCTGCGCGGCGTCGGCGCGGATCTCGGGAACCTCGGGATCGATATTCACCCGCACCGGGGGTCCGGGGTAGCGCAGCCCCTCTCCGGCTGCGGCGACCAGATCCTCGATCGAGACCCAGTCGGTCCGTGGAGAAGCTCCGCCGGCCTGGAGCTTTGACAGGTCCAGGAGCTTGTCCACCAGCTCGGCCAATCGGGTCGCTTCTTCGACCACCACCGTGCTCAGTTCCGAGCGCTCGGCTTCGCTCAGCGAGTTGGTCCCCAGCGCATGGCCGGCCATTAGCACCGAGGTCAGCGGCGTGCGGAGGTCGTGGGAGACGGCGCGCAGCAGCGCGGTCTTGATGTCGTCGCTGCGACGCAGAAGCGCGGTCTCCACGGCCTCAGCCTGCAACGCGTCGCGCCGCTGGGCGATGGCCACCAGCGCCTCCAGGGTCGGAGCGACCCGGGCCCGCAGGCGCTCCTCGGCCTCGGGGGGCAGGTCACGGGAGACGAGCAGGGTGGCGATCTGCTTCCCGGCGCCGTCGCGAAGAGGCAGGGCCAGCCGCCGCGGGTCGGGGTCAGCGATGCCTGGCTCGATGGCGGCGGCGCGCAGGCCCAGCCCTTCGGCCACCCGGTGCGCGGTGGTGGCCAGCGCCCGCTCGGTGTCCTCACCGCGCAGGAGCTCGCGAGCCAGGGCGGCGGCCAGATCGGCCTCGGCTCGGCGGCCCTCGGCCTCAAGCGCGCGGGAGCGGGCCAGCTCGGCGATCGTGCCCGCGGCCAGAGCGACGATCACCAAAGCGACCAGGGCGGCCCAGTCGCTCCGGTGGGCGATGCCCAGCTCTCCGACGGGGGGCAGGTGGAAGAAGTTGAAGGCCACCGCGCTGAGCAGGGCGGTGAGCACGCCGGGACCGAGGCCCCAGTAGGTGGCCACCACGAGCACGGCGGGTAGGTAGACGACCCCGAGTGAGACGACTGGGGCGAGGTGCCCCAGGGGGTAAATCGCCACCGTGGCCACCGCCACGGCCACCAAGGCCACAGCCAGTCCGGCAGCGAGGCTGGGCCGGCTGCCACGCAGCGCCCCCGCGACTGCAGGTGCCCGCGGCCGGGCGCCGATGCTATCGCCAAGCTGGCGCCACGCCCGGACCCTGGGCGCTCTCATTTCGCCTCAGGCTCCCCCGTAGGAGGAGGGCGGTGAGCCGGCCGAGCGGTAGGTGGCGATCTGGGTGAGCAGGCTGCCGGGGCTGGTGCCGCCCAGGACGCGGAGCCGGGGTAGGCGATAGCTGTCGGTGGCCGGGCCGGCCCAGCCGGGCACGACCGTGGTCGAGCCGACGAAGCCGGCCGCGCGGACGGCGGCGATCACGCTGGCGTTGTAGTGGCCCGACGGGTAGCAGAACCAGTTCACGGGCACGCCGAAGCGACGGCGGATGATCTGCCGAGCGGTATCCACCTGGTAGTGCAGGCCGGCACTGTCCAGGGCGATGAGGTCAGCGTGGCTGATCCCCTGCGTGTCGAGCTCCCAGCCCGCCCTGACCATGCCGCGTATCTGAGCATCGGTGAGGCCGCCCTGTGAAAGGGGCAGACCGCTGAGCTGGATGTTCTCGTTGGCCACCCAACCCATGCGGCGGAGCACGGGCAGGGCTGCGGTGAACTGGGAGCGGTAACCGTTGTCAAAGGTGATGACGATCGGTTTGCCCGCGGGTAGACGGGCGCCGTGGTGCCAGTAGGCCAGCAGCTGATCTTGAGTAATGGGGTGCCAGCCGGCCGCCTTCAGGGCCGCCATCTGGGCGGCGAACTCGCTCGGCGGGACGTAGAGCCCGGGGAACGGGGCGCCAGCCGGTGGCGGCGCGATCACGTGATACATGAGGATCGGGACCGCGGCGGTGCCCGGATGGCCGGTGGCCGGCCCCAGGCTGGCGGCGGTCGAGCCGGCGCGAGCGGAACTATGGCCGTGAGTGCGAGCACGGCTGGTGGAGCTCACCTTCGGCCGCGGCAGCCTCGCGGGGGAGCCCTTGCCGCCGACCGAGGAGGCCACGGCGATCGCGGCCAGGATCACGACCAGAGCGAGGGCTCCGCCGGCGCCCAGCCGCCGGCGTGCCTGCCTGCGCCGCCGCTCGTGCGACCGCTCCGCTCGGCGCGTGTGCAGTTGCTCTGAGTCCATCTCAGACCGAGCGTATAGATTGCCACGGCGTTGTCTGAGGGTGCCGATCACCGGAGCATCACGCGGGACGGTGTCCGTCTGGCCATCGTCTGCGCCGGGGACGCGTCGGCCCCGACAGTCGTCCTGGTCCACGGCTACCCGGACACCAAGGAGGTGTGGCGGCCGGTGATCGATCGGCTGTCCTCCGAGTACCACGTCGTCGCCTACGACGTGCGCGGCGCGGGCGGCTCGAGCGCACCGCGCGGTCCCGCCGCCTACGGCTTCGCCGAGTTGCAGGCGGACTTCGAGGCGGTGTGCGAGGCGGTCGCGCCGGGCCGGCGCGTGCATCTGGTCGGCCACGATTGGGGTGGAATCGCCGGCTGGGAGTTCGCCACCGCGGCGGCGCTGGATGGGAGGCTGGCCTCCTTCACCAGCCTGGCCGGACCCGCGCTGGGGCACGCCATCGCCGCCACTCGCGAGCCGTGGCGCCGCGGGCGCATCCTCCAGGCCCTCGATCGTCTGCGGCGCTCTTGGTACATCGTGGCTCTGCTGCTCCCCGGCGGCCCGACGCTGGTCTGGCGCGGCCTGCTGAGCCGCGAGCGATGGGCCAGGACGCTGGAGCTGGTCGAACGCGTTCCCGTGGATGAGGAGTACCCGGCCGCCGGCGTGAGCGCGGACGGACGCCACGGCGCCAACCTCTACCGGCGCAACATCCCCCCGCGGGTGCTGCGCCCGGGACACCTACTTCGCGCGCGCGTGCCGGTCCAGATCATCGTGCCCAGCGGCGACCGTTTCATCTCCGAGTCCTATTACGAGGCGGCGGAGCGGATCGCCCCGGGGCTACGTCGGCGCACGGTGGCGGGGTCGCACTGGGCGCAGCGGTCGCGGCCGGCCCTGGTGGCCCACTGGATCAATGAGTTTGCCCGCGAGGTCGAGGCGGGGAGCGTCGCACCAGGGCGGCGCTGGCGCCGCGGCGGCGGCCTCGCGCAGCTCGACGGTCGCCTGGCCCTGGTTACCGGGGCGGGGAGCGGGATTGGTCGCGCGACGGCGGCCGCACTGGCCGAGCGAGGGGCTCGGGCGCTGCTCGTCGATCGCGACGAATCCGCGGTGAGAAGGGCGGAGCAGACCATCAGCGGGTCGCGCGCGCTGGTCTGTGATGTCGGCGACGCCGAGGCCATGGGGCGTCTGGCCGTGGAGGTGCTCGAATCCGAGGGCGTTCCTGACGTGGTCGTCAACAACGCCGGGATTGGCGTGGCCGGAGGCTTCCTGTGCACCGAGGCTGAGGACTGGCGGCGGATCGTTGACGTCAACCTGCTCGGCGTGGCCACCGGCTGTCGTTTATTTGGCCGCGCGATGGCGCTGCGCGGAGAGGGCGGCCACATCGTCAACATGGCTTCCGCCGCCGCCTTCATGCCCAGCCGCTCGTTGCCCGTCTACTCGGCCACCAAGGCCGCTGTGCTGATGCTGACCGAGAGTCTGCGGGCTGAGCTGGTGCCGTTTGGGATCGGCGTCACCGCGGCCTGCCCCGGGGTCATCGCTACCAACATCACTCGGGCCACGCGCTATGTCGGGCGCTCGGAGACCGACCAGCGGCGCCTGGCCGACCACGTGACCCGGCTCTACGAGCGGCGCAACTTCACCCCCGAGCGGGTCGCCGCCGAGATCCTCGAGGCGATCGGCGAGGATCGGCCCGTCGCGGTGATCACTCCCGAGGCCAAGCTCATGCGGGCCGTCTCCCGGCTCTCACCCCGGCTGGCGCGGCGCCTGGCGGCGACGGACGTGCTGCCCGTCTAGTGCCCCGATTCGCAAATTCGCGAGACCACTCACGAATTTCCGACTCGCGACACTAGCTCCGTTGTGAAGGAGTCAGTCGCAGGGTGGCGAACGCAGCACCATGCTCCTAAAGCGCCGCCCGCCGGCCATCTCCACCGAGGCTCCTGAACTGCTCGCCGGGTTCGAGCATCTCGAGCCGAGTGCCATCGCCGTACTGCGCTGGCTGAATGAAAACAAGATCGACTACGTGCTCGTCGGACCCGTGGCGCGCGCGATCCGCGGGGAGGCCGGCGCAACCGGGCCGGTGGGCATCGTTCCCGCTCCGTACGGGCGCAACTGGGAGCGACTGTGCACGGCGCTGATCGCTGAGCGGGCCGGTCTGCGCGGCGAGCAGTCCGTCCGCGGTTCGGGTGCCACGCCGGTGGCCACACCGGTCAAGCTGACCGCCGAGAAGTTGGCCCGGGGACGTCGCTGGCTGCTGCGCTGCGGCAACCACGATCTCGACATCGAGGGTCTGCCGCTTCCCGAGGGGCAGTCGGCTGACGAGTCCGCGCCCGGGTATCAGGAGCTGCTCTATGAGGCGGGTCGTTTTGAAGTCGCCGAGGGAGTGAGCATCGAAGTGGCCGCCCCCGAGGATCTCGAGCACTACTCACACGTGCGCCGGACCGGCACGGCCCCGGAGTTCCGCGTCATGCGGAACAGTCCGGCCGAGCAGCACACAGCCTGATCGTCCCGACGCTCCGGACTTCAAGCGAAGATAAGAATCGCCGGGCCGCGCTCGGTCGGCCGATACCCTCTCCACGGCAATGTCGCCCCGGCCCCGTACCGCGCTAGGCGGCGCCGCGGCTGGCGTCGTCCTTCTTTTCCTGACCTGGTTTGCCGCTTTCCACCTCGGCTTCTTCGAGCGGCTCGATCACTCCGTCCTGATCGGCTTTGCCGGCCTGCACAAGCCGCGGGTGGACGGGCCGGCCCACTTCATCGCCGAGCTCTGCAACCCCGAGCCGTACGTGTTCCTGGTCGCCGTACCCGTTCTCGTCGCGCTGATCCGAGGTCGCCCGCGCGTAGCGGTGATGGTCGGCGGGGTCGTGCTCGGCGCGAACCTGACCTCGCAGCTGTTGAAGCCGTTGCTCGCCTCGTCGCGGAACCTTGGGCTGGGCGGACCGATCCTGAACCCCGCCTCATGGCCCAGCGGGCACGCCACGGCCGTCATGACCCTGGTTCTGTGCGCGGTGATCGTAGCTCCGGCGCGTTGGCGACCGGTGGTTGGTGCGCTGATGTCCGGGTTCGCGATCGCCGTCTGTTACTCGTTCCTGACTCTGGCGTGGCACTTCCCCAGCGATGTCCTGGGCGGGTTCGAGGTTGCCGCCGTCTGGGTCCTCCTCGGTGTCGCTGCCCTCCAATGGCTGGAAGCCCGCAACCCGGCCCGGCGACCGTTGGCGGGCGATGGCCGCCGTCCCGCGCTTTCGGTGGCCGAGGCGCTGGCGCCCATGGCCCTGCTGGTCCTGATCGCGCTTCTCGCCGCGGCGGTGGTGGCGCTGGCCCGCCCGGTTGTCGTGATCGACTACGCGAGCGCCCACAAGGCGTTCATCGTCGGCGCGGCGGCGATCGCCGGTCTCGGACTGGCGCTGACCGCCGCCGCCACCCTGGCTCTGCGGCAGAACTAGTAGGCTGTAATCAGCTCCCGCGGGGCTGTGACGCTGGCCGGGTTTGCCTGGATGGTCACGTGGGTATCCGCGAGCCGGTCCGGACTGAGTTGGAGGAGGAGAGATGGCAGATCGGGTTATTCGGGTGGTCGCGCAGACCCCCAAGCGCCGCTTTGGCTTTGGCGGTGGGTTGGCGATTGTTCTCGCCCTGGTGGCGGTCCTGGCCACCGGTGTATTCGCCGCCGCTCCGTCGGCGCGGACTCTGAGCTCGCACCAGCCATCGATTGCCGCCAAGGTCAATCGCCTCATCGGTCAGATGACGCTACGCGAGAAGTTCGGCCAGCTCGAGCAGTCCGGGCCGCAGGGGCCGAACGGAACCCCCGGCACCGTGTTGGAAAACGAGGTGCGGGCGGGGACGGTCGGCTCGGTCCTCGACATGGTCGGGGTCCAGAACATCAACACACTCCAACAGGCCGCACTGCAGTCGCGGCTGCACATCCCGATCATCGCCGCGCTGGACGTCATCCACGGCTACAAGACAATGTTCCCGGTGCCGCTGGCCGAGGCCAGCTCGTGGGATCCGGCTCTCGTCCAGCACGACGAATCCGTGTCGGCCGCCGAGGCGACCGCGGACGGGATCAAGTGGACGTTCAACCCGATGGTCGACATCTCCCGGGATGCCCGCTGGGGACGGGTGGTCGAGGGTGCGGGGGAGGACCCGTTCCTCGGTTCGGCGATCGCCGCGGCCAAGGTGCGCGGTTATCAGGGCACCAACTTCGGGGCCGTGGACAAGATGGCGGCCACGGTCAAGCACTTCGCCGCCTACGGCGCTCCGGTCGCCGGGCGGGAATACAACACGGTCGACATGTCGACCCAGCAGCTCTACAACGACTACCTGCCGCCCTATAAAGCGGCTATCGATGCCGGCGCAGCGACGGTGATGAGCTCCTTCAACTCGCTCAACGGCGTGCCCAACACGGCCAACCCGTACACGCTGCAGACCATCCTCCGCCAGGAGTGGGGGTTCAGCGGAACGGTCATCAGCGACTACCAGGCCATTCAGGAGCTGGAGATGTTCGGGTATGCCGCCAATCAGGCTCAGGCTGCGCGTCTGGCCCTGAACGCGGGCGTCGACATCGAGATGGCGGTGCAGATCCCCAGCATCTACTCGACCTACGACAACACCGGCCCCGCTCAGGTGCGCGCGGGCCGGATCAGCATGGCCACGCTCGACAACTCGGTGCGCCACGTGCTGACCCTCAAGTACCTGGCCGGCATGTTTGCCCATCCGTATACGGACCCCAACCGGGTCAAGACGGCCGAGCTCACACCGTCCAACCTGGCCGCCGCGCGGAGGTCGGCCGACGAATCGATGGTTCTCCTGGCCAACCAGAATCACGCCCTGCCGCTGTCCGGCGGGCTGCATTCGGTGGCTGTGGTCGGGCCGTTGGCCGACAACGCCAACGATCAGCTCGGACCGGACGTGCCGATCGGCTACAACCTGGCTGACGGGAAGGTCGTACCCGTCCTGGACGGGATCCAGAATGCGCTGCCCTCAGCGACGGTGACCTACGCCCAGGGTTGCGACACGAGCTGCACCGACACCAGTGGGTTCGGCGCGGCCGAGACCGCGGCCCGCAACGCCCAGGCGACGATCGTCGTGGTCGGCGAGCCCGCCTCCGACTCCGGCGAGGCCTCCTCGCGGACGTCGCTTGACCTTCCCGGGCAGCAGCTGGCCCTGGTTCAGGCCATCGCGGCAACCGGCAAGCGCTACGTGGTGGTGCTGATGAATGGGCGCCCCCTGACCATCCCCTGGCTGGCCGACAATGCCCCGGCCCTGCTCGAGGCCTGGTATCCGGGCACCGAGGGGGGCAACGCCGTGGCCGACGTGCTGTTCGGCAAGATCAACCCGGGCGGCAAGCTGCCCATGTCGTTCCCGGTCAACGTCGGTCAGGTGCCGATCTCCTACAACGAGCTCGCCACCGGCCGACCCTACGATCCAACCAACAAGTACACCTCGCGATATTTGGACGTGCCCAACGCTCCGCAATACCCGTTCGGCTATGGGCTCTCCTACACGACGTTCTCGCTGTCCAGCCTGCACGCGTCCCCGATCGCGTCTCGGAACGGGCCGGAGACGGTCAGCGCCCGAATCACCAACACCGGATCGGTGGCCGGGACCGATGTGGTGCAGCTCTACCTACACGAGAACTACACGACCATCCTGCAGCCAGTGAGGAAGCTGGAGGGCTTCCAACGAGTGACGCTGAACCCCGGTCAATCCCGGACGGTGGTCTTCACACTCGGCCGCCAGAACCTCGGGTACTACGACCAGAACGGCCAGCTCGTCACGCAGCCTGGCCCGTTCGACGTGTGGGTGGGTGACAGCTCGGTCGGAGGCCTGCACTCGACCTTCACGACGCACTAGGGATACGGGGTCAGAGATGGGCAACGTGAGGCGCGTACGTGCTCTGA
>JBDTEE010000049.1:0-14371 GCA_039922645.1 Solirubrobacteraceae bacterium | reverse complement strand
GAGCGAAGGTGATCGCTCCGGCCAACACGAAGGTTCGGGCCACGCCATCCTGGGCCCGCGAGACGATGGCCAGCGGCTCGCCGGCCCCGATGACGACGTTCCGGGAGCCGATCGCTACCGACCGCTCGAGGACCCGGGTCGGACCGATGTCGGGGACCTTCTGCACCGTGAAGCCCAGCGCGGGACGGAGAAGGTCAGCCGCCAGCTGCTGCTCGTGCGCCCGATCGGCGGCCGAGTCGTTGTCCTCGGCGTTGCCCTGTCCGACGATCTCGGGATGGTTGAAGGCCGCGCCGGCGCCGGGGATGAGGACGAACAGCAGCGTCGACGTCGCCCCGTACGGCTGGCCCTGCACGTAGCTCCGGGCCACGTCGGAAAGCTGCGTCGCGCTCAGACGCGTCCTCGATCCAAGAGCCTGCGCCAGCTGGTTGGTGTCTCCGACGATGTCCTGATCGATCTGCGCCCGGACCTCGGTCCCGGTGTCGTTGTAGACGACAAGGAAGATGACGGCGACCGAGCACATCATCACTGCCGCTACCCAGGCGGTGAGGCGCCAGCGCAGCCCCCCGGGCAGCTGAGCGACCATCGCGCGCCTAGCTGGGCGCATCGAACCGGTAGCCGACGGACCTCACGGTCACGATCGGATCCCGCTCCCCCCCGGTCCGAAGCTTGCGGCGCAGGTAGCCGACATAAACGTCGACGACGTTGGTCCCCGGGTCGTACTCGTAGCCCCAGACCGCGCGGAGGATCTGCTCACGCGACAGGACCCGGCCGGTGTTGCGCAGCAGGTAGGTGAGGAACTCGAATTCGGTCGTGGAGAGCCTCACCGGAACTCCGGCCCGGCGGACCTCACGTGTGATCAGGTCGACCTCCACGTCACCCTGGGTCAGCGTGGTCGTCGGGGTCTGGGCGACTGAACGCAGCTGGGCGCGGATCCGCGCGGCCAGCTCGGTGAGCGAGAACGGCTTGGTCAGGTAATCGATCGCACCGGCGTCGAGCCCGGCGACGCGATCCTCAACTTCACCGCGCGCGGTGAGCACGATCACGGGCAGGGCCGGCTTGGCCTGACGGACCTCATCGAGGACCTCGAGCCCGCTGCGCAGCGGCAGCATGAGGTCCAGGACAACGAGGTCGTATTGCTCGGCGAGAGCGCGCTCGGCACCCGCTACGCCGTCGGTGGCCGAGTCGACATCGAACCCGTAGGAGCGCAATCCCCGCTCCAGGAAGTCGACGATGCCGGGCTCGTCTTCGATCACGAGTATGCGACCGGGCATTGGTATTGGCAGCTCAGCGGGCGTACTCGACGGCGCGAGACTCACGGATTACGGTGACCTTGATCTGGCCCGGGTACTCGAGTTCCTTCTCGATCTCGCGTGCGATCTCGTAGGACAGTAGCGTCGCCGCGTCGTCATCGATGGCCCCGGGCGCGACCATAACGCGGATCTCACGTCCGGCCTGCATGGCGTACACCTTGTCGACGCCGGTATGGCGGGTGGCGATCTGCTCAAGGTCGCGCAGCCGTTTGACGTACTGCTCCAAAGACTCCCCGCGGGCTCCGGGACGAGCGCCGGAGAGCGCATCGGCGGCCTGGACGATGACCGCTTCGATCGTCTGCGGCTCGACCTCGTTGTGATGGGCTTCCATGGCGTGGGCCACGGCGGGCGACTCTCCGTACTTGCGGGCCATATCTCCGCCGACCAGGGCGTGCGGGCCTTCGATCTCGTGCGTCACCGACTTGCCGATGTCATGCAGCAGTGCTGCCCGCCGGGCGGTCTTGGCGCTCGCCCCGAGCTCCTGGGCCATCATCGCGGCCAGCTGGGCGACCTCGATCGAGTGCGCGAGAACGTTCTGGCCGTAGCTGGTGCGGAAGCGCAGGCGCCCGAGGAGCTTGATCAGCTCCGGGTGCACGCCCTGGACGCCAGCATCGAAGGCGCCCTGCTCGCCCAGTTCGATGATCCGGCCGTCGAGCTCGGACTTCGTCTGGTAGTAGGTTTCCTCGATCCGGGCCGGGTGAATGCGTCCGTCAGAGAGCAGCTTCTCCAGGGTGAGCCGGGCGATCTCGCGGCGCACGCCGTCAAAGCCCGACAGGACGACTGCTCCCGGGGTGTCATCGATGATGAAGTCCACGCCAGTCAGGTTCTCCAGGGCCCGAATGTTGCGACCCTCGCGGCCGATGATCCGGCCCTTCATGTCGTCGGCAGCCAGATGGACGACCGAAACGGTCGTCTCGGCAGCATGGCCGGCGGCCAGGCGCTGCATACAGACCGAGAGGATGTTCCGCACTCGACGCTCCGCCTCGCGCTTTGTCTCCTCTTCGATCTGACGGATGCGCCGAGCGGCCTGGTGTTTGGCCCCATCCTCGATCTCCTCGAGCAGGAGCTGTTTGGCCCTCGCACTGGACAGTCCGGCCAGCTCCTCCATGCGGCGCTGCAGCACCCCTCGACTCTCGATCAAGGAATCGCGCTGTTGGTCGAGATCCGCATCACGGGACTCGAGCGCCTCCTCACGGCGGACCAGCGACTCCTCTCGCCGGTCCAGTCCCCCACTGCGCTCAGTGAGAGCAGTGGTCAGGGTCGTCGTGGCCTCGCGATCGACAGCCGGCGGTGCGCTATTCCCGCCGTGCGAGCGACCGTAAAGAATGGCGGCGACCACGATTCCGAGCGCGATCAGCGCTGCGGCTCCTATGATCTGCATGGTCGTTCCTCTCGTCGGACCCGGGCGACCGAGGCCGTGCCTGGTCCGATTGCTAATTGCCTATGGGGAGCGACCGAGCGGCCCGGCGAGAATCGCCGATAGACGCCACTCCAGACGGGGAGCATTTGCCGGTTTCCCGGCACTAACAAATTCGGTAAATCACCGTTCTGGACCCGATTCTGGGCCCCTTGCTGTTTTGTTTCAACACAGGGCTCTGTAGCTCGATACCTGAAGATTTGCTGGTCTTTTGCGGCCCGACGGACCGTTCGTTCGCTGTTGTGAATCGTAGTACCGGGCCGGTGGCGGCGCAAACTGAGACGGGCAGCGCCCAAACCGGGACCGCGGGTGCCCATGGTTAAGCCCGGGGAGATTGGCTCGCCGAGGCCCCGAGCGCCCTGGCCCATGGAGGCCAACCGATGAGTGTGGGCTCAGGCGGCGCGGGCGTGGGCGCTCAGTGCGTCCAGGGCCAGCTCGCTGTCGAAGCCCTTGCGAAGCAGCATGCTCAGGGCGCGCTCGCGATCACGACGCTCTTGTGGCGGAGAGGGAAAATGGCGGCGCAGGATGGCCAACGCTCGGTCGAGCTCCGTCTCGCCGTCGCCCCGCTCAAGCTCGTCGCGGGCCAGGGCAGCTTCGATCAGCTCACGCTCGATCCCCCGGGCGTTCAGCTCTCGCCGGATGCGCTCGCTACCCCATCCGTCGAGCGCACGCTTGTCGTGAACGAACATGAGCGCGTAGCGCCCATCGTCGAGGTAGCCGTCCTCGCGCAGGACGCGGACGGAGTCTTCCCTGGCCTCCGCGCGGATGCCCTTGCGCTCCAGATGGCGCTCGACCTCGCCCACGGTCCGGTCGCGGCGGTTCAGGTAGGCGAAGGCCAGGGAGAGAGCCTTCTGGAGCCGCTCCTCGGCCGTGGCGGCGCTGTCGGCGGTGGGCTGGCGCCCAATGCGATAGTCGGCCCGCTCGGATTCGGTCGTGTCGGGTCCGGCCGGCTCACATCCGGCCGGGTCGGACTCGCGCTGGTGTCCCAGGCCGGCGTTCCTCACGCCGCCTGGGTGCGGGTGTCGTCCACGGCGGCCAGCGGCGGCTCTTCGTGCTCGATCGGCTTGACCAGATCACGGCTCACGTTCAGCGCGTCGTAGACCTTCTTCTCGATCTCGGCGGACATCTCCGGATGCTCGTCCAGGAAGGCCTTGGCGTTGCCACGGCCCTGACCCAGGCGCTCATCCCCGTAGGAGAAGAACGAGCCCGACTTGGTGACGATGTTGTGCTCAATGCCGTAGTCGAGCAGGCAACCCGAGGTGGAGATGCCCCGGCCGTACTCGATGTCGAACTCGGCCTGCTTGAACGGTGCTGCCACCTTGTTCTTGACCACCTTGACCCGAACCCGGTTGCCCACCGCCTCGGTTCCGTCCTTGAGGGTCTCGATCCGGCGGATGTCCAGACGCTGGGAGGAATAGAACTTCAGCGCCCGGCCGCCCGGCTGGGTCTCGGGCGAGCCGAACATCACGCCCACCTTCTCGCGGATCTGGTTAGTGAACAGGCACAGCGTCTGAGCGCGGTTCAAGTTGCCGGCCAGCTTGCGCATAGCCTGGGACATCATCCGGGCTTGAAGACCCACGGTCTGATCGCCCATCTGACCCTCCAGCTCGGCCCGTGGTGTCAGGGCGGCGACCGAGTCCACGGCGACCATGTCCACGGCTCCCGAGCGGATCAGCATGTCCACGATCTCCAGCGCCTGCTCGCCGTAGTCAGGCTGGGAGACGAGCAACTCGTCGATGTCCACGCCGATCTTCTGTGCGTAGAGCGGATCCATGGCGTGCTCGGCATCCACGAACGCGCACACGCCGCCCAGCTTCTGGGCCTCGGCGATGATGTGGTAGACGAGCGTCGTCTTGCCCGAGGACTCCGGGCCGAAGATCTCGACGATCCGGCCGCGCGGCACCCCGCCGATTCCCAGCGCGATGTCGAGAGACAGCGCGCCGGTGGGAATCGCGTCCACGGCTACGCGCGCGCCGGGGTCACCCATGCGCATCACGGATCCCTTGCCGAACTGACGCTCGATCTGAGTCAGACACCCCTGCAGAGCCGCCTGCCGCTTGGCGTCGGACTTGCGGTCAGTCACGTTGTTTGCGCCTTTTTCGTTCTCGGTCATGCTCGCTCCGGCTCCTTGTCTCCTGCGCGTTGAACCCGTCACGGTAGGACGGCTGGCGGACGGAAAGACACACTAGGCCCGGGCGCTGAAACGGAACAAGACGTAGACGTCACAGAAGCGGGCCAGAAGCGTGCCAATGATGCAACGAGGGGCGGACGGAGCCCGTGCCGGTGCGTGGACCGCTACCGATGGGTTGGTGACCAGAGCATGCTGCACGGCAAAGCGTCCACATGGTTCGTTTTCGCGTGCAGCATCCGCAGGGGGCGGGCCATCGTGAGCCGACGGAACCGCCCTGGCCAGGTCTGCCGGGGGCATGGCGAAGGTCTGCCGGAGACCCGGGTGGACGTTTCAGGCCGGAGCCAACGGAACCTCGACCAGCCGCTCGTAGCGAGACCCACCGGGCCCTGTTAGGGAGCGCTGCAGGGTCACCGTGGTGGCGAGGAAGCGGACTGGATCCGGGGCCTCGATCTCCTGGGGACGGCCACCGGAACGGCCGAAGCGGCCCACGGTTACGTGGGCCAGGAAGGGTCGAGGCTCAGGCTCATACCAGCCACCCTGCTCGAGCGTGGCGGCCAGCGCGCCCTGGAGGGCGGCCAGCGCGCCGGAGCGGTCCACGACCGTGACGGCCAGGACCCGGGGCCGCCGGTCCGGGAGCCAGAGGGGCTCGCCCAGCTGAAGATCGATCGCTCCATTACCTTCCACCGACCGGCAGGCGGCGGCGATCGCGTCGATGTCGTGCACCCGCTGGGAGCCCAGGAAGCACAGGGTCACGTGCCACGCGGTCGGCTCGAGGCGCCGCAGCCCGTGGTCTCCTGTCCCGCGACCCGCCTCCAAGCGCCGACCCGCCTCCAAGCGCCGACCCGTCCCCGAGCGCCCTCCCACTCCCGGCAGCCGCTCATCCCCCCACCGGGCGAGCGCCGCGACCGCACCCTCCGAGAGCTCCAGAGCGGTGAAGAGGCGCGCTCGTTCGCCACTCACGAGGCGGACCGACCTCCCGGCTGGTCCGCCTCGCCGAGGAGCAGCCGCCGCAGCAGGTGCAGCGCCACGGTGGCCGAGCGGTCGCGGATGTCGCCGCGACCCCCGGGCAGGCGGACCCGTCGCGTCAGCCGACGGCCGTCGCGGTCAGCCACCGAGATGCACACCGTTCCCACCGGCTTCTCCTCGGTCCCGCCGTCCGGCCCGGCGATCCCAGTGATGCCGATGCCAATTTCCACAGCGAACCGGCGCCGCGCTCCATCGGCGAGGACCTCGGCCACCTCCACGGACACGGCTCCTTCCCGCTCGATGACCGCCGGGTCGACGTAGGCCAGGTCGACCTTGGCCTCGTTCGAGTAGACGACCGCGCCACCCAGGAAGTAGGCCGAGGAGCCGGCTCGGTCGGTCAATCGCGTCGAGAGGCCGCCGCCGGTGCAGGATTCAGCCACTGCGACCGTATGACCGCCATCGAGCAGGAGCCCGGCGACCTGCTCGTCGATGGTGCTCCCGTCCTCGGAGAACAGCGGGTTGGCGTGGCGTTCGCGCAGAAAGCGCAGTAGAGCGTCGTAATCGGCTTGGGCGGGCGGCTCGAAGCGGGTGGCCACCTCGATCTCGCCCCGGCGCAGACAGGTGGTGATCTCCAGCGGGGCAAGGTTCAGTCCGGCTGACTCGGCTGCGCGAAGAGTGCCGGCGATTTCAGACTCGGGTATCCCGAACAGGCGCACGATCTCGCGCTCGTAGGTCCTCGCCCCGGCGATCGCCTCAGCGAAAGCCGCTGTTCCCCTCGCCGTGTGCCACATCGGCTGCAGCTCGCGCGGTGGGCCGGGCAGGACCACGACGGTGGGGCCTTTCCCACCGGCCGGTGCTACGACCAGACCAGGGGCGGTGCCCACCGGCTCGAGCACGGTCGATCCCTCCGGAATGACCGCCTGCTTGCGGTTGGACTCACGGATGGCCTCCGGGTCGAGTCCGGGCCAGCGCGCCAACATCGGCTTGATGATCTCGGCGATCCGCGCTTCAAGGGCCTCGTCGAGCACCATCTTGCGCCCGGAGAATCTCCCCACGATCTCGGCGGTCAGGTCATCCGCCGTGGGACCGAGGCCTCCGCTGGTGACGATCACGGCCATGCCCGCGTCGCGCATGTAGCCCAGCGCGGCCAGTAGGTCCTCCGGCCGGTCACCGACGATCTGGATCATGGCCGCGTCGACGCCCACCTCGACCAGGCGCTCAGACAGCCACGGACCGTTGCGGTCAGAGATGATCCCGGTGAGGACCTCGGTTCCGGTGATCAGGATTCCCGCACGGGGTGGCCCGTCCGGGGACGAACCTGAGCTCATGCGCAGCGAGGCTGCTGCGCCGCAGGGAGGATCCGGTGAGATCCGGCCTGGAACTCGTAGCCAATCGAGCCTGGGGAGGGGCTCACCGGTACGCGAATGCCGTTGACCTTCATCTGGACAGCGCTGTTGCCCAGGGTGAGCAAGAGCTTGGAGCCCGTCTTCACCGGGATCGTCTGTCCCGGCGCGAAGATCAGCCCGGGGATGAGCCGCTTGCCGTGGCCATCGACCAGACAGACGTAGACCTGGCCCGTGGGTATCAGCTGCAGCTTCACGCGAGCCGCCTTTCGGCGCGTGACCCGATGCCGAACCTGGCCGCGATGCTTGGCCCCGGTGACCGCGTGGGTGGTCGGGTTGGTGCCGGTCTTGTTTCCCGGGTTGCGACCGACGAAGTACAGGACGACCACGACGCCGATCAGGACGACGGCGATGGCGAGCCAGGCTGGGATGCGCGGCCCGCGCGGGCCCCGGTCGCGCTCGCGATCGCGGGCCAGAGGAGCGATCGGTCGCAGCTCATGGTCGCTGGGCGCCTCGTACTGGCGCTTGAAGTCATCCAGAAGCTGCCGGGTGTCCAGGCCCAGAAAAGCGCCGTAGGTACGCAGGAAGCTCTTGACGTAGACCTCGCCGGGGAGCAGATCCCACTCCTCGTTTTCGAGCGCGCGCAGGTACTTGGCGCGGATCTTGGTCCGCGCCTCGACCTCGTTGATGTCGACCTGGGCGCGCATGCGCGCCTCCCGAAGACGGGCGCCTATGTCTGCCATCGCGAGGAGAAGGCTACCGGCGCCGGCTTACGCGGCGGGGCCGTGGGCTGGCCGGCCCAGGCGACGGCGCCACTGGGCGCCTCAGAACTCGTCGGGCTGATCGGGATCCGCCACCGCGGTCGCCCCCGCGTCATCCGGCGCCAAGCCCGGACGCACCCCCGGGGGGATGCTCGGCCCCTCTGACGGAGGCGTTGCCGCCGGAGGGGACGGCGCTCCGGCGGCCGGCCGGGAAGGACCCGATACGTCCGCCTCGGCGAGATGGGAGAGGATCCGGGGCACGTCGGCCTCGCTGATCAGGACCTGACGGGGCTTTGAGCCCTCGTAGCCGGAGATGATCCCGCGGCGCTCGAGCATGTCGATCAGCCGCCCGGCCCGCGTATAGCCGAGACGCAGGCGACGCTGGAGCATTGAAGTCGAGGCGGTGCCCATCTGCGCGACCAGCGAGATCGCCTCCTCGAGCAGCGGGTCCTCGTTGGCCGAAAGCGAGTCTTCCCCCTCGGCGGCCTCCTGTTCTGAGACCACCTCCTCGAGTAGCTCCTCCTGGAAGTCGGGCTCGCCCTGCTTGCGCCACGCCTCGGTCAGATCGAGGATCTGAGGCTCGTCTATGTACGCGCCCTGGATCCGTTGGAGCCGCGATGAACCGACCGGCGAGAAGAGCATGTCGCCCTGTCCGAGCAGCGACTCGGCGCCGCCGGCATCGAGGATGACCCGCGAGTCGGTCTGGCTGGACACGGCGAAGGCGATCCGAGAGGGAACGTTGGCCTTGATCATGCCCGTAATGACATCCACCCGCGGGGACTGGGTGGCCAGGACCAGGTGGATCCCGACCGCGCGGGCCTTCTGGGCCAGGCGGATGATCGAGTCCTCGACGTCGGCGGGGGCGACCATCATCAGGTCGGCCAGCTCGTCGATCACACACAGGATGTAGGGCAGCGGCGGCTCTCCGCGCTTCTCCCGGCTGCGGTTGAGCTCGGGCAGGCTCCGTGTCCGGGCCAGCGACATGATCGAGTAGCGCTGCTCCATCT
This sequence comes from Solirubrobacteraceae bacterium, assembly GCA_039922645.1. Classification (GTDB taxonomy): domain Bacteria; phylum Actinomycetota; class Thermoleophilia; order Solirubrobacterales; family Solirubrobacteraceae; genus Palsa-465. Next base: position 5,436 of record JBDTEE010000049.1, on the reverse strand, counting down.
CCTTGACCAGGTTCTGGAGTGCGTTGGCGGCCATACGGGGGCTGGTGATGACCGGGGTGAGCAGATGCGGGATGGACTCGTAGTGGTTGAGCTCGACCTGCTTGGGGTCGACCAGAACCAGGCGCACCTCGTGCGGCGTCGCGCGCAGGAGGATGCTCGAGAGCATCGTGTTCACGCAGGCCGACTTACCGGCGCCGGTGGTACCGGCCACCAGCAGGTGAGGCATCTTGGCCAGGTCGGCGCCGATCGCCCGGCCAGCAATGTCCTTACCCAGCCACACCGTGAGCGGTGACCAGTCGGGCGGCGGGTCCTGAAAGACATCACCCAGATGCACGATGCGTCGCCGGGCGTTGGGGACCTCGACTCCGACAGCCTGCTTGCCGGGGATCGGGGCCAGGATGCGGATGTCGGTGGCGGCCAGCGCGTAGGCCAGGTCATCCTTGAGCTGGGCCACCTTGGCCACCTTGATGCCCGGGGCCAGGCGGATCTCGTAGCGGGTGATGTGCGGACCGGTGACGCGGCCGATGACCTTGGCCTCGATGCCGAAGTGCCCGAGCGTCTCGACCAGAGTGCGGGCCACCTGCTCCTGTCCAGCCGTGTCGGGTCGGGCCGCCTCGCCCGTCGCGCGGGTCAAGAAGCGCGAGCCAGGCACACGCCACTCAAACTCGGGATCCTCAGTGATCACTGCGCGGTAGCGGCCCTGCGGAGTCAAATGGTCCTTTGCCCCGACTGGCCGGCTGGGCACCACCGCCGACCCGGTTTCATCCTCGGGAATGGCCACGATCTCTTCGGCCTCGTCGACCTCATCGCTCTCGGGAGTTGCGAACTCCTCCCCGATCGGAGGCGCCTCGACGTGGGTGGCGCGGATGACCAGCTCGCTGGTGTCCGGTTCGGGGGGCAGCAGTGCCTCGTCGGTGAAGGCTGAGGGCGGGACCATGGAGGCCTGAGCGGCGGCGGTCGCCGGTCGCCGGGCCACCGTGTCGCGCAGGTCCTCCGTTGAGCGCCGCAGCGCTCGGCTGGTCTCGACCACGCCGGCCCCGGTGAGGCGGAGGAATCCGGCCAGCGTGGCGCCGCTGATCAGGATCAACCCGGCGATGAACAGAAACACAGCCAGGATGCTCGCGCCCAGGTTGGAGATCAGGTGCGAGGCCACCCACAGCTCGCCCTGGCCGATCACTCCGCCGCGGGTCTCGAAGCCCGCGGCGTGCCAGAAATTCCGGGCGGACAGGGTCCCCGGCCCGAGGCCCAGCGTGCCCGCGGCCAGGGCCAGGGTCAGGGCGACCACGAGGCAGATGACGCCCGCTCGGATCGGGCGAGTGGGCGGGCGCATCTCCCGGGCGAGGACCAGCGCCCCGCCAGCGACCAGAGCGGCGGGCACGGCGTAGCCAAGGACGCCGAACACGAAGCGGGTGGCGCGGACGGCGCCGGTTCCGAGCGTGCCGCCGGCCCAGTGCGCGTAGGCCACGCCGCCGAGGAAAATCCCGATGGCGATCAGGGCCAACGCCATGATGTCGACGTGATGGGCCTCGAGCACCGGCCGGCGCAGGGCAGGCCGGCTGGCCAGCAGCGAGCGCTGCGCCCGCTTGGGGGGTGACTTGCGCCGAGCCGGGGGCTTTCGGGCCTTGCGGGGCGGCGGCTTGCGCTTCTGTGCGGTGGCCATGTCCGATCTGAAGGCTTCGACGGCCAGCCGCCTCCTCCTGCCTGGGGGACAACGGTGAAGAATCGTTGAAGGCTCCCCCACGCCGCCCGACCGGTCCGTACCATCTGCCCCAACCATGGCCGAATACGAGCGCCCACCCCGCGTGCTGGTCGTCGAGGACGATGACGCCATCGCCCAGGTTCTCCAGCGCAGTCTGCGCATGGAGGGCTATGAGGTCCGCGTCGCCGAGGACGGTGAGCTGGCCCTCGAGCAGGCCCACGGCTTCCTGCCCGACCTGGTCGTGCTCGACCTCGGCCTGCCGGGCCTGGACGGGATTGAGGTGGCCAAGCGCCTGCGCCACGATGACGGCGACGTTCCGATCCTGGTGCTGACCGCCCGTGACGCAGTGGAGTCCCGGGTCGAGGGCCTCGACGCCGGAGCCGATGACTACCTGGTCAAGCCGTTTGAGAGGCAGGAGCTGCTTGCCCGGTTGCGCGCACTGCTGCGCCGCCGCCCTCCCCGCGGCCAGGCCAATCTCAGCGTTGGAGATCTGACACTGAACCCTGACACGCACGAGGTGGCGCGGAGCGAGCGGCCCGTGGAGCTGACCCAGCGCGAGTTTGAGCTGTTGGAGTACCTGATGCGCAATGAGCGCATCGTTGTCTCACGCCAGCGCCTCCTGGATGAGGTGTGGGGCTATGACCCGTTCTCGATGACGAACACCATCGAGGTGTTCGTCTCCAACCTCCGTCGAAAGCTGGAATCCGGTGGGGAGCCTCGCCTCCTTCATACGATCCGCGGCGCGGGCTACGTACTCCGCGTATAGGTCGGTCCCGATCCGCTGGCGTTTGGCTGGTGGCTCGGCGGCACTGACCTTCGTGATCCTGGCCGGCTTCGCCGCGATCGTCGGCACGCTGATCGAGCGGCAGGTCCGCACTCAGTTCGCCGACCAGCAGACCTTCGCCGTGGACAAGCTCTACAGCGAGCTGAACGGCAAGCTGCGTTTCACCCATGGCACCTCGGTGGACTGCGCCCGGGCCAAGGTCTCGTTGGGCGACTACGCCAGCGCCGAGCACGCGCAGATCCGCATCTTCGACCTCGCCGACGGCTATCTGCTGTGCACGCAGAGCGAGATCAGCGGCGCTCACCACAGCCCGGGCGGCTCTCCCCTGTTCCGCAGCGCTCCCGACAAGTCCTCCGGGACCTTCAGCGCCGCCGGCTACCGGGTGGTCCTGCGCCAGCTCAACGTCAAGCCGGCGGGCGGGGCGACGTTGCTCTACGCGCTGCCCCTCTCCGACGTCGACCACACGGCGGCCGAGGTACAGGTCTTCCTGCTGCTCGGGGTTCTCGGCGGGACCGTGGCCGCCCTGATCGCCGGGCTGTTCGTCTCCGCGCGAGCCATGCGGCCGATCGTCGAGCTGACCGACGCCGCCCGCGAGATCGAGCGGACCCGTGACGCCAGCGGCCAGATCCCCCACCCCGAGGCCGAGGACGAGATCGCCGAGCTGGCTCGCACACTCGAGGGCATGCTCGGGGCACTCGACGCCGCCCGCAGCCATACCCAGACAATGCTCGACCGGCAGCGCGAGTTCGTCGCCGACGCCTCACACGAGCTGCGCACGCCGCTGACCAGCGTCCTGGCCAATCTCGAGCTTCTCGCCGAGGAGCTCTCGGGCGAGCAGGCCGATACGGCCGAGGCGGCACTGCGCTCCACGCGGCGCATGCGGCGGCTGGTTGGCGATCTGCTCCTGCTGGCCCGCGCCGACGCCCGCCGCGAGCAGCCGCGACGGCCCACCGACCTGGCCGAGGTTCTCATCGACGCCGCCGCCGAGCTGGGACCGATGTCCGAGCACCACGAGCTCTCCATCGCCGCCACCCCCGCGGTTGTCGACGGAGTTCGAGACGATCTGCACCGCCTGGTCCTGAATCTGCTCGAGAACGCCATCCGCCATACCCCGCCGGGCACGCCGATCACGGCCAGCACCGACACACAGGACGGGCAGGCGGTCCTGAGCGTGCAGGACGCCGGTCCGGGCATCCCGGCTGAGCTGGAGCAGCGAGTTTTCGAGCGCTTCGTGCGGGGCGGGCGCGACGGCGGCCGGGGCTCAGGTCTGGGGCTGGCCATCGTGCGCGCGGTGACGCTTTCGCACGGCGGCTCGGTGGCCATGCAGCCCGCCGACGAGGGCACCGGCACGAGCTTCACTATCCGTATCCCGCTGGCCTCCAACGGCCAGCCGGAGCCCGCACCGAGCTCGGATCAGACCTCGACGACGACGGGCAGGACCATCGGGCGACGGCGCAACCGGTCGTAGACGAAGGCGGCCAGGTCGTCGTGGAGGGCCTGCTGAAGGATGTCGATCTCGCGGGCGCCATCGGTGGCGGCCTCGGCCAGTGAGCGCTCCACCTCAGCCCGGATGTCGGCCACGAGACCGTCCGCCTGCTCGATGAAGGGCACGCCGCGGAAGATCACCTCGGGGGGCGCGACCGACTCTCCGCTCTGCTCGGAGACGGTGGCCACGACGATGAAGATCCCGTCGGCGGACAACATCCGCCGGTCGCGCAGGGCCACGTCGGCGGGATCGCCGATATCCACCCCGTCGACGAAGATCATCCCCGCCTCCTCGGGCGGGCCGAAACGGGCGCCATGGCGATCGAAGTCCAGGGGCAGGCCGTTCTCGCCCTGGAAGATCGCTTCGGGAGCGATGCCCACCGCCTCGGCGAGCTGTGAGTGCAGGCGGATGCGCTTGTGGTCGCCGTGGACGGGCAGGACGTAGCGCGGCCGGACGAGGTTGAGCATCAGCTTGAGCTCCTCGACGTAGCCGTGCCCGGAGGCGTGGATGGGCGCCTCGCGCGGGGTGATGACGTCGCACCCGATGTGAAAAAGCCTGTCAACCGTCTCGTTGACCGCGCGCTCGTTACCGGGGATCGGGGTGGCCGAGAAGACCACCGTGTCCCCGTCACGTAGGGTGATCTGACGATGGTCGTTGTAGGCCATGCGTCGCAGCGCCGACAGCGGCTCGCCCTGTGAGCCGGTCGAGATGACCACCACCTTGTGATCGGGCCAGTTCTCGACCTCGTGCGGCTGGATGAGCATCCCCTCGGGAACCTCAATGTGGCCCAGCGAGCGCCCGATGTTGACGTTTTTGCGCATCGAGCGGCCGACCAGGGCCACCTTCCGGCCCAGCGCCGCGGCCGCGTCGACGACCTGCTGGACCCGGTGGATGTTCGAGGCGAAGCTGGTCACGATGATGCGGCCCTCGGCGCGCGCAAAGACCTCCTCGAGGTGCGGTCCGACCTCCCGCTCCGAAGGCGAGAAGCCCGGACGATCGGCGTTGGTGGAATCCCCACAGAGCAGCAGCACGCCCTCGCTGCCCAGCTCGGCCAGGCGGGCCACGTCGGCCGGTGTCCCGTCGACCGGGGTCTGGTCGAACTTGTAGTCCCCGGTGATCAGGACCGTGCCGAGCTCGGTGCGAAGGGCCACGGCACAGGCGTCGGGGATCGAGTGGGTCATGTGCACCAGCTCGAGCCCGAAGGGGCCCAGGTCGACCTCGTTGCCGGTGGCCAGGTCCTCAAGTTGGACGTCGCGCAGGTTGTGCTCGTCGAGCTTTGAGCGGGCCATGGCGACGGTCAGCGGAGCCCCGTAGACCGTGGGGGCGCGGTCGGCTCCGAGTTCGCGCAGGACCCACGGGAGGGCACCCAGGTGATCCTCGTGACCGTGGGTGATGACGATCGCCTCGATGTCCTGCACCCGCTCGCGCAGGTAGGCGAAGTCGGGCAGGACCAGGTCGATGCCCAGC
>JBDTEE010000048.1:0-5815 GCA_039922645.1 Solirubrobacteraceae bacterium | reverse complement strand
GGTGACGGCATCGAGGCGCCCGAGGAGCTCCTTCACGACGCTGATCTCGCGATGTACCGCTCCAAGCGAAACCGGCCGCAGGGCCATGACATCATCGACCTGCGCAAAATGAATCTGGCCGGGCATCAGGCCGGACTGGCCCACGGGCTGCCTGGCGCGATCGAGCGAGGGGAGCTACACCTCGACTACCAGCCGATCGTTGACACCGTCGACGGTCGGCTGAGCGGAGTGGAAGCGCTATTGCGGTGGACGCATCCCAATCGCGGCGCGGTGCCCCCGACGGTGTTCATTCCGTTTGCCGAACAGTCGGGTCAGATCATCGAGCTCGGGCGATGGGTGCTCGAACAGGCTTGTTCAGACCGTAACCTCTGGCAGCAGCAAGGGGCGGCGGAGATTGGCATGTCGGTTAACGTGTCCGCACACCAGTTCATGTCGGCGGGCTTCGCGGCGACCGTCTCGGGCGTGCTTGAACGCTCGGGCGCCGATCCTGGATCGCTGACCTTGGAGGTGACCGAGAGCGTGTTGGTCCGTGACGAGGAACGCGCTCTGGTCGTGCTGACCGAACTCAAGACGATCGGTGTAAACCTCGCTCTGGACGACTTCGGCACCGGGTATTCCTCGCTTGCCTATCTGAATATGTTGCCGATCGACATCATCAAGGCGATCAGAAATTCATCGCCACACTCAGCCACGAGCCGGGCAGTCAGGCGATCCGTCAACGCGATCATCGGACTGGCTCACAACCTGGGCATGAAGATCGTCTGCGAAGGCGTCGAAACGGTTCGGCAGTTCGATGAAGTGACCAGACTCGGGACTGACTCATGCCAGGGCTTCTACTTCGCCAAGCCAATGCGCTCCTCCCGTGTCGACGCCCTCATTCGAGATCAAGCCGGCGCCAGCAACCGACGCTTCCAACCCGCGGCCCAGCGAGTAAACGCCACTGCGAGGATCGGACACTGAATCGAGCCGGTCGGGATCCAATCGGCGACCTCAGATCCGTGTTTCCCTTTGAGACCGAGTCGAGGCTAATAACCGCTCGTTGATCTCATTCGTCGGCCAGGTGCAGTTTGAAGCCCTCGTGCGATGCTGTGAAGCGTCTCCGCGCACAGCGCGCTTGATGTCATACTTCACGCCGCCGGCGGTGATTTGAGTGAGTACTGACATGCTTCCAGCTTGTCAGCTTCGGCTTGCCTAAGCTAAGTTAAGCTAAGCCGCCAAGGCCGCCCTGGTCGCAGTGTCATAACCCTCCGGTCCGACCGTAGGGAATCCGACCGGCCGTCGGTAATCAGCGGTGGACATCAATCACGGCCCGGCGGCGCTTCGAATATTCGTTTGCCCGGCCGAGACTTACAGCCTGATGATGCTTACAGGCACCTCTTGATGGGGCCGGCCGAGCGCCGGACGCGGGAGGTGAGACGAGCGGCACCGGCCCGACGGTGCCGCGGAGCTTCAGTCGGTGTCGGTCGGCTCGATCAGCCCGTCCCATGACCAGTGCGGAATCCTCAGTCCGTCGGGCACATCATCTGCGGACTCGTGGTAGCGAGACGTCGTCGTCGTGGTAGCCCACGCGAAGTAGTCGTGCAACACCCGCGCGAGCTGGCTGCTCTGCGAGAGGCCAACGTCCCGAAGCGCCTGATCAAAGCAGGCGATCGCACGACGATCCATCTCCTCGTGGGCGCCGTTGCCGCTGTGCATCCGCACCACCGAGCTCTCATCCCCATACGCGCCGGAAAACGTCGAGGGTCCTCCAAGAGCCTGCGCCCAATATGCGGCGAGGCGCTCGGTGTGATCGGAATGAAAACCATGACTGAACGCATGGCTGACCACGTCGTCTTCCAGAACGCGGGCATGCCAAGCCCGAGCGAGACCAAGCAAACCCTCCTCACCGCCAGCCGCGTCGTGCACGGTTTGCATCAGCAGCTCGTAGAACGGAGTGACGCCGCGATTGACCCGTTGGCGTCACCCATGGACCAAGGATCTTGGGCCTTTAGCCGAGCGGCGCGCACAAGCCCCTGTAGGAGGTCGCCGGGCCAGCGTGTATCAACAGCGGTGTGGCCTTCATTGACTCTTATCTCGATCGGCTGGGACTGCAGCCTCCGATCGGCGCGGACCTCGATCATTTGCGGCGCCTGCACGTGGCGCATTTGGAACGGGTGCCGTTCGAGAACCTCAGCATCGCGCTTGACGATCCGCTTTCGCTTGAGCACGAGGCGCTGGCCAGAAAGATCCTCGATCGTGGGCGGGGCGGGTTTTGCTATGAGCTCAATGGGCTGTTCGCCGAGTTGCTCTCCGCCGTTGGCTTTGAGGTCACGCTGCTCGCTGCCCGTGTCTGGACGGGGGACTGCTACGGACCGCCGTTGGACCATCTCGCGTTGTTGGTGGGCTGCTCGGATGGCTCTGAATGGCTTGCCGATGTCGGGTTCGGCGCCCACAGTCGCTACCCGCTTGGGCTGAACTTCGGCGTCGAGCAGCCTGACCCTGATGGCACGTTCCTCGTTGATGACGCTCAGGGCGATGTGACAGTCGCCATGAATGGCGTCCTTCAATACCGCCTAGAGAGACATCCGCGAGAGTTGCCCGACTTTCGAGCGATGTGCTGGTATCAGCAGCACTCGCCGGCGTCGCACTTCACAGCGAACGCGATTTGCAGCCGGTCCACCCCTGACGGCCGGATATCACTACGTGAGGACACCTTGGTCCTCACGACCGGCGGCGAGAAGCACGAGACTAAGCTGATCGATGACCCCGCGATCCTTGTCGCGTATCGCGAGCACTTCGGCATCGAACTCGACCGGGTACCGCGGATCGCGAAAGCCTGAGTCCCGAGCGCAGTGCGGCCCTCCGGAGGACGGAGCGAAGACGCCCCAAGCCTGAGCCGCAACCAGGGGATGCTGCGCGCCCAAGGTCGGGACCGCGGCGAGGGTCACGGATCGTTGCAACGCGTAGAAGCGAGACGGAACGGGCTGAGACGCGCATCGCCGGCCGGAATCCGTTGCGGTGCAGGGCCCGACACCGCGGCACCTCTACTCAGCCGCTCAGGAGCTCGCCGCCGTGCTCAGCGTTCACCGGCAGCGGTGCATGCTCGCGATCATGATCGCTTGGCGCGGAACGTGACCTTGCCCGAAGTGCATGTGTGGGCCCCGTGAATCGAGTCCGACTCCAACCTGGCGTTGAGCGAGCCGCTGACTGACGTGCCCTTGAACCGACCCGTGAATGTGGCGGATTCCGGGAGTCCGCCGTGGAAGGTGAGCTTGCCGCTGAACTTGCCGTGCTTGTTGATCTTGAGCCTTCCCCGGTTCATCGTGAAGGTGCCACCCTGGGAGTTCGCGCACGACGCCGGGCCGTGCGGGAGGCGGGCCACGAACACCGCCCTGGTCAGCGAACCGTGGCTGACGGTCAGACTGATCGAGTCCGGCTTACCGCCCAGCTTCTGACTGGTCGTCCCGGAATAGGTACCCGACGGGGCGGCTATCGCGACCCCGGCGAGCGCGACCAACCCCGTGACGGCCAGCATCGCGATCCTTCTCGTTGTCGTGGCCATCGTTCCTCCTTCGGAACGGCTGTCGTGGTGAGTTGACGTGCTGGGTGGCCGGGTCCGCAAAGCGCTCCGCGTGCCCGGGCGGAGACTGATCCGGCGATCATATCTGGGAGCAGTCCTGCGTGCCCGATCCGTTTCCGGTGACGCTCAGTGCCCCGGCGGCGGGTGGAGAATTCGCTCAGCGCGTCCTTTCAACACCTTGAACTCGACAAATGAGAAGTCTCGTTGATGGGCGGTGAGGCTTAGCGCGCGCTGTAACCGGTCCCTGCGAGGCGCACCGCGATGAGTCTCTTGACCAGCGCCTCGGGCAGAGGATGGTCTGGGGTGAAGTGCAGCGAGCTCTTGGTCATCGTGTAGCCGTCAAGCTCATCGGCGAGTTGTCCGAGGACCGAGCCGCTGAACGGTAGGTAGCTCAGGTGGTCTTTGAACGCGGCAAAGCCGGCGACGATCTGACCGCCTACCCGGAAGGCGGGAACCCGGTAGGAGATCACCTGTTCGGCGTTGGGGACGATCTCGAGGATCGTGCGCCGCAACGCGTCGAGCGCGCCACGCTTGGGCTCCTCGACGGCGCTCAGGTACTCATCAACCTCTGAGGCGGACACCGAGGCATTCTAGGCGACTGCACGCAGGGGCTTGACGTCCTGCGGGCTTGGGCTTCCGCGTCTCGATTCACGCTTCGCGACTGCTTCGACCCAGACAGTCGCCGAAGCGGGAGGGCCAGACGCCGGGGCCCGTCCGGCGACAGAGGAACAGCGGACGCACATCGCACGCCGAGGGGTTATTCCTCGCATTGCCTGGTGGCCGCACCGCTCTGAGCGTGGGCGGGCGGCCTGGCCGGCAGACTGGTCGCGGGGCCTATTCTCAGGACGTGCCGATCTATGACTTCGCGTGCCCGGCTTGTGGCGAGCAGTTCGAGGCGCTGGTGGCGATGGCCGAGGTTCCACCCTGCCCGGCCTGCGCCAATCCGGACCCGCGGCGCCTGTTTTCACCGATCGCGGCCGCCTCCAAGACCGGATTGCGCGGTGCCGAGGCGCGGCGCTCGAACAACCTGCGCCATTCGCGCGACGAGCGGTTGCGCGAGGGGTTCGCGGTCAAGCGCGAGGCGCGACGGCAGTCCGGCCCCGAGGGATGAGATCTGGCGGCCCGCTCGCTCAGTGAGCGGTGGGACGGGCGGCTTGGCAAGCCGAAGTCGATCGTCGGTGGCTGCCTGAGCGACATTGCGGAAGCCTGGGCGACTTGCGGTGCTCTCAGTTGGTCTGAGCGGCATAGCAGGCGTCCGGCTGCGGCGAGGGGACCGCTCCTTTGGGCGAAAGCGAGCTCCTGCGTAGTCGATGTCGCGCGAGGCTCTAGCTCATGACGGACTGCGAGACTCTGGCCGGTGGCAGCGTGGCGCAAGTTCTCGAGCGGTGTAGCGCGCGCCGCCGGCGTTGCTTGCGTGGTGATGTGCGCAGCGTGCGGCTCGTCCCATCATTCCTCGTCCACCGCGAAGGCGAGTCGGCCATCCGGGCAGCCACTCACGACTTCCTCCCGCGCTACCACGTCTGCCCGTCTGATTACCAAGTCCCCGGCGGCGCGGCTGATCGCGATTCTGCCGGCGGCGCGACGTCAGGGCTTGTTTGACTGGACGCCGGCTGTCGCGGTGCACAGGCAGGCCGCAGTGTGGATCTCGCGGGTTAAGGCGTTCGACGAAGTTGGCTTCACGATCACGCTGCTGCGCCTCGACCAGGGTTTGGTCACCCTTGCCCTGCATGCCGGAGCATCACAACCGGGTGGAACCGGCTGGCGTTATGGAGATGCGATAGGTAGGTCAGAGAGCCGGATGGTGGTCGCCGCGTTCAACAGCGCGTTTCAGCAGAGCTACGGGGCGGGTGGATTCGAGCAGAATGGTCGCGTCGGTTGGCCACTCCGCCGTGGGGCCGCATCGGTGGTCATCTATCGCGACGGGTTTGCCGACATCGGCCGGTGGCGGCAGACCGTCCCTGCTGCTGGTCGGCCGGTCGCAGAGGTCAGACAGAACCTTGGCTTGTTGATTGACGGCGGGCGCATACCGCGGAGTGTCAACACCTGCATCAAAGTGTGCTGGGGCGATCCGCTACACGAGCAGCCGATCGTCGCTCGCTCGGCGCTCGGGATCACTGCTGGCGGCGATCTGGTCTGGGCGGCGGGTCACAATCTCTCTGTCCGTGCCTTGGCCGAGGCGCTGGCCGGCGTGGGCGTCATCCGGGCCATGGAGCTAGACATCAATCCCGCGTGGGTCGCTGGCTACGTCTACGAGCA
>JBDTEE010000047.1:0-12030 GCA_039922645.1 Solirubrobacteraceae bacterium | reverse complement strand
GGCGGGAGCTGACCGCGTGCCTGCGGACCGGTCGGGCGTTGCGCGTCCCCAGAGCCCGCGTCCGCGGGCGGGGCAAGAGCTTCATCACCGAGGAGATCATGATCAGCGAGCGGCCCGCCGAGGCGGCGGATAGGGCGGTCCCGGGGCATTGGGAAGGCGACCTGATCATCGGCCTGGATAGCTCCGCGATCGGCACTCTGGTCGAGCGCTCGAGCCGGTTCACGATGCTGCTTTACCTCCCGCCGATCGATGGTCACGGTCTGAGAGTGAAGGACGGTCCCGCGCTCGCCGGTCACGGCGCCGGCGCCGTCCGCGACGCGATCGCTGACACGATCACGACGCTGCCTGAGCAGTTGCGGCGGGTCGCTGACGTGGGACCAGGGCACCGAGATGGCCCAGCACGCGCAGCTACGGATCCAGACCGGTCTGCCGGTGTACTTCTGCGACCCGCACAGCCCGTGGCAGCGCACCACCAACGAGAACACCAACGGGCTGCTACGCCAGTACTTCCCGAAAGGCACCGACCTCGCCCGCCACAGCACCGAGGACCTCGCTGCCGTCGCCGCCACTCTGAACAGCCGGCCCCGGAAAGCGCTCAGCTGGAGAACGCCCGCCGAGGCGTTGAACGAGCACCTGGCCACAACGGCCTGAGCACACCTCGCTGCCAGGTCGACGGCTGACGATCCGTGCTCGCTGACGCATGGCCGATCAGGCGTGTGCTGTGCACGCCGCCAGCGGGATGGTGACCGCGAGCAGCACGAGATCGTCGCACCCAGGGGACCCAGGTCGACCGGCGCGCACGCGGCTATCGCCGCTCCGGTCCGCCCCTCGGGGCGAGCCTCCGCGACGAAAGCCGCGTCAGCATCCAGCCGAGTCGCCCACCCTCAGCTCACCAACCCAAGTCCGTCACTCGTCAGAGGTACAGTCACGCGGACAGGCGCTGTTGCGAGGACCGGTTGAGCCCGCCCTGTACGCGGGCGACTGCGGGTCCGTACCGGCGTCGGTGATCGCGATCCCGCCGCTCGCCGGGAACGTCGGGTCTTGGTAGCCCGGCACGCCGTGGGCGCGCATGCACTGGGCATGGGCAATGACCGCTGCTTTCAGGCTCGCGGTGATCGCAGGCTTGCCCCGTCGAGAGAGGACGGCTGAAAGCAGCCCATGGCACGCGTTTTGGGCGGCCTGGAACGCCGGAGACTGCGTGTCGATCGTGGTGGGGATCTCGATGCCCCCGATCGAGTCATAGGGACCACTGATGCTTGAGCCTGGGTCGGGGAAGTTGGGCGCCCCGTGCGCGCGTATGCACTTCGAGAACTCCAGGGCGGCGAACGTCCGCGATGTCGCGGCGCGGGCTGGGGAGCTGTTTCCGCAGCCGGCTGGGAGCAGGCCGATCGTGATCGCCGCTGCGACTAACGAGAACGCGCGGCGGGCACGGACTCCGGCCCGATCCGGTTTCGCGATGCGGTTGGCAGTGAAATCCGTGTCCAGTTCCCTTGCGGCTCTGCGGCAGTTCTAAAGCGCGAGTGATAACAGCGCCATAACGGCGTTATGGCTGCGTTACGCCCCGGGCAGAAGCGACGAGCCCGCTCAACTGCGAAGTCGGACCGTTCGGCGCCGCTAGTCCCCGTTTCGCACTGCCTGCTGAAGTCCCCCAAGCCACCGGAAGTCTCCGTTTCGTCCACGCGGAAGACCGGCGACTAACCGTCGAAGGCCGAGAGCGCCCGGTTTCGCAGCGCCTGCTGCCGGTCGACATCGAGCGCCCGGTGACCGAAGACGCGTTGGCGCAACTCTCCCGGCTGGCGTACGCCACTGCGACCGTGCGCGAGCGCGAGGTTGTCGAACACCGCCACCGCGCCCGGAAGGATCCCGACCTCCAGCTCAGCTGCACGGACCGACAGTCCGTGGCCGCTAAAGAAGGCCAGCTCGGCGGTCAGGGTCGCGAACTCGGAGCCGCACAGAAAGCCCTGAGTCGTCTTGACGCTGGGCAGTTTTGGCGTGCCGCCCGCAGCCGCTGCGACGATGCGAGCCAGGCTGCCCTCGACGTAGCCCTGGGTTTGATCCCAAGCCCCGTGCGTCTCACCGTAGGCCACCAATCGCGGTTGTCAAGGATGCTTCTATGAAGTCAAGGGGATGGCGGTGAGCCGCTGGTAGAGCTCGCGGGAGATGTGACGCTTGAGCGAGCGCAGGGCTTCGCGTTTGGTCTTGCCTTCACGGATGCGGCGGTCGAGGTAGGCGCGGGTCTCGGGTTGATGCTTGGCGCGGATGATCGCGATGGTGTGGATCGCGTTGTTGGCTTGGCGGTCGCCGCCGCGGTTGAGTCGGTAGCGGATCGTCTTGCCTGATGAGGCCGGGATTGGGGCGGTGCCGTTGCAGCGCGCGAAGGCCCGTTCGCTGGTGAAGCGGGATGGGTCGAAGGCGAGCAGCTTCGCGGCGGAGATCGGCCCGATGCCCGGCTCGTCGAGCAGCGTGTCGTCCAATGAACGGATCAGGTCAGCGAGGTTATGTTCGTAGCGCTTGGCGTCGCTGCCGAGGGTGCGTGAGTGTGCCGCCAGGTCGCGCATGACCGAGAACGCGATGCGTTCCTCGAGGGGCGCGCTGGAGCGTGCGCGCATCGAGAGGATTCGCCGCTCGAGTTGCTTGCCGGTGCCCTCGCCGATGCGCTCACGTAGCGCGATCGGCGCGGTCGCGTTTAGCGCTTGGAGCTGGTTCAGGACGCGGGTGCGCTCGGCGACCGCGGAGCGCCGCGCGATCAACAACGCCCGGATCGCGCTGAGGATCCCACGCCTGCGTGGGGTTGAGACGTTCTCGCCGCTGAGCACGCACTTGGCGGCCGCGAGCGCGTCGATCCGGTCTGACTTTCCAGCTCGCCGGTCCTTGCGGCGGGGACGCTCCACCTCCCGGACCGAGTGGCCGGCTTGCTGGAGGTGCTGGCACAGTCCCGCGCCCCAGCTGCCGGCGCCCTCAAGCCCGAAGACGAGCTCTCGCGCGTCAGCGAGCGGCTCGGCCCAAGCCTGAAGCTCTGTATAGCCGGCCGCGGTCGCCGGGAACGAGAGCTCGCCGAGCAGCTGTCCGACGTGGTCCAGCGCGACGGCGTAGTGGCGCTCTTTGTGGGTGTCGACCCCGACTGCGATCATCGTCTTCTCCTCATCGTTGGTGATGTGGAGGCCGCCGGACAGAGCTGTGTTGAGTGATGTCCAGGCTTCTATGAAGTCACGACGGCATCCGTGGACGACGGCGGGAGACAGATCCTTGAGAGGGCACGAGCCGGCCAGCCGGTTGGTGAGTCATCCCGCCGCCGCCCACACCCTCCAGGGGGTCTCGGACGCCGCGCCCGGCAGCCACGTCGCTTCGCCCTACGGGCTTCGCTCCGCGGCCGCCAGCTTGCCGAGCTCACCTATGCCCGACGCGCAACCTCAAACTACACAGCCGGTTCAAAAGTAGACCGTTTTCGCCGGTTGAAAACTAGGCCAGTTGAGGCTGCGGTCGATGGCGTTCGGAGTTTGGGGACAGCGATTCTGGGGGTCCTGCGGATCGGGGTGGGGTCTCGGAGGGCCGCAGAACGGCTCTGGTGGCCGGTGATTTGCTGCGGCAGGACGTTTTCGGGTGTTGAGGCGCTGTGTTGGGGGGTTGCCGCCGGCGGTTTCCGGGAGTGAGCCGTAGGTGAGCGGACGGGAACTGCCGGCGGCGCGCCGGTCAGGCGGGGTCGGCTGGCGGCGCGGGTCGGGGGCCGACGTTTTTGCCGCGGAGGCGGTAGCTGTCGCCCTTGAGGCTGAGGATGTCGGCGTGGTGGATGAGCCGGTCGATCATCGCGGTCGCGACGGCGTCGTCGCCGAAGATCTCGCCCCACTTGCCGAATGGCTTGTTGGAGGTCACGATCATCGAGGCCTTCTCATAGCGGGCGGAGACGAGCTCGAACATGAGGTTCGCGGCCTCGGGGTCAAACGGGATGTAGCCGACCTCGTCGACCGCGAGCAGCGGGATGGTGGTGAGGCGTTTGATCTCGGCCTCCAGCCCGCCCTGGCGTTTGGCGTCGGCGAGCCGCGCGACCCACTGGGTCGCGGTCGCGAACGCGACGCGCTGACCCGCCAGGCACGCTCGAACGCCGAGCGCGATCGAGAGGTGTGTCTTGCCGGTCCCGGGCGGTCCGAGCAAGATGACGTTCTGGCGGCCGTGAAGGAAGTCGAGCTGGCCGAGGTGTTCGATCACCTGCTTCTTCACCGACCGCTGGAAGGTGAAGTCGAACTCTTCCAGGGTCTTGCGTGCGGGGAACCTGGCGGCGCGGATCCGGTTCTCACCGCCGTGAGTGTCCCGCGCGGAGACCTCCGCACCGAGCAGCACCTCAACGAACCGCTCATAGCTCCAGTCCTCCTCTCGGGCCCGGTCCGCCAGCGCCGGAAACGCTCTCGCGGCCGCCGGCGCTTTCAGCGCGCGGAACAGGTGCGCCAGCTCACTCGCCGTGGCGGTCACGCTGCCTCCCCGTCGATCAGCTCGTCATAGACCGCGGGGGACCGTTGCTCGACCTCAACATCCTCGCGGCGATCGCGCCGACGCTCGCGCTGGGCCTCCAACTCGTCCTGATGCTTGGGGTCTACGATCGTCTGGTGCCCCGCGATCACGCGGCCGTGCCAGGCAGCGATCTCGCCGGTGTCCAGCACCGTCGCGGTGATCTCGGTCTGTGAGACGCGAACCTCGACACGCCGACCGGCAAACCGTGGGTCGATGCTGTAGTCGTTGCGGTCAACCCGGATCAATGGCTGCTGGGGCACCCTCACGACGGTCCGCCGGTCCGTGTCAACGTCGATATCGCCTAGCGGGGACCGGCTGCGCTCCTCAGCAAGCCGCTCGGCCGGGACCGCGCGGATCGTGCGATGCTGGCGAGCGTTGGCCTTTTCACTCCAGGCATCCAGCTGCTGCTGAAAGTCGAGGTGATTCGCGAAGGACCGCCGCGGCTCGAAGTTCCGCTCCAGGTAGTCATGTTGGCGCTCGAGCTGCCCCTTGGCCTGTGGATCGCGGGCCGCCAGGATGATCCAGCCGACCTCAAGCTGACCACAGAACGCGAGGAACGCGTCGCTTGGCTTGCCGCGCCCGGCGATCGCGGACTCCCGATCCCAGACCAACTTCTCACACCGCACCCCAAGCCTGGCGAGGTTGCGCCCAAGACCGGCCAGGATGTCCGGCGCCTCCTTGCTGAACACCAGGGTGCCAGCGAACGCGCGAGACCAGCACGACTGCGTTGTCACGACATACCCACGGCGGGTCTGGCCCCACCCGACCGGCACATGCTCACGCGGCTCCCACAGGTCGCACTGCATCAACTCCGCCGGCCGATATACGGTGCGTTGAAACGTCCGCGCCTCCGAAAACCTGGGCCGGACCTCGCGAACGTACTCATCAAAGATCGTTCGCCCGCCCGCATAACCAAGCTCCTCAGCATCCTCGCGCAGCCGCTGAGAGGAGACCGTCGCGTCCTGCTTCAGCTGATCGCAGATCCACGGCTTCAACGGATCCAGGATCGACCCCGCCGACGCCCGCGAATACTTCGGCGGCGCATCCGCGGCTAACAGCTTCGCGACCGTGTCCCGCGCCAACCCGGTCCGCTCGCTGATCTTCCTCGCTGACAGGCCCTCGACCCGCCGCATCCTGCGCACCTCAGCCCATATCTCCACGCCAATCAACAGCCTTCCTCCCGTTCAATCCGATGGACCGAACGAGCGTCACGACCCGGCCAGACGCTCCGACCGCCGCGCCACGGTGGCCTAGATTTCAAGCGGCGCAGGTGGCCTAGTTTTCACCCGGCGCCCACAGCGCGAGCAATGCGCCCTCCTCGGGCCACCTCGCCTGCTCGAGCAGCGGCCGGAGCGGCACCAGTCGAGTGATCGCCTGGCTGGCGGCCGCTCCCAGGGGGATGTGCAAGGCCGTATACCGGGCGACGTCATTGGCCACCACCGGGTTCAGCGGCAGACCGAAGTCGAAATGCAAGGTCTGAAAGTCACGACTCGCCGGCCCAGGGACGGGTGGGATCACGAACTCCCCGATCACCTCCAGCGGCGAAAATCCCGGGTCGACCGGGATCTCACCGAGCACCGCGGTGGCCGCATCAAACGCCCCACACGCGGTCGAGAACGACCATCGAGGGTCACGAACCCCGACGTCATCAACGCTTCCGCACGACTGCAAGCTTCAACCAGATCGGTCACGGACGCGATCGTACGCCGACCACCGGCTCTGATGAGCTCGACTCAGTCGATCCCGTCCAGGCGGTTCTCCCAGAGGCGGTTGCTGGGTCTGAACTCGAGGTAGCTCGGGTGGTGCGTGTCAGTCGTTCATGTCCAGAATTGGCGTGATGTCGGGCAACTGCTGCCCTGCTTGGGCATGTTCGTTGGGCACCACCGCGGTGCCCAACGCGAAGAATTCGATCACGTGGCTGCCCCAGCCGTGGTTGTTCTCGTGCAGCTTGACCTCCACGATCCCCAGGACACCGTCCCCGATCGCCTCGGCTTCCTTCTGCATACGCTCCATCGCCAGCTCGCGCGCGTCGTAGAGCGCCTGGGTGTATTGCTCGAGCTCGACGTTCTGCCCGGTCTGGCGCATCGACTGCATCATTCCGCGGTGGGCGACGTGGTAGACGCAGTTGCCCATGACCAGGCCGACCGGGCGCTTGCCCGTCTGCATCAGGGTCCAGAACGCCTGACCGGAGAGGTCGCTGGTGAACGGACGCCCGTTAGGCGCGCGGTGGATCTTGCCGCCCTTGTGCTTGATCGCGGTGCCGATGGCGATGAACTCCGCCATGTCCGCTCCCCACTCGTAGCGTCCGATGTCGAGGCGCACGCCGACGATGCCGTCGGCACCCAGCTGTTCGGCCTCCTCCTCCATCCGCGTCATCGCGAGTTCGCGGGCGGAGTACATCGCCTGGGTGAGGACGTCCATCTCCTGGCTTGCCTTCCAGTTCGATTGCTGGAAGCCGATGTGGTAGATGCTCGAGCCCACCACCAGCCCCACGGGCTCAAACCCGGCCTTCTCCACGCATAGGTACTCATTGACCGACAGGTCTGAGGTGAACAGCCCCCGGGCGTTCATCTGGAGCCGTTCGCTCGCGTGCTGCGCGAGGCCTTCTGTGCTCGTTGGATCGTACGTAGACATCAGATGGTCTCCTGGACTGGGGGGTGACTAGACACCGAAGTTGATCGACATGACCGGCACGCCGAGCCGGGTCGGATGCGGCTCGTGTGCGCCGAGACGGATCGCCGTGCCCAGTACGTGCATAGAGACGATGAAGAAATGCTGGGGGAAACCGACCGTTTCATACTCGTGATGGTGGATGTCGTGCGTGAGCGTTGAGATGACCATGTCGTTCGCCCCGATCTCATTCGCTTGGCGGCGCACCTCGTCCATCGCTAGATGGCGGGCGGCGTAGACGCCTTGGGTGATCTCGGTCATCTCCTGGTTACCCCACCAAGAACGCATCATCTGGTTGGCCTGCATGCTCAATGCCACGCAGACCACTGAGGTGTGGCCGATGACCCCGAGGGTCTCGGCTCCGATGCGGCGGAGCTTGTCGACGTCCTGGCCGGAGAGCGCGCACAGCCGCGGTCCGGATTGACCGCGACCCGGAAGCACGGTCTCGCGGACGGCCGTACCGAAGACCACGTACTCGACATTGCCCGGATCCCCGAGGAAACCCTTGGCCGTCATCTCGATACCGATCACGGCGTCGGCGCCCGCCAACTGGGCCTCCTGGCGCAGCCGGTCAAACGAACGCTGACGCGAGAGGTTCCACGGCTGGGCAAAGGAACGCATCTCCTGGATCCCGCCCCCGTAGGAGGACCAACCGTAGTTCTGCCAGCCGTGTTGGACCACCGATGAGCCCATTACCTGGGCGATTGGGGTCAGGCCGGACGCCTGCGCGAGCGCATACTCCTTGACGCTCAGATCGCTGCTGAAGACCGGCGAGCTTGCCGTGGCGAGTGCCTTCAGCCGCTGCTCGGCTCCAAGCGGAATTCCTCCGTCCTTGATCCGCTCGAGATCTACCGCTGCCGCCGCACGTTCTTCCTCACTGAGCGGTTCCACTCGTTTTCGGAACAGTGGCATCGTCCCGTTCCATACTAACTTGACCAGAAGTCGCGGCAGGCCATCCCGCCATTGAGAAACCCAAGTCGACGGCTCTCCAGCCGGCGCCGCGGGCTTCACGCCGGACCGGGCTGCGAGCCTGGGCCGCGCGGTTGATCTCGGTTCAGCCGAGTGAGAGTGTTCGCGAGAACACTCCAACGAGGGGGTCAATCGTGGCGAAGTTCCTGGTCAAGGCGTCCTACACCGCGGAGGGCGCGAAGGGCGTTCAGAGCGCCGGTGGAACAAGTAGGCGAGATGTTGTGGCCAAAATGGCCGAGGGTCTCGGGGGGAGGCTTGAGAGCTTCTACTTCGCGTTCGGGGAGACCGATGCTTACGTTGTCTTGGAACTCCCTGACAACGTGAGTGCTGCCGCGGCGTCGATCGCCGTCAACACATCCGGAGGAGCAACGTCGGAAGTCGTGGTGCTACTGGCACCGGAGGACATTGACGCGGCAGCCAAGCTCTCGGTCGACTACCGGCCGCCAGGATCCTGACTGGTCGGCACACTGATCAGGACGAGCGGTCCCGCGGGATCGGCCGAGCCAAGTCCTGCAGCTCCGGAACTTGGCGTCAGCTGCGCCGGCAAGACTTTGCTGCTCGGGTCAGCGCCCGCGAACGTGACCCGCAGCCATCCGCCCGAGCTCGAAGGCCGCGGTTCCGGTCGTCACGACCGGATCTTGCGCGGCGAACTCGCGTAGCGCCTGTTCATCGTCGCTCTCGACAACCGCGAGGCCATACGAGTCGTCGTCGGTGAGGACCGGCCCGAACACGACCATGTCGCCGCGCTCGAGGTACGGGCCCCAGTGAGCTGCGTGCCGGCCCATGATCTCCCGCTCCGAGTCGGTCAGGGTCTGCGCGAAGCTTGGGCGCGGAGCAATGAGACGCAGAACGAAGGTGGGCATATCGCGGACTCTACGCCAGCTGACAATCATTGAACGCGCAAATCCAGCGACCCAACTGATGTGGGTATGAATGAATTTGATCCCGTACTTTTCGTATTGCGACGATTACGGCAGACGAATCCGCATCCAACGCACGGTGGCTGAGCTTCTCGCTCCAAGGCGGTGGCTTCAATTGAAATTCGACGTAATCTCGGACGGCGAACACAACGTTGTGGCCACCATGGTCGTTACCTCGACCTCGTCTGACGGCTACACATCCGCCATTCGTCCGGCACGAGAAGGCCACTTTTTGCACTGCGTTGAGGCCCCCGATGACTTCGCGGCGCTTTCGCCCGAAGAACTCCACGACCAGCTCAGCGACCGATTGAGGACGACGGCACAGAAGCTGAGTTGATTGGGCAACCCGACGCGCTGATACTGCCGTCACAGGATTTGAAGCCCAGTCAACGATCGGCAACCGAGAGGCCCTGTAGCTGGGCCGTCGTTTCGCTCGGTGGGCTCCCGTTTCCGGAAGTCGTCAATATGCCCAGCGAGCAGCGTCGGGGTTAGGTCAGGTCGAGTAGGTGGCGGCGTGCGATCAGCGCGATCGGCGGCGCGACTGGATCAGGGCCCCGGCTCCGATGCCGACGAGCAGCAGCGCGCAGAGCACGAAGGCGACGAACGCGATGTTGCTCACCGTCCCGGGATGGCTGCTGTTTTTCGCCGTGAGGTTGGCGATCACGAACAGCGCCGCCACCATCAAGGCGACGGCGACAACGCTTCGGCGGCTGGGTACCAAATGGTCCGAACTGATTCGCATGGCTGGTCTCCTCGATCGGATGGGTGCGAGCATCGGAGTGGTCCTTGCTTGGCCCGCATCGCGTTGGTCGGGAAGACTCCCAGCGGTCTGCCTGTTTGTCGTCCGCCTCGCGATCGATCTGCCGTGGACCTTGGAAGGATTGTGGCCGGCCGATGGTCGTACTTGGGTAGGACCCGGGTCGTCGCCTGAGAGGATGCGCGAGCGTGCGGGCGGCGCTAGCGTGCGCTTGTGGACGGTGGACGCACCCTGAGCCTCCCAGCTCGTAAGACCAATCTGTTCGTGGTTGATCGGGTTCTCGCGGGGGCGTTGACGGCGGGGGCGATCTTGGACGCCGCTTCGCAGCCCCGTCGGACGCTGGGCGCGGTGGCGATCGTCTCGTTGGTCACACTCACGGGCAGCGTTGCCTGGCGACGAACCAGCCCGGTCTTCACGACCGTGATGGCGGTCACCGGATTCGCTGCCTTCGAGATCGCGAGTGGCTACAAGGGCGACGGTGCGTTCGAGGTGGCCGCGATCGCCTTGAACTTCTACACGCTCGGTGGTCGTTCCCGGAGCGGCGAAACGAGGTTTTCATTGGCCGCGGCATTCGGCTACTGGCTGGGCGGGGCCGCGGTCGTCTCGACCGCTTCCGCGAGCGGATCGATCGGGTCGGTGCTGGGGGCGTGGGCTGTGTCCGGCTGCTTGCCGTTCGCTGCCGGGCGGACGCTCGCGACTCAAAGCGCGCTGACGCGCCAACTTCAGGCGGCCGCGGCGCGGTTGCGTGAGGAGCAGGAGCTTCGTGCGCCCAGTGCGGCTGCACAAGAGCGCGGTCGGATGGCGTGCGAGTTGCACGATGTGATCGCCCATTGCGTGAGCGTGATGGTGGTCCAGACCGGCGGGGCGCGGCGGGTCGCGACGTCGGACCTCGCAGCTGCGGGCGAAGCGCTGAGGGTTGTGCAGAGCGCTGGGCGCGACGCGTTGGTGGAGCTACGACGGATCGTGGGTGTGCTGCGTCGCGGCAGCGGCGAACTGTCGGATTCCGCAACGCCGCGACTCTCGCAGCTCGACGCCCTGGTGCATCGTTCCCGCGCGGTGGGATTCGCGGTTGAGGTTCGGGTCACCGGTCAGCTCGATGCGTTGTCGCCGGCCCTGGATCTGGTGGCCTATCGGCTGGTGCAGGAGGCGTTGACTAACGCGATCAAGCATGCCGGTCCCACACGCGCCGAGGTGAGCGTCAGCGTTGGCACTGACGAACTTGAGCTGCGGGTGGCCGACGCCGGACGCGGGCCGGCGGCCGAGCGCCCGGGCGGCGGTTCGGGTCACCGCCTAGGCCGCCGGCCCTGCGGTCAGCGTGTTGTGCGCCTCGAAGAAACCGCATCCCGTCGGTGGACGCGGGAACCCGACCTCCTGGGTCATGGGGCCGAGCTGTTGGCCGAAGCTGTCGAACTTCTCGCGGCTCTCCCACACGTCGAGGACGCGGATGCCGCCATCGGTTTTGGCCACTCAGTGGAAGATGGTCCCAGGAGCAGCCAGACCGCCATTGGTCAAGCCCGGGATGCCAGATCGCACTCGATGGGCCGATCCCCGAGTGAGCCCCGTGCTGGCCGACGATCTGTCCGATTTGCCATGGACCCGATCTCGCCCGCGTGCGCGGCCGCGGGCGATCGGATCTCGGCCGATCTCCGCGCCTGGTCGGCCGAACGCGCAGCCCGACCGATGAGCGTTCGCGTCCGCGCCGAACGCGCCCATCAACCTGCTGATAGGTCGCTCACCGCGCTGTCTGACCAGTCCTCGTCTGATGGCGGAGGCGTAGGGTCGCTGACGCCGGGAATGAGGGGGATGAAGGTCGTCAGCGCGGTGAGGGCGCCGCCGATCATGAGGGTGGTGCGGACGCCAATGACAGCGGCCAGAGCACCCGCGGCGACGAGGCCCAGGGGGCTGAGAGCGAAACCCAGAACGTAGTCCACGGATGAGACGCGTCCAAGCATCGAATCGGGGACGCCCTGTTGGATGAGGGGGTTGTAGAGAACACTGCCGTAGGCGTCTAGGCCGTATGTGATGAAGGCAACCCCGCCGGCGAGCCAGAGGTCTGGGACGAGCCCAAGCCCGAGAACCCCGACTCCCGAAAGACCCCAGCCAAGCCAGAGATGAACAAGTCGATGGCGAATGGGAGCGCGGCGACCGAGAACAACTGACGCGAGGACTCCCCCGAGACCGCCAGCGGCAAGGACGAGGCCCAGGGCAATC
>JBDTEE010000046.1:0-23674 GCA_039922645.1 Solirubrobacteraceae bacterium | reverse complement strand
TTTAGAAAGCCTTGGCCGCTTCCTCTAGCCCCTTCTGGACATCGTCTGGGGTCATCACGGGAAGAAACTCGATCGCCGCATTGACAGTCATGAAGAACGGCTCGGCGATCGCCGGAATCTGAGACGGATCCTCTAGGTCGAAGAAGATCAACCCGGTTCGCTTCCCGTCGATGGCTGTGAAGTACGCCGCCTCGGGCTTGATCAGCCCCATCACCCGCTCGAGCATCTCACCGAACGAGCCGTCTTTGATGGCCCGGCTTCCGGCCTCCACATCCATCTGCATCTTCATCAGCATCCGCATGGTCCCTCTCCTCTGGTTGCCCCACCAATTCGGTCTGCGCGACCCTAACCCAAGTCGCGTTAGCCGCGGCTAAATCCATCCGGTAAGGGGCGAGGTGTCCCAACTAGCCTTGGTATGGGATCACGACCAGGGAGCCATGATGAGCGCGATTTCGGATGAGCAAGCCCAGCGGCTAAGAGAGCGGATCGGGCGGATCGGCGTTTGGCTGGGATCGATCGGCCTCCTGCCGGCGGACGAGGAGCGCCGTGCCGTCGCCCGTATCGAGCAACTGGGCTACGGCGTGGCCTGGTACGGCGAAGGACACGCCAATCGCGAGGCGCTGGCCCACGGGGCGTTGCTCCTGCAAGCCAGTGACCGGCTGCTCGTCGCCAGTGGCATCGCCAACATATGGGCACGGGACGCCGCCGCCGCGATCAACGGCGCCAACACACTCAACGAGGGCTACGCCGGGCGATTTCTTTTAGGCCTGGGCGTCAGTCACGCCCCGCTCGTGGAGGTGCGCGGCCACGATTACGCTAAGCCGCTAACCGCCATGCGCCGCTATCTGGAGGCGATCCATGAGCACCGTTATGCCGCTCCTGCCCCGGAGGAGCCCTCCCCGTTCCTGATCGCCGCCCTTCGTCCGCGAATGCTCGAGCTCGCGCGGGAGAGGACAGCCGGTGCTCACCCCTACTTCGTGCCGCCGGCGCATACCGCCAAGGCCCGCGAGGCCCTGGGGCCAGGCCCGATCCTCGCCCCCGAGCAGGTGGTGGTGCTGGAGACGATGCCTTCCCGGGCCCGCGAGCTCGGCCGCCGGCACATGGCGGGGTACCTGAAGCTCCCCAACTACGTCAACAACCTCCGCGACCTCGGCTATAACGACGCCGACTTCGCCGACGGCGGAAGCCAGCGGCTCCTCGACGCGATCGTCGCCTGGGGCAGCGAGAAGGCAATCGTCGGACGGGTGCGCGAACACCTCGACGCAGGCGCCGACCACGTCGCCGTCCAGGCCTATGCCGAGAACGCCAACACGGCGCTCGCCCAACTGGAACAACTCGCGCCGGCCCTGCTCGAACTGTAGCTAGCCGGGTCCGCGCCAGCGTTACGCTGTGGCCAGAGCGCGATGAGTGTGGTCATGTACGTCAAACCTGGCTGCCCCTACTGCCAGGCTGCCCGGGAGCACCTGGCCGCCGAGGGCATGGCGGTGCAGGAGCGGGACGCAACTGAGCGCGCCGACTGGAAAACCGAGCTCATGGGCTACACGAATGGCAGAGGCATCGTGCCCACGATCATCGGCGCGGACGGCAAGGACGTCCAGGTCGGCTTCCCGCCCGGACGCGGCTGACGGGTCTACTGAGCGGTCGGTCGACCGCCGGACGGCGTTCGCCGGTAGGTCCTTTACCGTCGAGGGCCGCCGAGCTACCTTTTAGTCCGTGATGTCCTTCAAGGTGATGGAGGCTCTCGGAATCCTCCTCCTGATGTTCCCAGTCGAGGCCCTGGGGATTGTTCTCGGTGAGGGCTCGCGGATGCAGCGGCGGCCGCATTTCCCCCTTCGCCTTGTGCTCGTGACCATCGCGATGCCAGGACTGCTGCTGGCGTTGGTCGTGCTCGGCAGCATCGGCGCGCTCCCGGAAGGCGTGGTTCCCGCATTGATGACGCTGCTCGTGTTCTGCTGCATCCCCGCCCTGATGCTTGCCCCTGCTCTCCTGTTCTCTTGGCCGAGCACGTCTCCGGGCGATGACGGCAACGGCGGCCCGCCCCCACCTGACGAGCCACCGCCACAAAGTCCACCCATGAACGGTCTTCCTCTGCCCGACGCCGACCCCGCGGGCTGGCGAGTGCGCGGTCACGTTACGGCCGGCCCGGGTGATCGGGGCCGCCGCGGCCCGGCTCGAAAGCGCGAGCCGGAGCGGGAGCCGCCCGTACGGCGCCGGGCGCTCGGTTAGCTACCGGGGCCGGGCCGAGCGCAGCGCCGTCAGGGGTACAATTCGCTGAGAAATGACCACGGAACCTGAGCATCCCACTTCGCTTCGGTCTGCCCTCCAGCCGGCTGCTCTGCGGGAGGCGTTGGTGCCCCGGCGACCCGTGTTCGGCAATCCGTGGGACTCGCCGAACGACATGTTCGCCTGCTACGTGGCGGTGGCCGTTCTCAGTCCGCTGCTGCTGTGGGGCGGAGGCGCCCTGATGGGTGCGATCTTCGGCTTCAGCTCCCACTGGCCGCTGGGTGTATTCATGGTCGCAGCCCTCGTCGGCGCGGCCGGCTTCATGACCATTGTCGGGCGCGAGCGCACCAGCCTCACGGTGGATCTGTTGACCATCACCGCCTGGGTACTCCTCGGCGTGGTCATCGCCCCAGTCATCGGCCTGGCCCCCGCAGGGTCGGTGGCCATCATCCTCTACGCCGTCCTGCTGGTCGGGATCTTCGGCTTCGTGCTGCGCTTCGGCCGCTGGCAGACCGCGTTCCTGCGCACCGCTAGCTGGCCCATCACCTGGAGCCTTGTCGCCCTGTTCTTCGCCTGGACTGCCTACCAGACGATCCTCTACCCCTGACGGGCGCGCGGCCGGTCCTGGCCGATGGCTTGCCGGCCGCTGGTCTCCGCGAGCCGCCTTTCCAGGTACCGGGACTCGGCCTCTGACGGCGAACACTTCAAGGCTTCCCGATACGCGCCGCCGGCCTCCTCGCGACGACCGAGCCGGCGCAGCAGGTCGGCCCGCGTCGCGTGCAGGAGGTGATAGCCGGCCAGCTCGCCGGCCGCCACGAGCTCATCAACGGCGCCAAGACCTTCGTCGAGTCCACCGGCCATGGCCATCGCCACGGCGTGGTTGAGCCGCACGAGCGGATGGGGCATGAGCTCGAGCAGGCGCTCGTATAGGGCCGCGATCTCCCCCCAGTCCGTCTCGGCGGCTTCAGAAGCGTTGGCGTGACAGGCGGCGATTGCCGCCTGCAACGCATAGGGGCCGACCTGGCCACCCCGCGACGCAAGCATGAGGTGACCGCTCGCCGCCACGCACTCTTCTCGGTCCCAGAGTGATCGATCCTGGTCCTCAAGGGTGACCAGGTCGCCGGCCGCATCCACGCGCGCTCGCCGCCGTGAATGCTGAAAGAGCATCAACGCCAGCAATCCGTGCACCTCAGCTTGGGCGGGCATCAGCTCGGTGAGGGCCTGATTCAGCCTGATCGCCTCCCGGCAGAGGTCGACCCGGATCAGGTCCGAGCCCGCCGAAGCCGAGTAGCCCTCGTTGAACAGCAGGTAGAGAACAGCCAGGACCCCGCTGGTCCGCTCAGGTAGTCGGTGAGCGGACGGAACCCGGTACGGAATCCGGGCGTGGGTGATCTTGCCCTTGGCGCGGACGAGCCGTTTGGCCATCGTCGCCTCGGGGACCAGAAAGGCGTGCGCGATCTCGGCCGTGGTGAGGCCGGCCAGCGTCCGCAGGGTCAGCGCGACGCGACCGTCAAGCGGTAGCGCCGGATGGCAACAGGTGAAGATCAGGCGCAGGCGGTCATCCACGATTCCGCTCTCGTCAGCCTCGGCCATCAGCTCGTCACCCTCATCACTCTTCTCGGCCGACAGGACTGGGGCTGCCTCCCGCAGCCGCTCGGAGCGCATCCGCTCATGGCGCAAGCGATCAGTCGCTCGGTTGCGGGCCACGGTGGTCAACCACGCCCCGGGCGCGCGGGGCACGCCGTCGCGGGGCCAGCGGCGCACAGCCTCGGCAAAGGCCTGCTGTGCGGAGTCCTCAGCCAGGTCCCAGTTGCCGGTTCTCCCGATCAGGCTGGCGACAATCCGCCCCCACTCCTCGGTGAAGGCCTCCGCGACAGCGGCTTCCGCGTCCTGGCTCATTCCTCCACGAACGGCCGCACCTCGAGCGTGCCGAAGCGCGCCACGGGGTGCTTGGCGGCGACCTCGAGGGCCTCGTCCAGGTCGGCGCACTCAAGGATGTCGAAGCCCGCGATCTGCTCCTTGGTCTCGGCGAACGGGCCGTCCGCGATGACCACCTCGCCCTCGCGTAACCGAACCGTCGTCGCGTCGACCACGGGCGCCAGCTCGTTGCCCTGCAGGCGGACCCCCCGCCCCTCCATCTCCTTCACCCAGGCCTGGGCGTCGGGGCCGACCGCGGCTTGCTCCTCGGGGTCGAGCTCGACCGCCTTATCGACACAGACAAACATGAGGTACTTCATGTGATCCCTCGCTCTCGCTCGGAGTTGTTGAATACCCCAACGACGAATGAAGGACGCTCAAATGGACACGACCGCCGGTCGAGATCGGTCAGCGGCCGCCGGTCATCCGCCCGACCGCTGCGTCCATGAAGCGTGGGGGGATAACCGCCCCCAGGGCCAATTGGATCTTTGCGTCGGCACCGACCAGGTAACGCGCTCTGGGACGGTCGGCGCTCAGAGCGCGTTCGACCGCGGCCGCCACCGTCGCGGGGGGTGCCGCCTGTTTGGCCACCCGCGCGCTGAGCTTCCGCATCGCAGCGATCTGCCGCGCATACAGGCGGCGGTGATCGGCGCTGAGACCGGCCTCGACCTCATCCGTGGTCTCCTCGACGTTGCGCCACAGATCCGTGTCGATCGACCCTGGCTCGACAAGCGTGACCCTGATTCCCCAGGGGCGCAGCTCGATCCGGAGCGCGTCAGCGAGGCCCTCGAGGGCGAACTTCGAGCCGGCATAGGCGCCCATGAACGGGGTTGAGACCCGGCCACTGATGGACGACATGAACACCACTCGCCCGCGCGAGGTCCGCAGCATCGGCAGCACGGCCTGCGTGACGGCGACCTGGCTGACCAGGTTGACCTCGAACTGCCGCCGCAGATCATCGATGGCCAGACCCTCGACTGGTCCCCTGACCACGACGCCGGCATTGTTGACCACCGCGTCCAGGCGCTGGCCGACGGCGCTGCGCAGCTCAGCGACCTGAGCCGCATCCGTGATGTCCAGCAACACGGGCGTGATCCCAGCCTCCTGACTGAGGGCCTCGGCGTCCTCAGGCCGGCGCACCCCGGCGTAGACCTCCCAGCCGCCCTGGGCCATGTGCAGCGCAACGGTGCGTCCGATCCCGCGACCGGCGCCAGTGACCAGAACCGACGGCATTGCCGGCGAGCATAGATGGAGCTAGGACGTTGGTGCCGCGCCGGTGCGTGAAACTTGCCCTGTGAGTGCTCACGAGATCCACCAGCTGCTGCACGAATACGGCCTCGCGGTGGTCTTCGGGGTGACCGGCCTCCAGGCCGTCGGCGCGCCGCTGCCCGGAACCACCGTGCTGATTGCCGCGGCCCTGTACGCCAGCACGTCTCACGCGCTACCGATCATCGGGGTGATCGCAGCCGGGGCGGGCGGTGCGCTGGCCGGTACCAGCACCGGTTTCGTGCTCGGACGCTGGCGCGGACAGCGAATCCTTGATGCCGTGGCCAGATGCCTGCGCCAGACCCCGGAGCGGGTCAGTCAGCTACGACGCGAGTTCGCCGCGCACAGCGGGACCTGGCTGTTCATCGGCCGGTTCATCACCGGGCTGCGCAACGTCACGGGCCTGGCCGCCGGGGCGAGCGGAATGCCTGCCCGACGCTTTTTGCCCTTCAGCGCCGCGGCCGCCCTCGTGTGGGCGACGTTCAACTCGCTCGAGTACTACTGGTTCGGTCGAGCGCTGGCCGCCGCTGACACCTGGCTCCAGATCGTCCTGGCCCTGGTCGGCCTGGCCTGGCTCTTCGTCTCACTCAGACTCCTGCGCCGGCGGGCCCGACGGCGTCTGGATCAAGCGGCCGGCGCGCAGACGCCCGCACCGTAGCCAAGAACGCCAAAACCGGGGTCAAGGCCCTTTGAACCTCAGCACCCGCGCGCCTGGGGTCTTGGCGTTGAACGAGGTCCGCACGTGCAGCTTGGCGCAGCGCTTGGCCGTTCCGGGCCGGGAATGGACCGGGGTGACTATGAAGCCGGCGCCGACGGGTTGGAAGATCACGATTGGGTGTCCCCGGAAGGTCCAGTACGGGGGCGACCAGCCGACCTGGGAGACGTTCTCGCCCATCTCCCAGGCCAGGATGCTCTGGAAGGGGACGGTGGTCACCGCCTGCCCACAGGCCTCGATGTTGCCGGGGCCACCCTCGCGGGCGACCACGGCCTCGAGCCGGTGGATCTGCTTGGCCCACTGGCGGCCGAGGACG
Source organism: Solirubrobacteraceae bacterium (assembly GCA_039922645.1). GTDB lineage: Bacteria > Actinomycetota > Thermoleophilia > Solirubrobacterales > Solirubrobacteraceae > Palsa-465. The sequence goes on along the minus strand of JBDTEE010000046.1, from coordinate 17,237 downwards.
ATGCCGTTGTGGAGCAGCCGGGCCCGGATCTGGGCGTGGGGAACCATGACCACGATCAGGGCCGCCACCGCCGCCACACCGAGCCAGCGCACCAGGGCCATCCCCGGGGCGAGGGACAGCAGACGACCGACGCCGGCGCCGGCCAGCACGACGAGCACAGCAGCGGGCTCGAACATGTAGCGGGGGCTGGCTCCCCAACCGTGGAAGGCGAAGGCGATCTCGACGCCGACCCAGAGCACGGCGAAGCCGGCCAGGACCAGCCAGGTGAAGTCGCGCCGGATCGCCGCCAGCGCCACCGCGACGAGGACCGCCAGCTGCATGGGGAACTCGTAGAGGTGAAGGAAGCGGTTGATGACGCCGGTGAACTTGTCCCCGTGCACCGGCTTGGACGACACCGAGGCCACGTCGCCGGCAGCGAAGAAATCATGCGAGGTCAGAATGGGAACGCCGAACCAGAGCAGGACTACGGCCACGAGCCCGATGACCACATCGCGCCGCATGGCGGGCACCGCTCGCCAGCCCCACGCCGCGTAAAGGACGAGCGCAAGCCACACCTCCGGACGGCCGAGTGCAGCCAGGGCGAGCATCCACCAGGCTGCGCGGCGCCGGCCGGAGAGATGGAAGTCGATCGCGGCCAGGCAAAGCGCCACGATCATCGAATCGGAGTAGGCGATGAGGATGAAGTGGCCGTAGCCCTCGATGCCGAGCACGGCGAGGCCGGCGAACGCGGCCGCGCCCGCCGCCGCATAGCGGGGCGACCCATCGGTGGTCAGCCGGTAGGCGATTCGTCCTCCGAAGACGGCACTCGCCAGGGCCGACGACACCGCGGTGACCATCCAGAGCCAAAGCGCGGCACGGCCGAACAGCCCGTAGGGCAAGGTGAACAGGAAGCTCAGCGGCTTCCACGACGGGGCCGCGTTGGTGTTCAGGCTGAGCCGCAGGGCTTGGTGGCCCCAGACCAGCCAGCCATACGCGTCATAGGCCGGTCGCATCCCGGTGATGAGGACGAACAGCAGCCCCACCACAATCACGAGAACCGCAACCAGCGACCATATCCACCACGCGCCGGGACGCCCCGCGTTCCCTGAGCCAGCCTCAGACGACCAGACCGGAGCCGGCTCGATCGCCGGTGCAGAGCGCTGGATCATGACGGCGGCAAGCTAACAAGCCACCCGTCGGGTCGGGCTAATGAGCGGCCGGCCGCTCACGGCGCGGCCCTCTGCTCACGAGCGGGGCGCTCCTCCTCCACCCAGCGCAGGATGCCGCGCGAATGCGTGATGACCCGACCGTCGGGCAGCTTCAGCGCGGGAAGCTGCTTGGCCCCGGTGGCAGCTGCCAACTCATCTCGTGAGCCCTTGCGCAGGAACACGATCGGGCTTCCGTGGGCGGCGATCACCTTTTCGTATTCGATCCCGGCCTCGCGCATGGCCTCCTGCACGCGACGACAGGGATGCATCTTGGGGCCGCCGGTGTCGCCGTGACACACGTACAGCGTCGGCGATTCGGCCATGACTGCACCTCCGATGGTGGTTGCCGTGAGCCTACCCGCCGAGCACCGCGAGAGGCATCCCGAGGACGACCTGATGACCGCCTCGGTCCAAGCCGGCGTGGACCGGGACCAGCAATCTCAGCTTTGGGCGCAAAAGTGCCGATAAACACGTGTGCCTCGCGCTGTGCGCATCATCCTGATTGCCCTAGGCGGATGGGTTCTGGCCTGCGAGCTTCACGCTCTCGGGCTGAGGTGGCTACCGGTCGGTCCCGAGAAATGGCTCCACGTGGTGGTCATGGGCTCCGGCGCCGGGCTGTGCCTGCTCCGCGCCGCGCGGCGCCGCGAGGAGCGAACGACCTGGCTGCTGCTCGGACTTGGGGTGAGCGCCTGGGTGTTCGGCGAAACCTACTTCACCGCCGTCCTCTGGTCCGATGCCTCCCCGCCGGTGCCCTCCCCGGCCGACGCCGGCTATCTCGCCCTCCCGCCACTGGTCTTCATCGGTCTGCTGGCCCTGGCTCGGACCCGCATTCGGAACCTGTCACGGACCTTGTGGGTCGACGGGATCACGGCGGGGCTGGCGGCGGGAGCACTGAGCGCGGCGTTGGTGTTCGCACCCGTGCTGGATTCGGTCCACGGCCTCAACCTCGCCGTCATCACCAACCTCAGCTATCCGGTCATGGACCTGTTCATGCTGAGCCTCATCTGCGGGCTGCTGGCCGTAGGTGGCCGCCGCTTGGATCGCCGCTTCGGTGTCCTGGCCCTCGGCATCCTCTTCTTCTGCGCCTCGGACAGCGTGTACCTGATCAAGGCCGCGGAGGGCACCTGGCAGTCCGGGGGTCCCTATGACCCAGGCTGGTGGATGATCAGCGTCTGCTTCGCCGCCGCGGCCTGGATGCAACCGCGCGGCGAGGTGGCTGCCTCCCGGCGACAGCCCATGATCACCGTGCCGATCGTCTTCTCGTTGCTCAGCCTGGGCATCCTCGTCACGGGCACGTTCACCCAGGTCAGCCTGCCGGCCGTGGCGCTGGCCTGTGGCGCGCTGATCGCCGTGCTCGTCCGCCTCGCCCTGACCTTCAAGGCCCATCAGACGATGCTCCAGCATTCGCAGAGCGAAGCCCTGACCGGCCCGCTGACCGGTCTGGGCAACCGCCGCGCCCTGGCCGTGGCCCTACAAAGGCGGCTTGACCGGGCGACCCCAAAGCCGATGATCCTGGCCCTGTTCGATCTCGATGGGTTCAAGAGCTACAACGACAGCTTCGGTCACGCGGCCGGGGATGCTCTGCTGCAGCGGCTGGCTGCTGCCCTGGGCACCGTGCTGCAGGCCCCGGCCAGCGTCTACCGCATGGGCGGCGACGAGTTCTGCGCACTGCTCCCGGGTGGCGACCCAGGCGAGGTACTGCTGCGGGCGGCCAGTGCCGTGCTCACTGATCAGGGCGACGGCTTCGTGATCTCGGCTTCGCTGGGCAGCGTCCGCCTGCCTGAGGAGACGAACGATGTCGAGGAAGCCTTGCGGCGGGCTGATCAGCGCATGTATGCGCACAAGCGCGGTCGCTACCGCGACGGTGCCGCACACGAGGTCAAGCGAGCCCTCCTGTCCGCCCTTTCGCAGCGCGACCCGAACCTGGCTGAGCACGTTGACGACGTCGGCGTCCTGGCCGAGCAGACCGCGCTGGCTCTGGGTTATCCGGACGGTCAGGCCGCTCGGATCCGCATCGCTGCCGAGCGACACGACATCGGCAAGATGGCCATTCCGGAGGCCATCCTCAATAAGCGCGGAGCCCTGACTGATCAGGAGTGGACCCTCATGCACCAGCACACGGTGGCCGGAGAGCGAATCATTGCCTCCTCCACCGCGCTGACGGACATCGGCCCCATCGTGCGCTCCTCGCACGAGCACTGGGATGGGTCCGGCTACCCGGATGGACTGGCCGGCGAGCGGATTCCCCGAGGATCTCGAATCATCAGCGTCTGCGACTCGTATCACGCGATGACCTGCGATCGGCCCTACCGCAAGGCGATGAGCGTCGAGGTGGCCCTGGCCGAGCTGCGGGCGGGGGCGGGGCGCCAGTTTGACCCCGAGGTCGCGGAGGCTTTCCTGCGGGTTCATGCCGGGGAGGAGCCTGTCGTTCCACCAGTCCGGACCGACGAGCGCGACAGGGCCGACGCTAGAGAGAGCTCAGTGCGTCGTTGAAAGTCGCGCTTGGGCGCATGGCGGTGGCCACGCGCTCAGGGTCGGGTCGGTAGTAACCACCGATATCCACCTCGGAGCCCTGGACCTCGGCCAGCTCAGCGAGGACCTTCTCCTCGTCTGAAGCCAAGCGCTCGGCCAGGGGAGCGAACCGCTCAGCCAACGCGGGATCCTCGTTCTGCTTGGCCAGCTCCTGGGCCCAGTACAGAGCCAGATAGAAGTGGCTGCCCCGATTATCGAGTTCACCCACCGTGCGTGACGGCGAGCGGTTCTCCTCGAGCACTCGGCCGGTGGCGCGGTCGAGCATCTGGCCGAGCAACCGCGCGTGCGGGTTGTCGTTCTTGTCGGCCAGCATCTCCAGCGAGACGGTAATGGCCAAAAATTCTCCCAGGCTGTCCCACCGCAGGTGGTTCTCGCGCGTGAACTGTTGGACGTGCTTGGGCGCCGAGCCGCCGGCACCGGTTTCGAACAGGCCGCCGCCGTTCATCAGCGGCACGATCGAGAGCATCTTGGCGCTCGTTCCCAGCTCGAGGATCGGAAACAGGTCGGTGAGGTAGTCGCGCAGTATGTTGCCGGTGACCGAGATGGTGTCCTCGCCGCGGCGGGCCCGATCGAGCGTGAAACGGGTGGCCTCGCCCACGTCGAGGATCTCGATCCTCAGGCCCTCGGTGTCGAGCGCCTCCAGCGCTGGGCGCACCTTGACCAGAAGCTCGTGATCGTGGGGACGAGACTCATCGAGCCAGAACACGGTCGGCGCACCGGTGGCGCGTGCCCGCTCCACGGCCAAGCGGACCCAGTTCTGGATGGCAGCGTCCTTCGTCTGACACATGCGCCAGATGTCACCGGGCGCGACCTCGTGCTCGAGCAGGGTGGTGCCGCTCTCGTCGATTACCCGGACGGTGCCCGCCTCCGCGAGCTCGAAGGTCTTGTCGTGAGAGCCGTACTCCTCGGCCTTCTGGGCCATCAACCCCACGTTGGGCGTGGTGCCCATCGTCGCCGGATCGAACGCCCCGTGCTCGCGGCAGTGCTTGATGGCCTCGGCGTACAGGGGGGCATATGAGTGATCGGGGATCACGAACTTGGTGTCCTGCTGTTCCCCATCTGCGTTCCACATCTGACCCGAAGAACGGATGGCCGCCGGAATCGACGCATCGATGATCACGTCGCTGGGCACATGCAGATTGGTGATGCCGCGGCCGAAATCGACCATTGCCAGGGCCGGACCGTCGGCGTAGGCCGCTTCGATGTCCGCCTTCAACGAATCGCGCTCATCCTCGGGAATCTTGCCCAGCGCGCTCAACAAAGCGGCCATGCCGTCATTGGCGTTGACGCCCGCCCGGCGCAGGGCCTCACCATGTCGGGCGAACACGGCCGGGAAGAAAACCCGCACCGCACGGCCGAAGATGATCGGGTCAGAGACCTTCATCATCGTCGCCTTGAGGTGCACCGAGAAGAGAACGCCCTGATCCTTGGCGTCGGCGACCTGCGTGGCCAGGAAGTCGTCGAGCGCGTCGCGGCGCATGACCGCAGCGTCCAACACCTCGCCGGCGAGCACTGGAACCGAGGCCTTCAGCACCGTGACGCGGCCGTCCTCGCCGGCCAGCTCAATCCGAACCTCGCCCTCATTGGCGACCGTCACCGAGCGTTCGGTGGAGCGGAAGTCACCCTCGCTCATGGTGGTCACATGCGATCGTGAATCGCTGGACCACGCGCCCATTGAGTGGGGATGGGACCGCGCGTAGGCCTTCACTGAGGCCGGCGCGCGCCGGTCGGAGTTGCCCTCCCGGAGGACGGGATTCACCGCGCTGCCCTTGACCCGGTCATAGCGGGCGCGGATCTCGCGCTGCTCGTCATCGGCCGGCTCATCTGGGTAATCAGGGATGTCATAGCCGGCCTTCTGCAGCTCGGTGATCGCTGCCTTCAGCTGCGGGACCGAGGCGCTGATGTTGGGCAGCTTGATGATGTTCGCCTCAGGCGTGGTGGCCAGCTCGCCGAGCTCAGCCAGCGCATCGGCGACCCGCTGCTCCTCGTTGAGGCGATCTCCGAACTGGGCCAGGATCCGCCCCGAGAGCGATATGTCCCGCAGCTCCATCTCTACGCCGGCGACTCCCGCAAAGGCCTCGACGATGGGGAGCAGCGACTTGGCGGCCAGCGCCGGAGCCTCGTCGGTGTGGGTGTAGACGATCTTCAAATCGGGCCGAAGCCTAGTCGGTTCTGGGCGGAGTCATCCGCGGCGTGAGGGCCACATTCAGCCTGAGATCTTCCAGCTGCCGTCTGATTCCTTGACCAGACGGGTCGGCGCGGAGTGAGGCTGAATGAACCCCTTCAGCGAGCCACGGGCGGCGGTGATGTCGGAGTCACTGACCGACGCCGAGCGGCCCTTGACCGTGACCTTGTGGATCTGAACACTGGCCAGGGCGGCTCGCTGGCCGGGGCTCAGGTGCTCGCTGACCAGGGTCACCACGCTGGCGCAATCGGTGTTCGGGACCGAGGCGGCCAGAGTCCGGCGGCCCGACGCCGTGGCCAGCGCGCACACGGTGCCACCGTCACCGCTGGCCAGGGCGCGAAAAGCGCGGGTCAGAGTCTGCTCGACCTGGGCCACGTCCCTGGTCGTGGATCCGGTGGATTGACTTGATCCGCAGGCGGACACGAGGACGCCCAGGACCAATACGAGTCCGAGAAGGGGGCCGAGCCGAAGCACGTCGGCGACCATAGCTAACGGGTCATCTACACCCGGATCGGGTAGGAATCCGTAAATGCCAATCCGCACAGTCGTCATCGATCACGTCACGATCGGCGTGAGCGATCTTGAACGCAGCACCGAGTTCTACCGCCGCGCGCTGGCCACGCTTGGCTTCCGGGAGTTCGGAGCCTGGCAGGAGGGAGTGCGCGACGTGGCCTTCGGGACCGAAGGGGCGGACGATTTCGCCCTCTCGCTGGAATACCGCCCTGGAGCGCCGGTGCACATCGCCTTTGCCGCTGAACGGCGCCAACAGGTGGATGCCTTCCACGCCGCGGCGCTGACCGCCGGCGGCACAGATAACGGCGCACCCGGGTTCCGGCCCGAATACTCGGACGGCTACTACGGCGCCTTCGTGCTCGACCCCGACGGCAACAACATCGAAGCCGTCCACCACGGCGACGACTAGGACGTGTCCGCGGACGGTGGGTTGGTTCCGGCTGACCCCTCCCTCCCGCTCGCCGTTCGTACGCGACCGCCCGCGTACACCCCTTTTAGGAGAGCCGCTGCCCGCGTAGCATCACGGGTGTGGAGCGTCGCGTTGTCTACGTCTCGGGACTGACACGGCTTCCCCTGCTCAGCGCCGACGGCGGGGAGATCGGACGGGTCGTCGACGCCGTCGTGGACCTGGGCTCCAAGCCTCCCCGGGTCAACGGGGTGGTGGTCGCCGTACAGCGCCGCCGCGTGTTCGTCGGCATCAACCGCATTGGGGAAATAGGCAGCGATGGCGCTCGCCTGCGCCGCGGCTCGGTGAACCTGCGCCAATTCGAGTTGCGTGATGGCGAACGCCTGCTCGTCGGGGAGCTGATCGGCAAGCGCCTCAAGGGTCAGCGGGTGGTTGACATCGGCCTCATCCCCTCGCCCGAGGGACTCGGCTGGGAGGTCGCGACGGTCGCCCTGGCCGGCCGCCGCGTGCCCGGCCTGCGACGCGCACCCGAGATCATCGACTGGAGCGAGGCCGGTGAGCTGTTTGCCTCCGATCGGCCGCTGGACCGGCAGGCGGCTGAGCTGGGAGGCCTGCACCCCGCGGAGATGGCCGACGCGATTCGGCGTCTTCCCCTCAGCCGGCGGCGGGTGCTGGCCAGTGCGCTGGAGGACGAGCGGTTCGCCGACCTGCTCGAGGAGCTCTCCGAGGATGATCAGGTCAAGCTGGTTGAGGGCCTGGACCCGGCTCGCCTGGCCGGCGTGCTCGAGGAGATGGAGGCTGATGACGCCGCCGACCTGCTGGGTGAATTCTCGGCCGTGCGTCAGGCTGAGCTGCTGCACGCCATGGATCCGGAGGAGGCTGCTCCGGTCCGCCGTCTGCTCTCCTACCAGCCCGATACGGCCGGCGGCCTAATGACTCCCGAGCCCGTCATCCTCGCCCCCAATGCCACCGTGGCCGAGGCGCTGGCCCGGATCCGCGACCCCTCCCTGCCCGTTGCGCTGGCCGCCGCGGTGTTCATCAGCCGACCGCCGCTGGAGACACCCACCGGCCGCTACCTGGGCTACGTCGGCTTCCAGCGCCTGCTTCGTGAGGCGCCGAGCAAACCCCTGGGCCGCTGCCTGGACGAGGAGGTCGAGCCGGTCCCGGAGAGCCTGAGTGACCGCGAGGTGGCCGCCCAGCTGGCCGCCTATGACGTCGTCAGCCTGGCCGTGACCGATGAGAGCGTGCGGCTGGTCGGAGCCATCACCATCGATGACGTGCTTGACCGCGTCCTCCCTGCCAACTGGCGACTCACCATGGCGGATAGCTGATGGCTCGCGACGATCTGTCAAAGCCCCGCGGCACTCCCGGCGGCCCGGTCTATGACCCCGACGCGTTTGGGCGCTTTGCCGAACGGCTGGCCCGGTTCCTGGGCACCGGGCGATACCTGGTCGGGCAGACGCTGATCGTGATCATCTGGATCATTCTCAACGCCGCGGCCGTCACGCTGCGCTGGGATCCGTATCCGTTCATCCTGCTCAATCTGGGCTTCTCCACCCAGGCCGCCTACGCCGCGCCGCTGATCCTGCTGGCCCAGAACCGGCAGGCCGACCGCGATAAGGCGGAGGTCGAGCGCGACCGGGAAGTCAACGCGCGCTCCCTGGCCGAAGCCGAATTCCTGGCCCGCGAAATCGCCGCCGTCCGCCTAGCCGTGGAGCGTAAGCCCGATCGCGATGACGTCATCGAGCCGCTCGAGCGACTTTCTCATGCCGTCGAGCGCCTTCAGATGGAGCTGGAGACGCAAGATCCCGCGTAGAAACACGCAGCGGCGGCGCGCCCGGGCCGCAGACATGCCGGGCGCGCCTGCTGCGAGCTGGCCTAACTACAGGCCGGTGCTGGCGCTTGAGCCGACCGGGGCCTGACCGGGGCGCTCATTGCTGAAGCCGGTGCCGTTGGCGTCCGAGCCCTTGCTCTTGATCCCCTCGGCGACTCGTGAGCCGAGATCGGGATGCACATTGGTCCAGTACTCGATGACCCGCTCCTGCACGGCCGGGGAGACCGCGTTGGTGGCGTGGCCGACGATGTTGGAGACCAGTCGACCACGGGCTCCGTCATCGAGCACATTCTCCCACTGCATACGCGCCTGGATCTGATCATCGTCTTCGCGGTGCGGCTTGTAGGCCGAGCGGAGGATCTCGCCCGCCTCCACTGGCCAACCGACATCCATGAAGTTCGGATCAGCCTTCGGGCCGCCGAAGCTGTTGGGCGCGTAGACCGGCTGATTGCCGTTGTGGAGATAACGCATCGCCCCGTCCTTGTTGTAGCTGTGGACCGGCACCTTAGGCTGATTGATCGGCAGCTGCAGGTAGTTGGGGCCGATCCGGTGTCGATGGCTGTCCGGGTAGCTGAACAGCCGGCCCAGCAGCATCTTGTCCGGGCTGGGACCGATACCCCGCACCATGTTGGCGGGCTCGAACGCCGACTGCTCGACCTCGGCGAAGTAGTTCTCCGGGTTGCGGTCCAGCACCATCCGCCCGACCGGGATCAGGGGGTAATCGCTATGCGGCCAGACCTTGGTCAGGTCGAACGGGTTGAAGCGATAGTCCGCGGCGTCCTCAAACGGCATGATCTCCATGTTCAGCGTCCAGGACGGCGCCTCGCCCTTGGCGATCGAGTCGAACAGATCACGGATATGGAAGTCGGGCTCCACGGCGACCATCGACTTGGCCTCTTCGTCGGTGAAGCACTCGACGCCCTGGTCGGTCTTGAAGTGGTACTTGACCCAGAACTTCTCACCGCCCTCGTTCTCCCACAGGTAAGTGTGGCTGCTGTAGCCGTTCATGTGGCGCCAGGACCGCGGCGTGCCCCGGTCGCCCATCAGCCACGTGACCTGGTGGGTGGACTCCGGTGAGAGGGTCCAGAAGTCCCACTGCATGTCGTTGGAACGCAGGTTCGTGTCCGGCAGGCGCTTCTGGGAGTGGATGAAGTCCGAGAACTTGGTCGGGTCGCGAACGAAAAAGACCGGCGTGTTGTTGCCGACCATGTCGTAGTTGCCCTCTTGCGTATAGAACTTGATCGCGAAGCCGCGCGGGTCGCGCACGGTGTCGGCGCTGCCCAGCTCGCCGGCCACCGTCGAGAAGCGGAGGAACATCGGGGTGCGCTTGCCCGGTTGGAGGAAGTCGGCCTTGATGTACTGGCTGACGTCCTCGGTTACCTCGAAGAAACCGTGAGCGCCGCCGCCCTTGGCATGGACCACACGCTCGGGCACCCGTTCGCGGTTGAACTGGGCCATCTTCTGAATCACGTAGTGGTCCTGAAGCAGGATCGGACCGTCGACACCGACGGTCAGGGAGAACTCATCACTGCCGGCGGGGATGCCGGCGTCGGTGGTCGTGTGGGGGGGCTGGCTATCGCTCATTCGGAAAGTGGCTCCTTTTCGTGGACAGGGAGCGCGATTAGGGGCGCGTCAAACGTTCTTATCACCTCTCGCTCAAGCGTCAATTTACCCGTCGGTTTTCACCCCCAATCGTGTTTCGGCCCCGAACGAGGCCGCTCGCGCCGGGTGGGTGAGCGCCAGCCGTCCACGCGCGTTCTCCATCAGCGAGCTGGACGCCGGGGATGCGGTGAGAGCGTCGAGGAACGCGTCACCGTCGATGCGCAGAACGGTGTCCGGCTTCAGCGCGGTGACGGTGGCCGTGCGCGGGATCCGCTCGAGCACGCCGATCTCACCGAAGTAGCACGGGGCGGACATGACCCGAATGCGCTGCCCCGGGCCGCCGGCCTCGCCGCGGGCGCTGACCTCCACCTCGCCGCTGGTCAGGACATAGATCGCGTCGGCGTCCTCGCCTTCGCGGACGATCACGTCGCCGGGGCCGTAGTCGACCTCCTCGGCCAAAGACGCCAAGCGCTCGAGGATCGGCCGACTGGCGGCGGCAAAGATGCCCAGGCGCTCGAGCAAGGCGACCCGGGGCTCGAGTTCGTCCGCCCGCTCGACGGTCTCACGATCGACCGCTCGCAGCGCGGGGTAGCCGGCCAGGGCCAGCAACGAGGGCGCGATGGCCATCGTCCACAGGCCCGCGTCCAGCCCGCCCGCGCTGACGATGAGTGGGGTGATCACCGTGCCCAGAGCGATCGCCCCGAGGATGAAGGCAAAGAACACCCCGAATACACGGGCCAGCTGATCCGGGGCCACGGCACGCTGAAGAGCGGTCACGGCGAGCACGTCGACGACCAGGGTGGACACGCCCCGGACCACCTCGACGATGAAGGCCAGCACCGGCGAGTGGATCACGACCAGGAGCGCGGTGGGTAGGCAGTAGCCGATCGTCCCGGCAAGGATGATCACCGCCAGGCGCCGGGAGCCGGCCAGCCGGTCGACCGCGCCGGCGGCGAGCACGCCGCCCAGCCCGAGCCCGGCCAGCAGATAGCCAAAACCCTCGGACCCGGTTCCCAGCCGGTGGGCGGAGACGCCGACGAACAGCACCGTGTCGGTCCCGTAGACGAAGCTGACCAGGACGCTGTAGGCGACCAGAGTGCGGGCCGCGGGCAGGGCGGCGATCGTCCTCACCCCCACGAGCATCTGGCTCAACGGGCCGACCTTCCCCCCTTCGGTCACGTCGACGGGTCGGCTGCGTTGTCTGATGCGAGAAACGAGGACCGCAGACAGCGCGAAGCTGACTGCGTTGATGGCAAACACGGCAGCTGGTGAGCCGACCAGCAGCAGACCGGCGCCGATGGCGGGCCCGACGATGACCACCAGCTGCTCGATGGTTCCGTTCAGGGCATTGGCCGCGGCCAGGCCGTCCTCGTCGACCAGCGAGGGGATCGTGGCCGCAGCAGCGGGCGGGTAAATGACGCTGGAGGCCGAGGTGAGGGCAGTGAAGACGAGGGCCAGGGCGGGGGCTCCTCCGCTCGCCGCCACCACGACGAGACCCACCTGCCAGAGCGCGCAGATGACGTCAGCGCCGGCCATCAGGCGGATGCGCTCGGTCCGCTCGGCCAGCACGCCGCCGTACGCGCTCAGCAGCAGCTGGGGGAGCATCCGGACCAGTCCCGCCGCCCCAACCCAGCCGAGCGAATGCGTGCGCTGGAAGATGAAGGCCAGCAGCGCGACGTTGTAGGCCCAACTGCCCGTGGTGGAGACCAGCAGGCCCGCGAACAGCAGTCGAAGATCGCGACCTCGCAAGACCGCGCGGTACCGGCTCATTCTTTCCGCCCCATTTCCGGCCAGATTATGGTTTGTCGCCCGGGTAGAATGCCGCGCGGTGGTCACCTGCTCGGCGTGCGGAACTGAGAACCGAAGCGGGCGCCGATTCTGCGCACAGTGTGGGGCGACGCTCTCGATCACCTGCGGGTCGTGCGGGGCCGAGAACGAGCCGGGGGATCGTTTTTGCGGAGAGTGCGGCACGGCGCTCCTGCCCGCCTCAGGTTCCTCGGCCTCGGGACCGGCATCCGCGACCGTGTCGGAACGGCGCCTCGTGTCGGTGCTGTTCGCCGACCTGGTCGGCTTCACCACGCTGTCTGAGCACCGCGATCCGGAGGAGATCCGCGAGCTCCTCAGCCGCTACTTCGATCGCTGCCGATCGCTGATCGAACGCTATGGCGGGACGGTGGAGAAGTTCATCGGCGACGCGGTCATGGCAGTGTGGGGCACACCGGTAGCCCGGGAGGATGACGCCGAGCGCGCCGTGCGCGCCGCGCTCTCCCTGACTCAGGCCGTCCCGCTGCTCGGCGCCGAGGTGGGGATGCCCGAACTGCGGGTCAGGGCCGGCGTGCTGACCGGCAGCGCCTCGGTTGAGATGGGCGGCGACGGCGAGGGCATGGTCCTGGGCGACACCGTGAACACGGCCGCCCGCCTGCAGTCGGTGGCCGGGCCGGGTTCCGTCCTGGTCGACGACGTGACCCGGAGAGCTTCCGAGGCGGCGATCGCCTACGAGGATGCCGGCCTCCACGAGGTCAAGGGCCGCCAGCAGCCTGTCCACGCGTGGACTGCGCTACGAGTCGTGGCCGGCGTGGGCGGCGCGCGTCGCTCGGCCGGCCTCGAGGCACCGTTCGTGGGCCGCGAACAGGAGCTGGAGACGGTGATCGAGGCGTTCGAGCGCAGCGCGGGCGAGAGCCGCGCCCGCCTCGTCGCGGTGGTCGGAGAGGCCGGCGCCGGGAAGTCACGGTTGCTCTGGGAGTACTTCAAGTACCTGGACGGAGTCGAGCGGCTGGTTCGCTGGCACCAGGGACGCTGCCTCTCCTACGGCGAGGGCGTGGGTTACTGGGCCCTGGCGGAGATGATCCGCGGCCGCGCGGGCATCGCCGAGGAGGAGCCCGCCGCCGAAGCGCGGGAGAAGCTTCGGGTCACCGTGGCCACGTTCGTCTCCGACGAGCGGGAGCGGCGCCTCGTCGAACCTCGCCTGGCGCATCTGCTGCGGCTCGAGGAGCGCCCCGACGCCGACCGCGCGGACCTGTTCAGTGGCTGGCGGTTGTTCTTCGAGCGGATGGCCGCCACGGAGCCTGTGGTCCTGGCCTTCGAGGATCTTCAGTGGGCTGATTCCGGCCTGCTCGAGTTCGTCGATTACCTGCTCGAGTGGTCGGCCGACAACCCGATCTTCGTCCTCGCCCTCGGCCGTCCGGAGCTCCGCCAGCGCCGGCCGGGCTGGGAGCCGCTGGTGCTTGATCCGCTTCCCCCCGAGAGCATCGGGGCCATCCTTGAGGGTCTTGCCCCCGGCCTGCCCGCTGAGCTCAGGCGCGAGATCGGTCAGCGGGCCGAGGGCATCCCTCTCTACGTCGTCGAGACGATCCGGATGCTTCAGGACCGCGGTCTGCTCGTGCAGGAGGGCTCTCGCTATGTCGTCACGGGCGACGTGACCGACCTCGAGGTGCCGGAGACACTCCAGGCCCTGGTCGCGTCGCGGCTCGACGGGCTCTCGGCCGGTGAGCGGGCTCTGCTCCAGGACGCCTCCGTGCTCGGGCAGTCCTTTAGCGGGGCGGCCGCGGCGGCACTGAACGGAAGACCCGAGTCCGAGGTTCTCGGCCTGCTCAACGGACTGGTCGGCAAGCAGATCGTCGGCCGTGACGATGACCCTCGCTCACCCGAGCGTGGTCAGTTCCACTTCCTCCAGGCACTGCTGCGCACGGTGGCCTACGGCACGCTCTCCCGTCGCGCCCGCAAGGCCCGTCACCTCGCCGCCGCGGAACATCTGCGCAGCACCTGGCCGGGTGAATCGCGCGACATCGCCGAGGTCTTGGCCTCGCACTACCTGGAGGCCATCCGCGCCGATCCCGAAGCCGAGGACGTCACCCAACTTCGCGCCTCGGCGCGCCGGACACTGACCGAGGCGGGGCGGGCGGCCGCCTCGCTGCTCCTCGGCCCGGAGGCCCAGCGCTATTACGAGCAGGCGGCTGAGCTGGCCGAGGATGACGAGCAGCGGGCCGATCTGTTCGAGCAGGCCGGCCGGGCCCTGCGCGACAGCGGGCATCCGCAGGCGGCGGCCGAGCGGCTGCGCCGGGCCATCGAGTTGCGTGAAGCCAGCGGGACGCCTCTGAGCGGCCGGGCGGCGATTGTGCTGGCCTCGATGCTCCGCTACGAAGGGCGCCTCGATGAGGCGCGGGCACTGCTGGAGCGCTTTCGCGGGGCCGGGAGCGGCGAGACGGACCTGATCACGCAGGCTGAGGCGCGTACCGAGTTGGCCAGCATCCAGGTGGCGGCCGGCGAGATGGCCGACGCCACGGGACTGATCGAGAATTCGCTGACCATCCTCGAGGAGGAACAGGCGTGGGCATCACTGGTTCCCGCTCTGATCACGCGGGCCGTGTACCTGGTCGTCTCCAGCCGCTTCGAGGAGGGTCACGGTGTGCTGCGCCACGCCCTCTTACTCTCCGAGCAGCACGACCTGCCCCAGTCGGCCCTGCGAGCGCGCTTCAACCTGGCCGCGGTGTCGATCGCGGCATCGGACTTCCGCCAGGCGCTCGAGGAGCTGGCCGCCGGATTGCGCCAGGCCCACGAGCGCGGCGATCGCTTCTTCGAGCGCACGCTTCGCACCCAGCAGATGGCTCCGCTCTTCTGGCTGGGCCGCTGGGACGAGGCGGTGCAAGTTGGGATGTCGATCATGGCCGGCGAGCGCGATGTCGACGCGGTGGCGGTGTCCTGCTTCGTGGCCCCGATCGCGTCGGCGCGGGGGGACCAGGAGACCATGGCGCGCTGCCTTGAGATGTCGGTCGGCTCTGAGGACTCCGCATCGGTTGACCTGCGCACCGCGGGCGGACTGGTCCTGGCTCGAGCGGCCCTCGAGGAAGGAAACCTCGCTGAGGTGCATCGCCTCTCCGACGTGATTCGGGCCACTCGCGCTCTGCCCCCCGAATTCGACGAAGAGGCCTACGCGCTCAGTATCGAGGCGGCGATCGCGTCCGGCGACGACGAAGTTCTGCGCGCCCGGGAGGCTTCGCTGAGTGCCCTGCGCCCGGGCCGATCAAGTCCGTTGTTGCGCGCGCTGCGTCAGCGTTGCCTCGCCGAACTGGCCCACCGCGAGGGCAATGCTGACGGTGCCCGCCGGGCTGAGACGGAAGCCGAGGCCCTGCTGCGCAGTATCCGCGCGCGACCGCGCCTGGCTCAGGCCCTGCTCGAGCGGGCACGCCGCCGCGTCGAGCCCGAAGCGCTGGCCGAAGCGCGGGCGATCTATGAGGATCTCCGCGCGACGCGCTGGCTGAGCCGGCTCGACCAGGAGTTCGGAGTGGTGGCGTGAGCGCCACGGCCGAGCTCCGCTGCGCCGTCTGCGGGGAGCTCACGCCGGCGGGCAAGTTCTGTATTCATTGCGGCACGCCCACAGCTCAGGCCTGTCCGCATTGCGGTGAGCCGGTCGTTCCCGGAGCAAAGTTCTGTCTGGAGTGCGGCATCCCGCTGGCGGGCGCGGCCACGGCTGGCGCGCGGACCGCTGCGCTGCCGCCAGTCGCCGAGCGAAGGTTGGTGTCCGTGCTGTTCGCCGACCTGGTCGGCTTCACCACGCTGTCTGAACACCGTGACCCCGAGGAGGTACGCGAGCTTCTCAGCCACTACTTCGATCGCTGTCGCACGTTGATCGAGCGCTACGGCGGGACCGTGGAGAAGTTCATCGGCGACGCGGTCATGGCCGTGTGGGGCACACCGGTGGCCCGGGAGGACGACGCCGAGCGCGCGGTGCGCGCCGCCCTCTCGCTCACCCAGGCTGTGACGCTGCTGGGCGAGGAGGTGGGGATGCCCGAGCTGCGGGTCAGGGCCGGTGTGCTGACCGGTAACGCCTCGGTCGACGTCGGCGCCGAGGGCGAGGGCATGGTCCTGGGCGACACGGTCAACACCGCCTCACGACTTCAGTCGCTCGCCCTATCGGGCACGGTGCTGGTCGACGACCTCACCCGCCGAGCCAGCGAGGCAGCGATTGCCTACGAGGACGCCGGCGAGCATCAGGTCAAAGGGCGCGAGCAGCCAGTCCGCGCGTGGACGGCCCTACGCGTGGTCGCGGGAGCCGGAGGTGCGCGTCGCAGCGTTGGCCTGGAGGCACCCTTCGTGGGCCGCGAGCGCGAGCTGCAGACGATCATTTCTGCCGCCGAGGACAGCGCCGCTGCCGGCCGGACGCGCCTGGTAACAGTAATCGGCGATGCCGGTGTCGGCAAGTCGCGACTGCTCTGGGAGTACTTCAAGTACGTCGACGGCGTCGAGTCATTCGTACGCTGGCATCAGGGGCGTTGCTTGGCCTACGGCGAGGGAGTGGCCTACTGGGCGCTGGCCGAGATGGTTCGGGCGCGGGCCGGAATCACGGAGGAAGAGGAGCCCGCGACGGCACGCGGCAAACTGCACGCCGCGGTCGAAACCTTCATCGCCGATGAACGTGAACGGCGGCTGGTGGAACCGCGGCTGGCCCACCTGCTCGGGCTCGAGCAGCGCACGGCGACCGACCGCGCGGACCTATTCAGTGGCTGGCGGCTGTTCTTCGAGCGGATCGCCGATACCGAGCCGGTCGTGCTGGTCTTCGAGGATCTGCAGTGGGCGGACTCGGGGCTGCTGGACTTCATCGATTACCTGATCGAATGGTCAGCCGAGCATCCGATCTTCATCCTCGGCCTGGGGCGAGGAGAGCTTCTCACCGCTCGCCCCGACTGGCCGGTCACGATGCGGCTGCATCCGCTCGAGAATGAGGCCATGACCGCGGTCCTGGAGGGCCTTGTGCCCGGCCTCCCGGATGATCTGGGCGCACAGATCAGGGCGCGGGCCGAAGGCATACCCCTGTACGCGATTGAAACCGTGCGGATGCTGGTGGACCGAGGGGCGCTCACCCAGGAAGGCAGCCGCTACGTCGTCTCGGGAACGGTGCAGAACCTGGAGGTGCCCGAGACCCTCCAGGCGCTTGTCGCCGCCCGGCTGGACAACCTTGATCATGTCGAGCGCACGCTGCTC
>JBDTEE010000045.1:0-13163 GCA_039922645.1 Solirubrobacteraceae bacterium | reverse complement strand
AGCGGCTGGCTCTCCTACCCGTGGATCGGGTCCTCGAGGGTACCTATACCGCCGAGGAGATCGAGGAACGGACCGGTCTGCCGGTGAGCACGATGTTGCGGATCCGGCGCCTCCAGGGACTGCCCAGACCCGATCCGGATGACCGGGTCTTTTCCGATGAGGATGTTGAGGCCGCCCGTTCGACCAAGATGTTTCTCGACGCGGGCTTCGACGAGGAGCGGATCGTCGAGATCACTCGGGTGCTGGGCGAGGGCATGGGTCGGCTGGCCGCCACCATCACGGCCTCGTTCGTTGAGACCTTCCTCGAGGCCGGGGACAGCGAGAACGACGTCGCGCTGCGCTTCGCCACCCTGGCCGAGCAGCTCACGCCGGCCACGGCGCCCATCCTGGTCGCCGGTTTCAAGGCCCATCTGCGCGACAGCGTCCGACGCGGCATGCTGAGCCGTGATGATCTCGAGGCCGGGGATCTCGCCGGCTCGCAGGATCTGGCTGTGTGCTTCGCCGACCTGGTCGGCTTCACCCGTCTGGGCGGCCAGGTCGAGGTCCGCGAGCTCGGCACGGTGGCGGGTGAGCTGGCCCGCCAGGCGGCATCCCTGACCGAGCCCCCGGTGCGCCTGATCAAGACGATCGGCGATGCGGCCATGTTCGTCAGCCCGGACGCGGCGTCCCTGATCGGCGTGGCCCTCGACCTGGTGGAGTTCTTCGAGGACCAGGAACTGCCCAGTCTGCGCGCGGGAATCGCCTTTGGGCCGGCCTTTGTCCGGGCGGGTGACTACTACGGCAACTCGGTCAACCTGGCCAGCCGGGTAACCGGCGTCGCCCGGCCGGGGACCGTGCTCTGCACCGAGGAGATCCATGACGCCGCCGCTGATGCGTTCGTCTGGTCCTCCGCGGGCCGGCACAAGCTCAAAGGCGTGACCGGAGCGACGCCGTTATTCCGGCCCCGGTCCCTCGATGAGAAGTCCGGAGACTCCTCCAGGGATGGAGCTACGTCGCCCCAGGACGGGACTAAGAAGTCCCGTGCAGGTCGATCACGAAAACGAGGGTCGCGTTAGCGGGAATCTTGGGCGGGCTGCCCGCCGCGCCGTAGCCGAGGCTGGGCGGGATGATCAGTTCGCGCCGACCGCCGACCTTCATGCCCGGGATCCCCTGCTGCCAGCCCTTGATCACGCCCGAAAGGGGCAGCGAGGTCGGCTGGCCGCTCCCGTCGGTCCACGACGCGTCGAACACCTTGCCGCCCTTGTAGAGCTCGCCCACGTACTGGACGGTGACCGTCGAGCTGGATGTCGCGGCCGGGCCGGTCCCCTTGATCAGGTCCTTGATGACCAGCGTCTTGGGCGGCGGTCCGGAGGGGATCGTCACCGTGGGCCTGGTCTTCAGTGCGGCCGGCAAGGGAGTCGAGTTGGTGCTCGTCGCGGTCGCTGAGCTGCTCGTGCTCGAAGCGCTCGTGGCCGCTGTCACCGAGGCGGCGGTCTGGCCGTTGGCTGGGGCCGTTTGCACACCCGGGGCGGTCGAGGAGCTTCCGCATCCGGCCACGGTGGCGGCCAGAGTGAGCAGGGCAGAGGTGAGGGTCAGGGCTTTGCGCATGGCGGTGTCCGAGGGTAGCGAGAGCGTGCTTGATGCGTCGCGGGGCGGTCGCGGCGGTCAGCCGGCGATCCGCTCCAGCACGGCGGCGTCGACGTCGAAGTTGGCATGCACGGCCCCGACGTCGTCGGATTCTTCGAGCGTGTCGATCAGCTTCATGAGACGGGTGGCGTCAGCCTCGCCCACGGGCACCCGCGCCCTGGGTCGCTGCGAGACGTCGGCGCCGTCGATCTCGATCCCGGCTTCGGCGAGGGCGTCCCGTACGGCGACCAGGTCGCCCGGAGCGGTGATGATCTCGTAGACATCGTCATCCCGGGCGATGTCCTCAGCGCCGGCATCGATGGCGACGATCAAATCGTCCTCGTCGTAGCGAGAAGCGTCGACCACGATGACGCCCTGCTTGTCGAACAGGTAGGACACCGAGCCCGGCTCGCCCAGATTTCCACCATGCTTGGAGAGCGCGTGGCGAACATCGGCGCCGGTGCGATTGCGATTGTCGGTCAGCGCCTCGATGAGGAGCGCAACCCCGCCCGGCCCGTACCCCTCGTAGAGCACCGCCTCGATCTGGTCCGCGTCGACACCCTCGCCGGTGCCCTTGGCGATGGCACGCTCGATGTTGTCCTTGGGCATCGAGGCATCCCGGGCCTTCTGGATGGCCAGGGCCAGGGAGGGATTGCCGTTCGGGTCCCCCCCGCCCTCACGGGCAGCCACCGTCACCGCGCGAGCCAGCTTGGTGAAATGCTGACCCCGACGCTGGTCGACGATCGCCTTCTTGTGCTTGATCGAAGCCCATTTCGAATGACCTGACATCCCCTCCAACTATAGGAAGAGGGCCAGCGCCTGGGGGTGATCCCGGTACCACTCGATGGTGCGGCGAAGACCCTCCTCGAGCTTCACGGCGGGCTGCCAGCCGGTCAGGTCGCGGAGCTTGGCGGGATCGACCCACTGACGGTCAATCTCGCCAAAGGGGACGCCGGCCCCCCGAATCTCTGGGCCCACGCCACTCCCGGCCAGACGACAGATGAGCTCGACCACGTCCCCGACGCGGTGGGGCCGTCCACCGCCGGCGTTGAACGCCTCTCCCCTCCCCTGCCCGGCCAGCAGCGCCCGCCACAGGGCCAGGTAGGCCGCCGCAGCGTCCTCGACGTAGAGAAAGTCGCGCTCGGGCGAGCCGTCGGAGCGGATGATCGGCGCACGGCCGGCCAGCGCCGCCCCGATCGCCTCGGGGACAAGGCGCGAGCGGTTGAGATCTCCGCCCCCGTAGAGGTTGGCAAATCGGGTCACGGCGACGGGAACCGCAAACGTATGCCAGTAGGAGCGAGCGATCAGATCAGCTGCCGCCTTGGAGACGTCATAGGGGTAGCGCGGCGCCAGGGAGTCCTCCTCGACATAGGGAAGCGACTCCGTCGGGCCGTAGGCCTTATCTGAGGACGCAACGATGACGCTGTCCACCCCGTGTCCGCGGCAGGCTTCGAGTAGGAGCCAGGTCCCCCGGATGTTCGTCTCAAAGGTCGAGGCCGGCGCCCGGTTGGCCGTCGGAACCAGAGTCTGCGCGGCGAGGTGGAAGACGCTGTCGATCTCGTATTCGTTCAGTGCCCGTTCAATCAGGCCGGGGGCGCAGATGTCGCCCGAGACGATGTCGACCCGTTGCTCGAGCCCGAGCAGTCCGAGCGTCGTGGTGACGGGCTCATCGCGGCGCACGGCGACGACATGCGCCCCTTCGGCGAGGAGTGCGCGGACCAGCCAGGCCCCGAGCAATCCGTGAGCGCCGGTGACCAGGACCGAGCGCCGGCTCAACTCCACAGCTTCCACGGTGGCCTCCCGCTGGTCCACAGGTCATCGAGGGTGACAGCGTCCTTGTAGGTGTCCATGCAGTCCCAGAAGCCCTCATGGCGGTAGGCCCGCAGGCCCCCGGCCGCGGCCAGAGCGACGAGGGGACCGCGCTCAAGCACCGTGTCCGGTCCCAACAGCTCGAGCACGGGCGCGTCCAGGCAGAAGAAGCCGCCGTTGATCCAGTGCTGGCTGCGGGGCTTCTCGGTGAAGCCGGTGATGTGCCCGTCGTCGCTGACCTCGGCCACCCCGAAGGGGAGCTCGGGACGGACGACGGTCATCGTGGCCGGGGCTGAATGTCCCTGATGGAAGGCCAGCAGCGCGCCGAGGTCGACATCGGCCACCCCATCGGCGTAGGTGAGGCAGAAGTCACGGCCCTCCAACTCGGCCGCCGCCCGGTGCAGGCGTCCTCCCGTTGGCGTCTCGAGCCCGGTGTCAAGGCAGCGGATCTGCGCGTCCCGCGGCCAGCTCTCCGCGGTCACAAAGCGCTCGATCTGGTCACCGCGATAGCCCGTCAGGAGCAGGAAATGGCGAAATCCCTGAGCGAGGTAGATCTGGACGACGTGCCACAGAATCGGGCGCCCGCCGATCTCCACCATTGGCTTGGGAATTGAGCTGGTGTGCTCCTGCAACCTTGTGCCGCGTCCGCCGCAGAGGATGACCACGGCCGTCTCGCTCGCTCTCACGGCGGCGGATTATCAGGCATCATCAGCCTCAATGAGCACCTCCGTGAATCCGGCCATCTTCAAGGCCTACGACATCCGCGGCCTCTACGGCGAGGAGATCGACGCCGCGGTGGCCTTCGACATCGGTCGTTCTTTGACCCGTGTGATCGCCGCCCTGGAGGACAAGCCGACCGACAAGGTGCGGCTCGGTCTGGGCCGGGACATGCGCCTCACCGCGCCGGAGTTGGCCGCCGCCTACCGAGAGGGCATGACGGCAGAGGGCGCGAACGTGCTCGATGCCGGGCAGGTGGGCACCGAGATCCTCTATTTCCTGGTCGGCTCGCGCGATCTGGATGGCGGACTCATGTGCACCGCCTCGCATAACCCCAAGCCCTACACGGGAGCCAAGCTGGTCGGCCGGGGGGCGCTGGCGCTATCGGGAGACAGCGGCCTCGCCGACGTGAGGGACCGAATCATCGACGGCCTCGGCGAGGCGCCCGGCGGCGGCTCGGTGGAGGACGTCGATATCTACGAGGAGTTCCAGGCCGCGGCTCTGGGTTTCATCGACGCGGGCGCGACTGCGCCCCTGAAGGTCGTGGTCGACGGCGGCAACGGCATGGCCGGGCCAATGGTCGGGCCTCTGCTCGAGCGGCTGGGATTGGACCTCGTTGAGACCTACTGGACCCCCAACGGGGAGTTTCCCGATCACGAGCCCAACCCCCTGTTGCCCGAGAACCGGGAGTTCATCATGGGCGAGGTCGTGCGGCAGAAAGCCGACCTGGGGATCGCCTGGGATGGCGACGCCGACCGCTGCTTCTTCATCGACGAGACCGGCGCCTTCGTCGACGGTGACTTCCTCACCGCCCTGATGGCCGCGTCGATCATCGAGAAGGAGCCCGGGGCAACCGTCCTGTACGACGTGCGCGCCTCCCGAGCGGTGGCCGACACCGCCCGCCGCAAGGGTGGCCGGGCCCTGGTCAACCGAGTTGGGCACGCCTTCTTCAAGACCCGCATGCGCGCCGAGGGCGCTGCCTTCGGCGGCGAGGTGTCCGGCCACTACTACTTCCGCGACTTCTACTGCGCCGACTCGGGAACCCTTCCGGCCCTGCTGATCCTCGAACTCCTGTCAGGCGAGCAGAGGAAGATGTCGGCCCTGCTTGAGCCGTACCGGTCGCACTACTTCATCTCCGGGGAGATCAACAGCGAGGTCGCGGAGCCGGAGGCCAAGCTCGAGGAGATCGCGGCGCGCTACTCCGATGCCAAGCAGGGCCGTCTCGACGGGATCTCGGTCGACTACGAGGATTGGCACTTCAACGTGCGCTCGTCCAACACCGAGCCCCTGCTGCGGATGTGTCTGGAGTCTCTGCGCTCCCGGGAGCACATGCAGGCCAAGCGCGATGAGGTGCTCGGGCTGATTCGCTCGTGATCCTGACCCCCTACGGGGTCCAGCACTGAAGCGCGGTTCAGTGGTAACTACGCACCGGGTTCGCGGCTGATCCGCCGATGATCCCCTCGGACATGTCGAGTCGGCCAGCAAAGTCGGGTCGCGTGCGAGCGCGCCCCTCCGTCACGCCTGCTCCGCCCGCGGAGTTCGGTCGTGGCTATCCGCGGGGACTCCTGCAGCGGGTCCCGGCGATCCTGTACACGGCCGAGGCGGGTGAGCATGGGGCATGGCACTACGTCAGCCCCCAGATCGAGACGATCCTTGGCTTCACCCCCCTGGAATGGTGCGCCAATCCGGATCTGTGGGCCGAACGACTGCATCCCGATGATTTGCACCGCGTGCTTGAGGGCGAGAATCGCATAGTCGATGGCCAGCCGTCGGCGGGGGCGGCTGAGTACCGGCTGCGCCACCGCGATGGCCACATCGTCTGGGTGCGCGATGACGCGCTGCTGTTGTTCGATGAGGATGGAGAACAGCGCTGGCACGGGGTCATGTCGGACATCACCGACCAGAAGGAGGCCGAGGCCGAGCTCGAACGCCGCGCGGCTCAGCAGTCGGCTGTGGCCCGACTGGGCGAGCATGCGCTCGAGGGCGCCAGCACCTCGGATGTGATGCAGGAGGCGATTGATGCCGCGGTGGAGCTCGTCGGCGTCGACATCGCCGGCGTGCTCGAGTTCATACCCGACGCCGACGTGTTCGAGTTTCGCGCCGCCCACGGCCTGCCCGAGGGCACCGCCAACCGGGCGCGCCTGCTGGCCGGCGAGCGCTCACAGGCCGGCTTCACGCTCATGACCGGCGCCCCCGTGTTAGTCGAGGACTGGGAGCAGGAGCAGCGGTTCAGCCGCTCGGAGGTGCTCACCGCCATCGGAGCTCGCAGCGGCCTGACCGTCACGATCGAGGGTCGCGCCGGGCCGTTCGGAGTGCTCGGGCTGCACTGCACGCACAGCCACAAGTTCAGCTCGGGCGACGTTGACTTCGCGCAGTCCCTGGCCAACGTCCTCGGCGACGCCTTCGAGCGCCAGATCACCGATGACGACATCCGTCACCGGGCGCTGCACGATCTCCTCACCGGCCTCCCCAATCGCCTTCTTTTCCTGGACCGCCTGGAGCATGCGCTGGAGCGCCTGCGCCGCCACCAGTCGCTCTCAGCCATCCTGGTCCTTGATCTCGACCGGTTCAAGCTTGTCAACGACAGCATGGGTCACAAGATCGGCGATGAGCTGCTGGCCGCCGCCGCCCCGCGACTCAAGCAGGCCGTCCGGGGCAGCGACACGGTGGCGCGGTTTGGTGGCGACGAGTTCGGAATCCTGCTCGAGGAGATCGACGGCGAGCATGACGCCATCGAAATGGCCCAGCGCATCGCCGCCGTCTTCACCCGACCATTCGTCCTGGACGGCAACGAGCACTTTGTCACCACCAGCATCGGCATCTCCCTGGCCGAGGGCGGTGAGCTCGCCGAGGACCTGATTCGCGACGCCGACGCGGCCATGAACCGAGCCAAGGAAAGGGGGCGGGCGCGCTACGAGCTGTTTGACGAGGGCATGCGCGGCCGGGCCATTTCTCGTCTGCGCGTCGAGAACGATCTGCGCCGGGCGCTGGAACGCGACGAGCTCACCCTGGATTACCAGCCGGTCGTCTCCCTGCACGATCGCTCGATCGTCAGTGTGGAGGCGCTGGTCCGCTGGGAGCATCCCCAGCGCGGCCGGATCGCGCCCGCGGACTTCATTCCGGTGGCCGAGGAGAACGGCCTGATCGAGCCCATCGGCCGCTGGGTACTGGACCATGCCTGTCGCCAGGGTGCCCGCTGGTACCGCGACCGCCCGGACTCACCCCCGATCTCGATCGCCGTCAATCTCTCCGCCCTGCAGGTGGCCAGCTGCGGTCTGCCCGAGAGCATCACCTCTGCTCTGCGGGGTTCGGGTCTGGATCCCTCCCTGCTTACCCTGGAGATCACCGAGAGCGTCATGTTGGCCGACGCCGAAGGTTTGAGCGAGACGCTCGAGGAACTCAAAGCCATCGGGGTCCGCATCGTCCTGGACGACTTCGGCACCGGATACTCGTCGCTGGCCTACCTGACCCGCCTCCCCCTCGACGCCCTCAAGGTGGATCGCTCGTTCATCGACGGACTCGGTATCGAGCCCGAGGACACCGCCATCACCGAGGCGATCGTCGCCATGTCCCATGCGCTCTCGCTCCAAGTCGTCGGCGAGGGCGCCGAGACCGAGCGGCAGGTAGCCGAGCTGGCCCGCGTGGGCTGCGATCTGGTCCAGGGCTTTTACTTCTCCCGGCCGGTCCCGGCCGCGGAGATCTCCCGCATGCTCGAGTCGGGTCCGCCCTGGCTCGACTGGGTCCCCGCTCCTCGCTCGCGCGCGGCTCGCGGCACCAACGCGGCGAGCGCTCGCTAACGGGCGCTATCCGCCGGCGCGCCGGTACGCGGTGGTCCCCGGTTGAAACGGGGAGACATTGGCCCGGCCGCACTCGTAGGCGCCGTTGCTGATCAACGTCCTCAGCGTGTGCGTGTCCCTCGGGGGGACGACCTGAAGCCCGGCCGCCGTCGGGCACGGCGCCGATGAGCCCGAGCCATGGGTGACGTCGAGGCGGAAGGAGGCCGTCTTCCCCGGCGCCACCGACAGCCGCCGCAGGGGACTGCGGCCGAAGAAGTCCTCGGTGGTATCGGTCGATGAAGTTGGCAGCGGCTTGCCTGCCCGATCCACGAACTGGATGCCCGGGTAACCGGAGATGTGGCAGGCGCGCGCGCTCTTGTTGCGCAGCGCGAAGCCGAGCTCTCCGTGACCGGTGGCGCCCTGGCCGCCCAGATAGGACAGCAGCAGATCGGTGGCCGGACATTGTCCGCGCGCGCCAGCGGTCGTGGTCTGTGACGAGGACGTGGTGCTCGCCGCCGACGAACTGGCGCTGCTGGTCGTGCCCACCGTCGCCGTGCCTGATGCCGCCGGCGCGCTGGTGGTGGCCGAGTTGCCACAGCCCGAGAGGGCGCCGAGAGCCAGGACGAGAATCGCGCACCGGGGCAGGCCGCGTGATCCGGGTATGTGCATGAGGTGCTTTTCGGCCCCTCTCACCCAGCCTCCTGCCCGGATCCGAGGTCCGCATGGCACGATCCAGGTATGAGCCCCCCCGCCGTGAACCCCGCTCCGGGGACCCAGTACCCCCGGCGCCGGCGCCATGTCGACTGGGAGCTCATCACCTGCGGCGCGCGCGGCCACGTGCTCGTCGGCCGTGATGTTGAGCGCGCCCGCGACGAGGACACGGCCCTGATCCGCGATCGCGGGGAGCTGCGCTGGCACCGGTGCCTGCGCTGCGACTGCTGGGTGGTCCTCCCCCGTCTGCAGAGCGCCGCGCGCGCCACTCTCCCCGACCGAGCCGAGCTGGCCGTGCCGCTGCGAGGCCGGGCCCTGCGCGACCGGATCGTCCTGCGGCTGATCGCGCTTGACCGGGGAGCCCATTTCCTCGTCCTCGGGCTGCTCGGCATCGCCGTCCTGCTCTTCACCTCCGACCGGACTCATCTCAGGGCCGGCTTCTATCGCGTCCTCACCGCAATCCAGGGTGGAGTGGCCGGAGGGCCTGTCCAGACCACCGGCCACGTGGGGATCCTCCACGAGCTGGACAAGCTGTTCACGCTGCAGTCGGGAACCCTCGAAGCCGTGGGCATCGCCCTGCTCGCCTACGCCCTGCTGGAGGGCGTCGAGGGAATTGGTCTGTGGATGGGAAGCCGGTGGGCGGAGTATCTGACCTTCATCTCCACCTCGCTCCTGCTCCCCCTCGAGATCTACGAGATCGTCAACCGCGGCACGGTGCTGAAGGTGATCGGCTTCATCATCAACCTTGCCGTGGTGATCTACCTACTATTCCGCAAGCGCCTGTTCGGCCTGCGCGGCGGGGCAGCCGCGGATGAGGCCGAGCGCGAACGGGACGGTGGCTGGCCGGCCGTGGAGCGCGCCACCCCGGGCCCGTACACCCCCAGCGACCCGGAGGCCCTTGCGTTATGACTGCGGTGCCCGAGGTCACCCAACCGGCAGTAGAAGCCGAGCTCCAGCGGGTCGGTCCCGACCTCGCCGCCGCCTTCCCCGGCGCCTCGCGCCATCCGATGCGGGCCATCGACGCCCGGGCCATGGAGATGGCCTCGCGCGACCGGGAACTGCGAGCGGCGCTGTTTCGCTTCGTCGATGTGGTGCCGGCCTGCCGCTCGCTCGATGACCTGGCCCGCCATTTGACCGGCTTCCTGGAGGACGTACCCGAGACGCCACCGCCCATTGCCGCAGCCATGCGGATCTCCCACACCCGGGCTGGCCGGACCGCCCTGGGCGCCGCGGCGGCGGGGGGAGTACGCCATCTCGCTCACCGGTTCATCGTTGGCGAGAGCCCGGCAGGTGCGCTGGGAACGCTCCGCGGGCTATGGGAGGACGGGTGGCCAGCTCCGTGGACCTGCTCGGGGAGGCCACGGTCACCGAGGAGGAGGCTGACCGCTACGCCGCCCGTTGCCAGGAGGCGATCGAGGTTCTCTCCCCCGCCTGCGCCCGCTGGCCGGGGCGCGAGACGCTCGAAAGCGACAGTGTGGGCCAGCTGCCGCGTGCCAACGTGTGCGTGAAGATCTCTGCCCTGACCCCGCTCCTGCGTCCGGACGCCCCGGGGCGCGGTCAGCGCGACGCCGCCGCCCGGCTGCGCCCCTTGTTGCGCAGCGCGATGAGCCACGGCGCGCATCTGCACATCGACATGGAGTCGCTGGACTCGCGGGAGGCGGTCCTCGAGCTGGTCCTGGAACTGCTCGACGAGGAGGAGTTCGGCGACGGACCCTGGGCGATGAGCTCCAGCATGCCCTGGCGGCAAGAGGCTTTCGGGTCCAGGCCTACTGCCCGGTGGGTGACCTCGTGGCCGGGATGGCCTATCTGGTCCGGCGCCTGCTGGAGAACACCTCGAACGAGTCCTTCCTGTCCGAACAGGCCCGCGGCGTCCCCATGAAAGAGCTCCTGGCCGCGCCGTGACCGGGACTCCTCTGCGGCCGCGTTAACGTCCTGCCTGTGCTGAAGCCGTTCGTCAACGAGCCCGTGCTCGAGCTGCGCCGGGCCTCGGTCCGCGCCGGTCTCTCCGACGCGTTGGCCGGAGTCGATCGCGCGCTACCGGTATCGGTCCCGGTGCTCATCGGGACCGAAGCTCGCGACGGTGAGGAGTTGCTCTCGAGCGATCCAGGAACTCCCGAGCGAGTGGTTGCTCGGGCGGCGGCCGCGCGCCCCGATGAGGTGCAGGCCGCTGTGGCCGCGGCGGCCGACGGGCTCGCGCAATGGCGGAGAACGAGTTCCGAGCAGCGCGCCGAGGCGCTCCTGGCCGCCGCCGCCTGGATGCGCGAGCGCCGCCTCGAGCTTGCCGCTCTGGAGGTTCGGGAGTGCGCCAAGCCGTGGCTCGAGGCGGACGCCGACGTGTGTGAGGCAATCGACTTCCTCGAGTACTACGCCGGGGCGGGGATCGACCTCGACCGTGGCCGCGCGCTGCTGCAGGTTCCCGGAGAGCGCAACGACCTTCGCTACGTGCCCCGCGGAATCGTGGCCGTGATCTCCCCGTGGCACTTCCCGCTCGCCATCCCGTGCGGGATGACCTCGGCCGCTCTGGCCACCGGCAACACCGTCGTGCTCAAGCCCGCCGAGCAGTCGCCGGGGATGGCCGCCCGGCTCATCGAGGCCCTGCGCGCCGGTGGCGTTCCCGAGGCCGCGCTCGGCCTGCTCCCGGGCGATGGCGACGTCGGTGCCGCCCTGGTGGCTCATCCCGACGTGGCGGCGATTGCCTTCACCGGATCGCTGCCGGTCGGTCGGCAGATCGTCGCACCGCGGGCGACACGGCTGAGGGGCAGCGCCACTTCAAACAGGTGGTGGCCGAACTGGGCGGCAAGAACTGTGTGATCGTCGACGCCGACGCCGACCTGGATGAGGCGGTGCCCGACATCGTCGGCTCGGCCTTTAACTACGCGGGCCAAAAGTGCTCGGCGGCCTCGCGCATCCTTGTCCACGAGGCCATTGCCGATCAGCTCCTGTCGCGACTGGCCGGTGCCGTCCGGGTGCTGGAGGTAGGACAGGCCGAGGTGCTCGGAATCGATGTGCCCCCGGTCATCGAGCGCGAGGCCCAGGAGCGAGTCTCGCGTTACGCCGAGCTCGCGGCTCGGGAGGGCAACATCGTGGCCACCGCCGAGGCGCCCGGTGGAAATGGCTGGTTCTGCCCGGCCGCGGTGGCGGCCGATCTTCCCTCCGGCTCGGCCGTACTCGAGGAGGAAATCTTCGGCCCCCGGCTGGCCGTCCAGCGAGTGCGCGACGTCGACGTAACCTGTGACCTCGTCGACGGCCTGTCCTTCGCATTGACCGGTGGACTGTTTACCCGAAACCCCAGCACGGTCCGCCTGGTCCGCGAGCGGACCCCGGTGGGGAACCTGTACGTGAACCGCGCAATCACCGGGGCGATGGTCGCCCGCCAGCCCTTCGGCGGCAATCGTCTCTCGGGAACGGGAATGAAGGCCGGTGGACCCGACTACCTGCTCCAGTTCGTCCAACAGCGCGCGGTGAGCGAGAACACCATGCGCCACGGTCTCGAGGTCTGAGGTTTCCGGAACGGCCGAAAAGGGAATCTCCTGACGTTTCCGTGGGTGGTGTCACCGGGGTAGTGGTGGGCACAGGTCGGCGAGTTTGAGCATCGCGAGCGCGATCAGCGCTTTGGCGCTGTGGAACCCGAACGCGCGGCGGGTGATCAGCCGGATCTGGGTGTTGATCTGTTCGATCCGAGCGTTGGAGAGCCCGTGCTTGATCGCGGCGAGGATCCCGGCGCGCTGTTGTGTGATCGTGCGCGCGAGCTTGATGAACGGCGCGAGCCGGCAGCGGCGCGCCCACTTGATCCAGCCGTCCAGGAGCCGCTCTGCGGCCGCGGCGGGGAGCCGGTAGATCTGGCGCAGCTGCTCCTTGAGCAGATAGGCGCGGTATAGCCGCTGGTTGGTTTGCTGGATACTTGAGAGCTTGGCGGCCTGGCGGTCGGTGAGGTTCTCGGGGTTCTTCCAGACCGCGAACCGCGCGCCTTTGAGCTCCCGGGCAAGCTGCTTGTTGCCTTGGCGGCGAGCCTCGTTCCACACCTCGCGGCGCACCTCGTCCAGCGCCTCTGTGGCGAGCATCACGACATGAAACGGGTCCACGCACCGGACCGCGTCAGGGACCCGGTCAGCGATCGGGCCCGAGATCCACGCGGCCATGTCTGCCGACACCAATTCGATCTGTTTGCAGCGCTCCTCCCCCAGCGCGTCAAAGAACTGAAGCACGGTCTTGCGATCCCGGCCCGGTGCGGCCCACACCAGCCGGCCGCTGTGATGATCGACCACCACCGTCAGGTATCGCTGCCCCTTGCGGTAGCTGATCTCATCAACGGTGGCTTCATTCTGCACCTCCGGCAACAGGTTGTTGGTCGAGATATCGGGTTCGGGGCGAGGCAGCAAGGCGTTGGCGGCAGACGGCTTCGATCTCGTCGTTGAACGGGATCGCGAGCTTGCGCTGCCCGACGCGGCGGGCGGTGAGCTTGCCTTGGCGGATCCAGACGTAGATGACGTGGTCGCCGACGCCGAGCCGTTGGGCGAATTCGTGGACGCCGAGTTCATCGTCGTT
>JBDTEE010000044.1:0-6202 GCA_039922645.1 Solirubrobacteraceae bacterium | reverse complement strand
GGAGGCGAAGGAGCGCCTGCAGCGGGCGCTGACGGCGGGCGAGACCGCCGGCGACCAGCGTCTCATCGGCCGCGCGCTGTACATGACGGGGCTGGTCGAGGCGGCGGTCGGCGACCCCGTCCACGCCGAGGCCAACCTGGAACGGGCGCTGCCGACCTGGCAGGGGCTGGCCGACCCGGCCATGGAGGCCGAGATCCTCCACCAGATGGGTCTCCTGGCGGGCGGGCGAGGCGACCTCGGCGCGTCCGAGAGCCTTTTCCGCCGCTCGCTCGAGCTCCGGCACCAGGCGGATTCCGACGACGAGGCGCACATCACGCTCACGTTCCTGGCGGCGATCAGGGTGAGTGGGGGCGACCTCGACGGCGCGCGGACAGCGATCCGCGAGAGCCTCGAGCTCGGCCGCTGGCTCGGGGACCGGCGCGCGTCGTGGACGCTGGACGTCTGCTCCTGGATCGCTGCGGCGGATGGAGAGGCCGGGCGAGCGCTGGTCCTCTCCGGCGCGGCGGCAGCGATGCACGCGTCGGCGGGAACGACGCCTCCGCGGACCTGGCTCGCGCTGACGGACTCGCTGATGGAGCAGGCGCGCGAGCGCCTCACGGCGGCCGAGGCGACCGCAGCCCTGGACCGGGGCAGGTCGCTGTCATACGCCGAGGCAGTCGACTTCGCGCTGGAAGCGGAGCGGCCCGCCTAATCGGGCCGCCGGAGTCTCAAGATCACCCGTTCGGCCGCCGAATGACGCAGTCGACGCGGGGCCCAGATCGACCATGCGGCCGCCGAATGAGCAGGATTGGGGTCCCTATTGGGACGACTTTAGAACTGCCCTTCTGAACTCGAATCAGGGGCTCTGATCGGCCGGAGGCAGCCGGATTCGGCTCGGAGGGCCGGAAGATATAACTCTCGGCCCGTGTTCGGAAGCCGTCGTCATAATCTATCCCAATCTCCGCCCGGGCGTCCGACTCCTGGCTGGCGTCGGTCATCCGTCATGGCATCGTCGCGTGACCCGCAGCGTCCACAAGACTCGTGAACCACCTGGAGGACGGATTGACAGTCGTCCGTTGCACGGCGAAGCTGCTCAAGCTCCTCGGCGACGCTCCGCTCACCGGTAGCGAGCCTGCCGATGACGACTGGTACGCAAACCTCCTCTGGATCGATGGTCGCAAGTGCCTGCTGATGACCCAAGCGGCAACGCTTTTCTCGCTGTTCGAGCCCGAGATCACCAAGGCGTCTGTCAATCCCGTGGGACCTCTGGCCGCTGAGCTGGTGGAGCGTGAGCTGGCCGCCGAGAACCTTCCTCCTGACACGTTTGGTCACCTTGGCGCGTCGGAGGTCGCCGTCGGGCGTACCAGCAGCCGGAGCGTGGTGGGCACCATGACGGAGATGGGCTATCAGATCGAGGCAGCCGTCCACCAATCCGGCAGCCTGCGAAACGTCGACCTTGCGCAGCTCAACCGGTCTCTCCGCCGGATCCCGTTCAGTGCGATCAAGTACGAGCGTGCCATCGATCGCACTCGCGCGCTCCTTGCCGGCACGAAGGGCATTGCGTCGCTCTCGGCCGCAGAAGCGGCGGGCGCCAGCGAGAGAATCCACGACCTACTCACTCGCTTCCTGGCGGAACGGCGGATGACTCTACCTCCTAAGGAGTTCCGGAACTACGACGCCATCATCGATTTCTTCAGGCTCCACCTCAATGGCTACGCCTACGAGAACCTGTCGCCGTTCGAGCGGAAGCGCTGGGAAAGTGCCGTCAACGCCGGCGATGATGGCGCTTACTGCAGGCTATTCGGGCCCGAAAAAATCCCTGGTGAAGTCGGGGCCTTTGCCGGCTACTTCATGATCAGCAAAGTCGCGGCGCCCAGGACGGTCACGGCCGCGACCGGGCGCGTGATCAGCGATCTCTTGGATTGGATCGTCGAACATCGCCTCTTGGTGCCGGGAGAGGTCACCGATGCCAAAGAGCGAGCGGCGGCCGCGAGCTCCGATATTCCGCGAGTCGAGGAGCTGGCTTCCCTGCTGTACGAGCTCGCCGAGCGATCCAACGTCGATGTTCAGTCGCTGGCCGACGCTGACTACGTCGAGGATCACCTCACCATCAGCCGCGTGGAGGCTGGTGCGCTGTGGTTCGAGGGCACCGACGGCGAGTTGGGTCCACTGCAGGTTGGGCCGGTAGCGGGCCGGATCGCGCGACCCGGTTGGTCGGTCAACCTCGTGATGGGTCGAGTCCGCGGCAGTTGGCATGTGGTAGAGGTTGGCAACGTCTACCCGGACTGACGACTCGGCGGTTGCGGCCGCGATCGAGATCTACCTGCGCTCGGGATCAACCGATCTATTGATGAACGCGTGGACCGGTGACCTCCGAGAAAGGGCCGAACGGTCTCACCGCGATCTACGCGGAGCGCTGATCAGCGAGATGCTGCGGCGGGCGGCGGGCCGGACCCATCCAGTGCTGCCGGCGGACGACTCGCGCGAGGCGACGCGCGACCAGGTAATGCCCATGGTCACCGGCTTGTTTCCTCCCGCCGAGCGGGAGGCCGTCCTCAGGCTGGTAGAGCGGTCGGTGATCTTCGTAACCAGCAGCAACCTCGAACAGCTGTTGATGGATCAACGTTGGGACCACACGGCGTGGATGCTCGCCAATCTTCACCTCGCCACGCTCGGAGCCGAGTTGCTGAGTCCCGACGCCGCCACGCTGGTCGGGCTCAGCGAGGAGACCACCTGTTTCGTCTCGCCGCTCTACTTCAATGAGCCCGATCCCAGCTCGGACTTCTTGGTCCACGAGGTCGCGCACATATTCCACAACTGCAAGCGCGCAACCGCGGGACTTCCCGAAACCCGCCGCAGGGAGTGGCTGCTGGACATCGCGTTCTACAAACGCGAGACGTTCGCTTACTCGTGCGAGTTCTATTCCTGGGTGGTAGAGCATTCAGCTGATGCTGGAAGCAGGCGCCGCCTCGCGGCCGAAGTCTTCGAGACGAAGTCGCTCACCGGCGACAGGGTCGACCAGCAGGAGGTGGCTGACATCGTTCTCGATGCTGCTCATTCGCGTTCCGGCTGGAAGGTCATCCTGCGCCGGTGTTCTTGAACCAGCGGCGGTACGCTTCAATCCACTCTGAGCCGGCCGGGGGAGGACTGGGCAACGGGAGGTCGAGAATCGACACCAGTTGCTTCTCCTTACCTCGACGGCACCTGGCGACCAGCTGCTCGGCGACGGTGACATCCACCTTGTCGACCGTCACCGTTACCCCGAGAATGGCGGTCTTGAAGGGCAGGGCGAGGTTGCTCTCGATCATCGTGAACCAGCCCGTCGTCTGCTCCGAGTCGTTGTAACAGTCGACCGTCGCCTCCTCGACCATCTCCTCGAAGCGCTCCTTGCTCAGCCTCATCGTGCTTGACTCCACGTCCGCGTCACTTGGTCCCAACGGCCGCGAGCCGTGCCATCGAGGACCGGGTCGAGGAATGCGCCCGCGACGTCCAGCGCCTCATCGAGCGCCATTGCCTCGGAGAGTAGCGATCGGCGCGCCTCGGCGGCGTAGCCCTGCGTCCATGCCTGGCGATCGGGCACGCCGAGCCGGTCGGGTAAAGCGAGTCCGCGCCTGGCCGCTTCGAAGCGGACGGCCGAAATCAGCGTCTTGGCAGTCAGCGAGGTCGCCAGGCTGATCGCCACCAGATCGACCAAATCGCGAAACCGAGTGGAGGGAGCTGCCGTGCGGCCATGCGTCTCATGCATCGCAGCGACCTTGTCCGCCACGTGGTCGACGAGCGGATAGGCGCGATAGCCATGCTGTTTCATGCTCGTGATGCCGAGCCTGGTGAGCGCCGGAACGCGGTCCGGGAGCCCCGTCATCTGAAGGTCGGTGGCAGCAAGGTCGACGTGGAACGACGCCCAAACGGTGTTCCCCACTCGGGCGGCAACCGGAAGGCGGCGAGCGGATGCCGCATCCCCCGCCGGCCGAGCGGGACCGATCTCAAAAGCGAACCAATCCCCGAGATCAGTCCGGGCTGCTGCCCTCAGCTCCGCCTCAGCCGCATCGGGGTCGACTGCGCGGTAGAGGTCCACATCGATCGTTGCTCGCACCCCGATTCCGCGTGCGAGCAGCGCGGTCGCCCCTTTGACCACCCATCCGTCATCGCGGCGATACAGCCGCTCCAGCAGACGATCGTAAGCGAACTGTCGCTGCAGCTGAGGCAGGGTCCACGGCGACGTGGTTGCCAGCACTCGAAGCCGGTCCGTCAACGCGCGCCGGAAGGCGGTCGGCGTCGCGTACTCGCCGGTCATGCTCTGGATGCCTCGCGGAGTAGCGAGTTCCGCGCGTCCTCGAGCCAGTTGCCAATGTTGTTGTCCGCGACCAGATCGAGCAGGGAGCGGAGGCTGCCCAGGCCGTCGCCCCGGCGGAAGCCAAGACGCGAAGCCATCGGCATCAGGGCTTCGGCAAAACGTGCGGGATGTTCGTGGCCGCCCCGGATCGCATCGGCAACGACGTGCGCAACGGCCTCGGGGTCCTCACGATCGTCAAGGAGATCGAACGCTGTGCGCGCGGGCCGCGTGACCGGCAGGCCCTGGTTGCTAGTCCATTCCGGCTCTCGGAGGGACCGGTGGTGAAGCCGCACATCGGGGTGACGCGTCTGCCGGCGCTCGGGCAGGATGAAGTCGTGCCGGTCGGCGGGAAGATGGCCAAGGCCAAGGAGGGCTGCAGCCGACCGATGGGACACTACCCCTTCACTTGGCCGGCGCTTCCAGGCAGGCACATCAGGGGCGAGTTGGAGCCAGGCGGCCCGGAGTTGGAGATGGTCAGGCTCAGGAGCTCCGGCAAGGTGGTATACACCGTGCGCGACCCGTTCGAGAACGTGGTCCGAAGCCAGCCGCTGGAGCGTTGCCCGAGAAACCCCGGATGCCTCAGCCTGCTGCCTGGTAAGGAGACCCCACTGGTCTTGAGCCACCGAAGCGAGGCGAGATTGGGTGATTCCAGCCATAGCACACTGCATTGTAACTCACTAATGAGCCCTATTGCAGTTGCACCTAGGCCAGCCGCTACGTTTCAGCTCAGTTCCAAGCTATTTTGCAGCACTCCGAGGCCTTCGCGGAATGGGGTGGCTGACGGGTCTCGAACCCGCGACCTCCGGCTCCACAGGCCAGCGCTCTACCAACTGAGCTACAGCCACCGCTGAGGCCCGATTCGGGCCGTCGGAGAGGCGAATTGTACCGTGCGTACAATCTCACCCATGGCGACGGTCAACCAGGTTCGCTTCGACAGCCTGCTCTCCAAGGGCGACCTCATCGAGACCGTGAACGAGATGACGCCGGCCTACCTGAAGGAGCTCAAGCACACGCTGACGGTCAGCGGTGACACCGAGCTGATCAGCGCGCCCGCCTACTACCTGGCCGCCAAGCGCGCTCCCAGCGTCAACGCCTTCATGACCGGCATCGCGATCATCCAGGACGAGCTGGCGCACGCCCACATCGCGTACCACATCCTCGAGGAGCTGGGCGAGGACGAGGAGAAGCTGATCTTCGAGCGCGATCCCAAGTCGTTTCGCTACCCGTACGCCTTCGACGTCCCGCTGGAATCCTGGACCGAGCTGGCGATCGCCAACGCGATGTACGACCAGGCCGGGTTCTGCCTCCTCGGCGACATCCACGACGCGTGCTCCTACGGGCCCTGGAAGCGTGGCCTGGTGAAGGTGATGGCGGAGGAGAACTTCCACCTCCGCAACGGCCAGAGCTGGATGAAGAAGATCAGCAAGGCCGGCGGCGAGGCGAAGGAAGAGCTGCAGCGCAACGTCGACTGGATGTTCCCGCTCACTGTCGAGTGGTTCGGCCTCCCCGACAACCTGAAGCAGCACCACACGCAGATCGAGTACCGCCTGAAGGCGAAGACGAACGACGAGCTGCGGCAGTGGTGGCTCTCGGTCGTGGTCCCCTTCTGCGAGTCGATCGGAGTCAAGGTCCCGGCGCACAGGGAGGGCGACGCCTTCGTCCTCGACTACCCCTTCCCCTGCACGTTCGACGCCGAGGAGAAGCGCTGGGATTTCAACGATCCCTGCAGCTGGGACGACGTGCTCGCGCGCTGGCGCGCCCGCGGTCCGCGCAACGTGGCGATGGTCGGCGACCTCCAGGAGTCGTACTACAAGCTCCGCAAGTCGCGGGCAGGTTGAGACCCTCGCTCGAGGAACGCTGCTGGGCGGCCCTCGCCGAGGTCCAGGACCC
>JBDTEE010000043.1:0-32723 GCA_039922645.1 Solirubrobacteraceae bacterium | reverse complement strand
GTCAGTGCTGTCAGCGCCGCTGGTGACGGTGTTGCCGTTCGCGTCCTGGATCGTCGCGGTCAGGGTCCGGGTGGCGCCGGCGCCCAGGTTGGTGCTCGACCCCGAGAGCGCCAGCTGTGTTGCTGGTCCGGCCACCACCGAGAAGCTCTGGGCGAGCGAGCTCGTTGCTCCAGGACCGCTGAGGGTGGCGCTGGCTTGGAGGCTGATGGGGCCGGCGAGTGCGCCGGTGATGGTGTCGGCGGCGACGCCGCCTGAGGCGGTGATGGTGCTCAGACCGGTGATGGTGCCGGTGCCGGCGGTCTTGGCGAAGGTGATGGCGTCGGTGCTGTCAGGGCCGCTGGTGACGGTGTTGCCGTTCGCGTCCTCGATCGTCGCGGTCAGGGTCCGGGTCGTTCCGGAGCCCAGGTTGGTAGTTGCGCTGGTGAGGAAGACCTGGGCGGCCGCCCCCGAGGACAGCAGCACGTTCGCGGACGCGCTGGCTGCCGTCCAGGACTGCCAGACGGCCGTAACCGTGGTGTCGTCGTTGCCGGCCGCCAGCCCCTTGTCGGTGCAGCTGGTTTGTGTCGACGGACTCGCCGAGGTCGGGCAGTTGCCGCCGGCCAGGCTGCCGTTTCGGGTCACGTAATAGGTAACCGTTCCCGGGCCTGGCGGCGTGATCGCGCTCCAGGACAGGCTGACCGTGCCGGGCCCCGCTGTCGCACCGGTGATGACCGGCGCAGAGAGCGATCCGACACCGCCGCCGCTCGCCGTCGCGGTTCCGGTCGAGCTGAAGTAGGCCCAGGCGCCGCTCGCGCTCATGAGAAGGCCCAAGACGACCGCCAGCCCGGCCGCCCGCAGCGCCGGCCACGGCCCGATCATGAGCGTGCCGTCCCGGCGTAGTCCAGAACCAGTCGCGCGCCTCGGCACGGATCCTGGTTGCTGCCGGTCTCGACCATCTGGATCGTCGGGGTGGCGCCGACGGGAAGCGTGAGCGTCGTATGAGCGGCGACGTAGACACCGCTCGCCGGGAGTCTCGGCTCGATGATCCGGTAGCCGCTAGCCGGGCAACCCAGGGGCAGGCTCGAGAGCCGGAGGCTGGCGCTCAGGCCGGTGACATAGATGGGCACGTTGTTGGCGTTGGCCACGCTGAGCGCCACGGGGCGAGCCGAACCGCCGGGGTAGAGAGCCCCCCTGGCGCCGCCGCTGAGGGCGAAGGGGAGACCTGGGCCGGCCGGTCCGGCGCCAATCACCGTCCACGCGTACGCCGTTGACGGTGACCAGTTGCCGGCCCGATCGACCGCTCGGACCTGGAACTGATGCCGGGCCTGGCTGAGTCCGGCGTAGCCGACGGGACTCTGGCAGGGATGCCAGGGCTGGTTGTCCAGGTCGCATTGGTCGCTCAACCACCGTTCCGGGGCGGAGAAGCTCAGATGTGCGTTGGTCTCGGTCGTCGGGTTGGCTGGGGCGGCGGTGATGACAGGCGCGAGCGGAGGCACGGTGTCCACCGTGAAGGTCATGCTCTGAGTGACTCGCACCCGGACGCGGTTGCGTCGCCGACTGGTCAGCTTCACGACAAGGATGTAGCGGCCATCGGGCCGAGGGAGCGCGAGTCGATAACTCCATCGACGTTGGCTCTGAAGCTTTCCCCGCAGTTTCCGGGGCGAAAGCTTGGCGGGGCGGAAACCGGGCGCTTTCACGACGTGGCGCCGGCGCCGACGCGCGGGCCGCCCGTGACGCTTGGGCGCAGGCCCAGCCCGTCGGATCGAGATCAGCACTGTCTCCGATCCGGGGAGCGTGCGCACCGTGCCGCATACGCCGGCCGGGGCCGGGCAGCCGGCGCGCCAGCCGCCCGCGTTGTAGAAGTGCGCCGAGCGGGGGGCTGAGACCGAAAGCAGGGCCGGGATGCGCCTGACGTGCTTGCGGTGGCGCGCCGCGGCGCTTCGCGCGACCGAGGTGCCCACCTTCGGGAGGGCGGCCCAGGCGGCTGCCACTCCGAACAAGACCCCGAGCGTGACCGCGAAGGTCAACAAAGGAGCTGAGCTGCGCTTGCGCATGGCAATCGGGGTTCCCGCGAGCGGAAGAGAACCGGGTAGCGAGGCATTCGCTACCCGGCAGCTCCCGCGATCGCGCTACTAGCTGGCGTGGATCGTTATGTCCGGCGAGGTGTTCTCGCAGGGGTTCTGGCTCGTACCCGAGTCCGACATCGTCACGGTGACGCTGCCGGCGGTCGAACTCGCGCCAGCGGCCAGGTCCTGAGGCAGGGTGGGCGGGTTGTTGGTGGCCGTGAACCACGAGGCCAGGCACCCGGCCACGGCGACGCCGTCCTGGGTGATGTTGCCGCTCGAGGACGCCACCGTGGCGGTGGTCGCGCTCAGGTTCTGGGCGCCGCCGCCCGGATTCTTGACCGTGTAGCCGATGCTCTCGCTACCCGATCCGGGATAAAGCGGGCCGCCGGTGGCCGCCACGGGCTGGACGGTGAAGCCCGTTGCGGTACCGACCGTTGCCGTGCCCGTGCCGCTGCCGGACGAGGTGAAGTAGGCATACGCGCCACCTGCGAGGGCCAGTACGGCCAAGACGCTCAGGGCGGCGATATTGCGCTTCTTAGTGATCTTGCGGAACATGAGTCCCTCCTTGGATTGTTGTGGTGGGGCGCGAGCCCCGATGCCGGAGGGTGAGGAGATGGAAAACCCAACCCGGTCCCCGGCGATTCATGTTTGGTTGGAGGCGAGTCGTCCCGGCGCTGGGGGTGGCGAAGGGGACCAAGAGCTAGGTGAACCCAGACCTAAGTCGGTTTACGAAGACTTTCTGCACATCCGGCTCCAAAACTTGTTCAAAGGCAGGCCGCTGGCCGGGTCGGGAACCTCGTACATGTGTCGATGACGGGGCGTCCAGACTCGTCCAGAGGCCCTTAGCGGCCGAACACACCCGAGCATCGCCTGCGCGGGGAGCATGGAAGAATCGGCCCATGGATCTCGGCCTGCGTGATCGCGCCTGCATCATCACCGGCGGCTCGCGGGGTATCGGCCTGGAGGTCGCCCGCCAGCTTCGGGCCGAGGGCGCGAACCTGTTGTTGGTGGGTCGCGGCGAGGCCGCGCTGCGCGCAGCGAGTGAGCAGTGCGGTGGTGGCGAGGCGATGCGCTGGCTGGCGTTGGACGTCACCGGCCCCGAAGCCGGTCAAACCACGGTCCTCGCCTGCCGCCAGCACTTCGGTCGTGTTGATGCCCTGGTCAACGGGGCCGGAACCAGCTCGGTCCGGCCTGTTGAAGAACTCACCGACAAGGATTGGCAGGATCAGTGGGAGCTCTCGGTGATGGCGTCCATGCGCATGATGCGAGCCGCTATTCCGGCGATGCGCGAACGTGGATGGGGGCGGGTGGTCAACGTCAGCTCCTCTTCGGGCAAGCGCCCCGGCCAGCGCAACGTCGCCTACTCGGTGGGCAAGGCGGCGCAGCTCTCGCTCTCCCGGGCCTACGCAGACGCCTACGCCCGCGACGGGGTGCTGATCAACGCCGTCACCCCCGGGCCGGTGGCGAGCGAGCTGTGGCTGGCGCCCGGCGGTTTGGTCGATCAGACCGTTCATGCGCGCGGGGGCACGCGCGAGGAGGTGCTGGAGGCCGCCGCGGCGGGGGTGCCGCGTCATCGCCTCGCCACGTCGGCCGAGATTGCCGCGGTCATCGTCTTCCTGTGCTCGGAGGCGGCCGGCTACGTTGTCGGCGCCGCCTGGTCGGTGGACGGCGGGGCGGTCCCGGTGATCATCTGAGCCTCGGCCTCACAGCGTGCCGGTCATCGCCTGCGCTTCGCCCGTACACTGCCCGCCCGTGACTTCGAGCACCGATGCCGTCGGCAAGTCCTACCCGCCGAAGCTCTACGCCGTCGGACGCGAGAAGATCCGCGAATTCGCCCACGCGGTCGGGGAGACCGATCGCCTCCACCTCGAGCCCGACGCGGCCCGCGAAGCCGGTTTCAGCGATGTCGTGGCACCGCCGATGTTCGCCGTCGTGTACTCCGTCCCGGCTGTGGTCGCGGCCATCCTCGATCCCGAGGTGGGGCTGAACTTCGCCCGCATGGTCCACGGTGGCCAGGAGTTCCGCTGGGGTCCGCTTGTCGTGGCGGGAGACGAGATCACCACCACCACCACTGTGTCCGAGATCGCCGAGCGCGGCGGCATGGGCTTCTACGTATTCGAGACCAGCTCGGTGAACCAACGCAAAGAGACGGTGTGTACGGGCACTTGGACCAACATCGTGAGGGGGGAGTAGCGCCGGTGGCCGCCTCCGTGAATCCCGGCGACGAGTTCGAGCTCAAGGTCACTCCCGACCGCTACGTGACGGTTCGCTACGCGGGCGCGTCGGGCGACTTCAACCCGATCCACGTCGACGAGGAGTTTGCCCGCCAGGTCGGGCTTCCCGGGCGCATCCTGCACGGTCTATGGACCATGGCCCAGGTGGCCCGCGCCCACACCGAGGCGCTCGGAGGTCCCGATCGGCTGGAGCGCCTGGCCGTGCAGTTCCGCGGCATGGGGCAGCTCGAGGAGGAGATCGTCGTGACCGGCAAGGTCCGCACGATTGAGTCAGGCCACGCTGTGGTCGACTCCGAAGCTGTGCAGGCGGGCAAGCGGATCATCCGCCACGGCGAGGCCCACATCCGCCTGGACTGAAGGTCGGGTGACGCCACCGCGCCGACCTACAATCAGCTCCGTGCTGAGTGAACGCCAGGAGCTTGTGCTGCGCCGCCTCGTCGAGGACCACCTCGAGGCGGGCGCGCCCGTGGGTTCCAAGGCGCTGAGCGCCGCCTTTGAATGGGGCCCATCGACCATCCGTCAGGAGCTGGCCAACCTCGAGGAGCTCGGCCTGCTGGCCCATCCACACACCTCGGCCGGGCGCGTCCCCACGGAGGCCGGCTACCGGTACTTCGTCGACCGTCTGCTGCCCAGTGAGCCCGCCGGGCCACCGCTCTCCCTGAGCCTGGTCCGCCGCGAGCTCGATGAGGCGATGCGGGTGACAACGGAGACGCTGTCGCAGGTCACCGACCTGCTGGCCATCGTCACCGCCCCCCCGATTGAGACATCCACGATCCGCCATGTGGAGGTCCTGGCTCTACAGCCTCAGGTGCTGATGGTGGTCGTCATCACCTCCACCGGCGGGGTCACGAAGCGGCTCTTCACCTTCCCACGGCCGGTGGACACCGGGCTGGCCGATTGGGCGGCCAGCTACCTGAACGAGCGCCTGGTCGGACTCGGGCTGGGCGCCCGGATGCTCGGTCAGCGGCTCAGCGATCCCTCGTTGTCGGCCATGGAGAGGGCGTTCCTGGATTCTCTCTCGCCGGTGTTCACGGATCTCGAAGCCTCCGCGCAGGCCACCCTTTACGTCGACGGCACGGCCAAGCTCCTGGCCCTCGGTCGGGTAGGGGACGTCTCCGAGCTGAATCTGCTCATGGATATGCTCGAGCGCCGCGTGGCCCTGCTCGAGGTGCTGCGCTCGGCCCTCACTGTGCCCCGCGACGTCGCCGTGCGGATCGGCGCCGAAAATCAGGAGCCCGCCCTGCGCTCGCTGGCCTTGGTCGCTGCCAGTTACGGACTGCCGCAGCGCACGCTCGGCACGGTCTCGGTGATCGGCCCGCTGCGGATGGATTACGGCGGAGCGATCCGAGCGGTGCGCGAGGCCGCTGCCCAGCTTTCCAACTTCGTTTCCGACGTCTACGAAACGAGATGAGCGCCTCCCAGATGCCACGCGATTACTACGAGATTCTGGGCGTATCCCGCGATGCCGGTGAGGCTGACATCAAGAAAGCGTTCCGGCGCCTGGCTCGCGAGCTGCACCCCGACGTCAATAGCCACGATCCCGAGGCCGAGGAGAAGTTCAAGGAGGCGGCCGAGGCTTACGAGGTTCTCTCCGACACTGAGCGGCGGGCCACGTATGACCGCTACGGCCACGACGGCCTGCGCAGCGGCGGCTACTCGCCCAACTTCGAGGGCTTTGGCTCGGTGGGCGACATCTTCGAGGCGTTCTTCGGCGGCGGTGCCTTCGGCGGAGCGTTCGGCGGAGGCCAGCCCGGCGGACCCGCCGCTGGCGGCGATGTCGCGGCCAGCGTTCAGATCAGTCTGGCCGACGCGGCCAGCGGGACGCAGAGCCAGGTCGCCTTCGACGCCATCGAGCGCTGCGAGCACTGCCACGGCAACGGGGCTGAGCCGGGAACGCCGATTGAAACCTGCGCGAAGTGCCAGGGCACAGGTCAGCTCCGCGCGGTGACGCGGACGCCCTTCGGCCAGGTTGTCCGGGCCGCCGCGTGCGATGTCTGCGGCGGTGACGGCCGCATCCCCAAGGAGCCGTGCCATGTCTGCCACGGGCGAGGTCGTCGCGCCGAACGAGTCAACCTTGCCGTGGACGTGCCCCCCGGAATTGAGGACGGCCAGCGGATTCGCATCTCCGGCCGCGGGCACGCGGGCGACCACGGCGGCCCCGCCGGTGACCTGTACGTCCAGGTGGGGGTGATCGAGGATCCTCGCTTCGTCCGCAATCAGGACGATCTGGTCACCGTCGTCGACGTATCCGCGCCGCTGGCTGCGCTCGGAACCACCGTCCAGGTGCCGACCATCGACGGGTCCACCGAAGTCGAGATTCCGCCTGGGACACAGCCCAACGAGACCTTCTCGGTCCGCGGGCAGGGCATGCCGGCGCTGCGGGGCCGTCGCCGGGGGGATCTCCAGGTGGTGGTCAACGTGGTTGTGCCCAAGCGCCTGAAGCGCGATCAA
Source organism: Solirubrobacteraceae bacterium (assembly GCA_039922645.1). GTDB lineage: Bacteria > Actinomycetota > Thermoleophilia > Solirubrobacterales > Solirubrobacteraceae > Palsa-465. The sequence continues at coordinate 25,993 of JBDTEE010000043.1, read as the reverse complement.
AGGGAGCTGCTGGAGCGGCTCTCGGCCAGCCTGACCGAGGAGAATCTCCGCACCGAGGAGGGCGTGTTCGGCAAGCTGAGGCGCGCCTTCGGGGGTTAGTGGCGATGTTGCGCCTGGCGTTGCGCGTTCAGCGCGAGCAGGCCGAGTTGGTCCTGGCCGAGCTGCTTGAGCTGGCGCCGAGCGGGGTCGAGGAGTCAGAGCCGGAGCCCGGCATCGTCGAGTACGCGGTATACGGCGCACCCGGGGAACTGCCCGCGCTGCCCGAGCTCACCGCGGCCGCCGGAGGCACGGGCGGGGCGCTGGTCGAAGTCCGCACTGAGGAGATCCCCGATGACTGGGCGGTGCGGTGGCGGAGCTTTCACCGCCCTCTGGTCCTTGACGGCCTGACCATCCGTCCGCCCTGGGAGCCACCCGCCACCACGCCCGTGGATGTGGTCATTGACCCCGGCCAGGCGTTTGGCACCGGCGCCCACGCCACCACCCGCCTTTGCCTGGAGCTCCTGCTCGACGCACCCGGGCCATGCGGGACGCTCATCGATGTGGGCTGTGGTTCCGGTGTCCTGGCCATCGTCGCCGCCCGGCTGGGCTGGGAACCCGTTCGGGCTCTGGACTACGACCCCGCGGCGGTCACAGCCACCCGAGAGAACGCCGCGGCCAACGACGTCACGCTCGAGGTTTTTGAGTTTGACCTGCGAGCCGACCAGGTGCCCGATTGCGAGCTTGCCGTGGCCAACGTGCTCGCGGCGCCGCTTCGCGTCTGGGCCGCCACCCAGCACCGCTTTCCCCCGGAGGTCATCCTCAGCGGCCTGCTGGTCGAGGAGGCCGACTCGGTGGCCACCGCTTTTGCGGCCCGCGGAGGGGTGGAGCAGGAACGCCGCCACCGGGGCGAGTGGTCAGCCCTGCGCCTGCAGTTCCCCTCTGCCTAAGCCCGGGGAACCGAATCTTGTCCACACGGCCGACGCCGCCCCGTCCGCCGTGACCGATCCTTCGTGGCGTCGCTTGTGTTCCCAGATCCAGGACGAAGGAGGTGAACAGTTGCCCAACCCACTCGCGATCGGCATGACTCTCGGTGGCCTGCTCCTCGATGTCATCGCGCCACGGCCCAAGCCTCGGGCTGGTCTTGCGCAGGAGCCCTCTCTCCTCTCTGAGCGTTCCGTCCCGAGGACACTGCGGCGTGAGGATCCGATCGAGGCGCACGACAGTCGCCCGATGGTGAGTGGTCGCAGTCAAGGAGTTATTTTCCGTACCGGCGGGGGCTATCCTAAGCAGTCAGTGACGGTTGCCGAACAGGTCAGGGCCGACATCACGACGGCCATGAAGGCTAGAGAGAAAGATCGGGTCATTGCGCTGCGTCTGGTGCTCTCCGAGCTTCAGAAGGCAGCCAAGGATGGCGGCGATGACGAGTTGGCCGTGCTCCGGCGCGAGCGCAAGCGTCGGCTGGAGGCAGCGGCCCAGTTCCGTGACGGTGGCCGCCCCGAGCTGGCGGAGCACGAGGAGGGCGAGGCAGTGCTCATTGGCACCTACCTACCGGCCGAGCTCAGCGACCAGGAGCTCGTGGCCATCGTGGCTGATGCGGTGGCCGAGACGGGCGCCACCGAGGTCAAGGACATGGGCCAGGTCATGAAGCTCGTCATGGCTCGCACAGGTGGTCGGGCGGACGGAAAGCGGGCCTCCGCCCAGGTGCGCGACGCGCTCTCGGGCGCGGGGTCAGCCAGGTAGCCCTTTGCGCAAGGCGCTCGAGCTCGACAACGCCGTGGCGGCCGAACTGGCCGGCAGCGGCGACGTGATCCTCCGCACCCTCGAGGGACACCTCGAATGCGACGTCTACCTGCGCGGGAACGTCCTCACCCTGGAGGGAGATGAGCAGAGCGTTGATGCGGCCATCGTGGTGGTGCGCGAGCTCTCAGATCTCATTGCCCAGGGACACGAGATCGCCCCGGGAACGATCGAGGCCGTGAGCCGCGCCCTGGACCAGCACGAGTCCCCATCCCAGATCCTCGACGATGTGGTCTGGCGTCACCGCGCCACCAAGGTGGCCCCGAAAACGGTCAACCAGAAGCGCTACGTCGACTCGATTCGCGACAACACGGTGACCTTCGGGATCGGCCCGGCGGGCACCGGAAAGACCTTCCTGGCCGTCGCGCTGGCCGCCGCCGCGCTCAGCCGGCGCGAAGTCAACCGGATCATCCTCACCCGTCCCGCGGTCGAGGCGGGGGAGCGCCTCGGCTTCCTGCCTGGGGACCTCATGGCCAAGGTCGATCCCTACCTGCGCCCCCTGTTTGATGCTCTGCACGACATGCTCGATCCCGAGCGGGTCAGCCAGCATCTCGAGCGAGGCGTGATCGAGGTCGCGCCACTGGCCTTCATGCGCGGCCGTACGCTCAATGACAGCTTCATCATTCTCGACGAGGCCCAGAACACGAGCCCGGAGCAGATGAAGATGTTCCTCACGCGGCTGGGCTTTAACTCGAGGATGGTGGTCACGGGCGATATCACCCAGATCGACCTGCCCCGTGAGCAGGGCTCGGGGCTGGTGGTCGTCTCGGAGATCCTCGACGGGGTCGAGGGCATCGACTTCGTCCGCTTCAGCGAAGAAGACGTGGTCCGCCACAAGCTCGTGCGGCGGATCGTGGCCGCCTACAACGAGCACTCTCAGCGCGCGGCCCCGGAGCTGCGCCCGCGCAAGCGGGCCTAGGAACCCGTCGGCGATGCTCGACGTCGAGGTGATCGGCATCGAGGCCGTTGCCGCAGAGGCGCCCACGGCGGTCGAGCTCGAGGAGCTCTGTGCGCTGGCCCTGTCCTCGGCCGGTATCGATGAGGGTCATGTGGCCATCGAGTTTGTCGACGAGGACCGCAGTCGCGAACTGAACCTGGCCCACCGGCAGATCGACAGCGCCACCGACGTGCTCTCCTTCGGCGTCGATGAGGACGGAGTGGCGGCGGGGCCGCGGGAGCTGGGAGACATCGTGATCTGCCCGCCCCGGACCGAGGATCTGCGTGAGGCCGTTGTCCATGGTGCCCTGCACCTCAGCGGCATGGACCATGAGACCGACGAGGGCGAGATGCTGGCCCTGCAGGCCGAATTGATGCGATGGGTCAACTAGCCCAGCCGCCGGCGACTCGTTCGGGCTTCATTGCCCTGGCCGGACGTCCCAACGTCGGGAAATCGACGCTGGCCAACGCCATTATCGGGTCCAAGGTGGCGATCGTCTCCGACAAGCCGCAGACCACGCGGCGGGCCATCCGCGGAGTGGCCACCGGGCCGGACTGGCAGTTGATCCTCGTGGACCTACCGGGCGTTCAGCGCCCGCGTGACGCGCTCACCGAGCGCATGCAGCACCGGGTTGAGCGTGAGCTGGCCGACGCCGACGCGTGCCTGCTGGTGATCAACTGCGAGCAGGGGATCGGGCCCGGGGATCGCTTCCTGGCCGAGCTGCTCAGCCGCGCGGGCAGCGCCACGGGAACCTCGGTCCCGGTGACGATTGTCGCCAACAAGACAGATCGGGCCAGCCAGTCGCGGATCGCCTCAACCCTCCAGGCGGCCGAAGACCTGGATCTCGCGCAAGAGATCTACGCCGTCTCAGCTCGCTCGGGAGCCGGGATTCCGGCCCTCACCGATCATCTGGTCGGTCTGCTGCCCCCCGGGCCGTTCTATTTCTCCCCAGCACAGCACTCAGACCAGGAGCCGATGGTTCTTTTGGCGGAGCTGGTCCGAGAGCAGATTCTGTCCCGTACCCGGGACGAGGTACCGCACGCGGTCGAGGTCGAGGTGCAAGATATTCGCCAGCTCCGCCCCGACCTGGTGCGCATCGAGGCCGTGGTACTGAGCGAGACCGAGTCACAAAAGGGCATACTGATCGGGTCGGGCGGTCGGATGATCAAGTCGATCGGTGTGGCGGCCCGGCGAACGATTGAGCGCGAGCTCGGCACGAAGGTGCATTTGGAGCTCTCGGTGCGAGTGCGGCGACACTGGAGGGCTGATGAACGTCTGTTGGACCGGCTTGGCATCGAGTAGCGAGTCTGGTAGGACACGAGGGAACCCTGTGGGCCACGGATGAGGAGCGGCATGAGGCGGCGAGATGTTCTGGCCGTGATGATCACCGGAACGGTCATCATTCTCGGCCTCTTGACGGTGTTCGCGATTGAGCTCTCGAACACGCAGGCGAAGTCCAAGGCCGATGTCGAGGGTCGAGTGCACGAACGCTCGGTGCTGGCCGCTGCTCTGCTCGACAGCCTGTTCCAGACCTCGGCGGCCAGTTCGGCGGCCACGGACGCCGGGCTGCTCGGGGCGGCCAAGGTGCCCAATCGGCGGCTCGACAAGCTCGCGGGGAACAACCGCTACGTCGTCTTGCTCGATCCCTCGGGTCTGGTCCTAGCCCACACCGCCGGTTTCACGGCTCAGGCTCGGAACGACTTGAATCTCTCGGCAGCTCTGCGGCTATTGCGGCTGGGCCGTCCCTGGGCGCTGGGCAACGTGCTGCCCTACGGCTCGGCTGGAGTGATCAACTTCGGGATCGCACTGAACACCCATTCGGGTGTGCGCTACCTGCTCACCGGGCTCTCCCCTCAGCTTCTCGGCCCGTTCCTGCTCGGCGAGCTCCGGCAGATTCACGGCGTGCGCGGGGCCCACAATTTCGTGCTCGACGGCAACGGCGAAGTGCTGTCCTCCACCTACGCGGCCCGTCCTACCGGCTACGTGTTCCACACTCCGGTTCAGCTGTCGGTGCTTCACCACCCCAGCGGGGAGGCCCGCGGCCACTACTACGACCAAGTCCCGCTGGCCAACACGAGCTGGAGGGTCCTGCTGACTGCCCCTGACGGACCTCTCTTCGCCAGCGTTTCCGGACTGCGCAAATGGTTGCCCTGGGTGATCTTCGCCGCCTTTGCCATCGTCGGCGTTCTGGCGCTGCTTCTGGCCTTGCGCGCCCTGCGCGCCAGCGATGCCGTTCGCGAGGCGAGGGACGAGCTCGAGGTGGCTAATCTCCAGCTGGCCAAGAGCAACGCCGCCCTGGCCGGCAGCAACACCGAGCTCGAGCGCCGCGCGCAGGAGCTGGCCCGCTCCAATGCGGAGCTTGACCAGTTCGCCTCGATCGCCTCCCACGATCTCCAGGAGCCCCTGCGCAAGGTGCGGACCTTCACCGAGCGGGTTACCGATACCGAGAGCGCCGTCCTGAGCGAGCGGGGCCGCGATTACCTCCAGCGGGCCGGGGCCTCGGCCGAGCGCATGCAGCGTCTGATCGAGGATCTGCTCAAATTCTCCCGGGTGAGCACTCAGAGCCGTCCGTTCGTGCCCGTCGACTTGAGCGAGATGACGCGGGAGGTCCTTGAGGACCTCGACGAGCAGGTCCGTGGCTCCGACGCCTTGTTGCGTGTCGGAGCGCTGCCGACGATCTCCGCCGACGCACCCCAGATGCGCCAGCTGCTGCAAAACCTGACCTCCAACGCGCTCAAGTTCCGCCGCGAGGATGTCCGGCCCGAGATCGACATCAGCGCGGTGACCGAGGAGGGATGGGTGAAGCTGACCGTGCGCGACAACGGGATCGGCTTCGAAAAGCAGTACTCGGAACGGATCTTCCGTGTGTTCGAGCGGCTGCACGGGCGCGGCGTTTACCCGGGCACGGGCATTGGCCTACCCCTGTGCCTCAAGATCGCCGAGCGCCATGGCGGGACGGTGCTGGTGCAGAGTGTGCCGGGCCAGGGTTCGACCTTCACCGTGGTCATGCAATCGCAGCGCACAGAAGCCGTCTCGGACCGGCCGCCGACCAAACCACCTGACGCTCCCGCCCCGTCCCCGGAGCCCTATGTCGCAGTCTGAGTCTCTCCCGCGGCCGTTGACCATCCTGCTCGCCGATGATGACGAGGAGGATCGCGACCTGGCCCGCGACGCGCTCCAGAACTCGCGTCTGGCCAACGAGATGAAGTTCGCCTTCGACGGTCAGGACCTGCTCGACTATCTGCGTCACGAGGGTCGCTGGGCCGGCCCGGATGTCGACGCGCCGCGACCGGGAATCATCCTTCTGGACCTGAACATGCCGCGCAAGGACGGCCGCGAGGCCCTGGCCGAGATCAAGGCTGATGAGTCCCTGCGGCGCATCCCGGTCGTCGTCCTGACCACCTCGAAGGACGAGGCCGATGTTCTCTCCAGCTATGACCTCGGTGTCAGCTCGTTCATAACCAAGCCGGTCACCTTCGGCGGCCTGGTTGACGTAATGCGCACGTGGACCCAGTACTGGTTTGAGATCGTCGAGCTGCCCAACGGCGACGTTTCCAGCCACCGGTCCCACTGACCGCCGGGCCTACAATCCAGCCGGTGGACGACACCGAGGTGGCATTCGACGAGCGGGGGCTCGTCCCGTGCGTTGTGCAGGACTGGCACACGGGAGAGATCCTCACGCTGGCCTACATGAACGCGGAGGCTCTGCGTCGGACCCGTGAGACGGGCGAGGCGCATTTCTTCAGCCGCTCCCGGCAGGAGCTCTGGCACAAGGGCGCCACGTCGGGTAACACCCAGGCGGTGCGGGCGATCCGCTACGACTGTGACGGGGACGCGCTCATCGCTTTGGTCGAGCCGGCCGGTCCCGCCTGTCATACCGGCGAGCGGACCTGCTTTTACCGGGGCGAGCTGGAGCCGCCTCCTCCCTTCGCCGTTTTGCCCGAGCTCGAGCGCACGATCGCCGGCCGGGCTGCCTCGCGCCCGACGGGCTCCTACACCGCCACGCTGCTCGAGCGGCCCGGCGCGGCAGGCGAGAAGGTGGAGGAGGAGGCCGAGGAGGTTGCGCGTGCCGCGCGCGAGGAATCGGACGAGCGGGTGGCCGAGGAGGCCGCCGATCTGCTCTATCACCTGGCCGTACTGCTGCGGGGCCGTGACCTGACGCTCGCCGACGCTGAGCGGGTGCTGGATGGCCGTCGCGGGCGCTGAGGCCAGGACGGGGGGCGGGGGAGGGCCTTACCCGTCCCTGGATGAGGTGCGTGAGCTGGCCCGTACGCACAACCTGATCCCCCTCGCCGAGACCTTCATCGACGACACCCAGACGCCGGTATCAGCGTTTCTCAAGCTGCGTCAATCGACCCCCGGGTTCCTGCTCGAGTCGGCCGACCAGGGCCGCGTCGGGCGCTACTCGTTCATCGGCTATCGCCCGCGCAAGGTCTTGCGCTGGTCGCTCGGCGATCCGGGTGATCCCTATGCGCTGGCCGCGGCGGAGCTGAACCGCTTCAGCGCGGCCGAGCTGCCCCGCCCGGATCGCGCGGGGGCTGTCGTCCCGCCGTTCGTCGGTGGCGCCGTTGGCATGTTCGCCTATGACCTCGTGCGGACCGTGGAGCCGCTCGGTGCCCCCAACCCCGATCCGGTCGGCCTGCCCGACCTCGCCCTGATGTTCACCGACGGACTCGTCGTCTTCGATCATCTGCTTCACACCGTGACGGTGATCGCCAATGTCTACGGCGATGAGGATCTCGAGGCCTCCTACCGGCGGGCGGCGGAGACGATCGCCGAGGTCCGCTGGCGCCTGGAAGGACCTGTTCCGAGGCCCTCGCGGCCTCCCGCGGCCGACCGACGCGCTCCCACCTTCGAGGCCAACATGTCCCGTCAGCAGTTCGAGGGCATGGTCAGCCGGATCATCGAGTACGTCTACGCGGGCGATGCCTTCCAGGTAGTGCCCTCCCAGAGATGGTCGGCGCCGGTGCCTGTCGAGGCGTTCTCGATCTACCGTGGTCTGCGGGCCGTCAACCCGAGTCCCTACATGTACTTCCTGGATTTCGGCGACTTCGAGATCGCTGGAGCCAGCCCGGAGCCGCTGATCACTGTGGCCGGCCGGCGGGTCAGCACTCGCCCGATCGCCGGCACCCGCCCTCGGGGGGCCAACCCAGAGCAGGACGCCGCCATGGCCGAGGAGCTCCTGGCTGATGAGAAGGAGCGAGCCGAGCACGTGATGCTGGTCGACCTGGGCCGCAACGACCTCGGCCGGGTGTGCGAGTACGGAACCGTCGAGGTCGAGAGCTTCATGGCCGTGGAGAACTACAGCCATGTCATGCACATCGTCTCCAGCGTGGTCGGCCGGCTGCGCGATGAAGTCGGCGCCCTGGAAGCGCTGCGTTCAGTGCTGCCGGCCGGCACCCTGTCCGGCGCTCCGAAGGTTCGCGCGATGCAGATCATTGATGAGCTCGAGCCGGTCAAGCGCGGGGGATACGGGGGAGCGATCGGCTACGCCAGCTATACCGGCGAGCTCGATACCTGTATCCACATCCGCACCGTGGTCGTCAAGGATGGGGTCGCCCACATCCAGGCCGGCGGCGGGACGGTCGCCGATGCCAAGCCCGACTACGAATTCCGCGAGTCCGAGGCCAAGGCGCGCGCCGTGCTCCAGGCCATCGAGCTGGCCGTCGCCCAGCCCGAGTGGGCCTAGTGTGGGGCGGTTTCTCTGATGCGTCTGCTGGTTCTCGACAACTACGACAGCTTCACCTACAACCTCGTCCAGTATGTGGGCGAGCTCGGTGCCGAGGTGGAGGTGGTGCGCAACGACCGGGCCACGGTGTCCGAGCTGCTGATCCGGGGCTACGACCGGGTCATCGTCTCCCCGGGGCCGTGCACCCCGGACGACGCCGGCATCACCCTGGAGGCGGTGCGGCGCTTCCCCGAGGCCGGCATCCCCCTGCTGGGGGTGTGTCTCGGACATCAGGCCCTTGTGCAGGCTTGGGGGGGAAGGGTGATCACCCACCACCCTGTTCACGGCAAGACGACGACGATCGAGCATGACGGACGGACAATCTTCACGGGGCTGCGTGCGCCTCTGGTCGTGGGGCGCTACCACTCGCTCGTAGCCCACCCGGATCTCCCGGCCGTACTTGAGCAGAGCGCCCGCGCCGAGGATGTCGTCATGGCCGTCCGCCATCGCGAGCTGCCCGCTGAGGGCGTCCAGTTCCACCCCGAGTCGGTCCTCACCGAGCAGGGTCGTGATCTGCTGGCCAACTTCCTGAACGGCTCGGCATGAGCTCCCCGGACGGGCTGATCACCGAATCGATCGAGGCGCTGGCCAGTGGCCGCGACCTCGAGCAGGCGCAGGCCGCCGCCGTGCTGGCCGAGATCATGACCGGCAACGTCTCCGAGGTGCAGATCGCCGCCTTCCTGATCGCCCTGCGCACCAAGGGTGAGACCATCTCCGAGCTCGCGGGTCTGGCTCAAGCCATGCGCGCGCTGGCCGCTCCGGTTCACGTGGCCCGAGAGGATCTGCTCGACACGGCCGGCACCGGAGGCGGTCGGCGGACCTTCAACGTCTCGACCACGGCCGCCCTGATTGCCGCTGGAGCGGGTTGCCCGGTGGCCAAGCACGGCAACCGCTCGGGCACCGGCCTGTCGGGTTCGGCCGATGTCCTCGAGGCGCTGGGCGTCCGGATCGATCTCGAGCCCGAGGCCGTGGCCGCCTGCATCGAGCGGGTCGGCTTCGGGTTCATGTTCGCCCCGGCCCACCACCAGGCCACGCGCTACGTGATTCCGGTACGCCGCCAGCTGGCGGTACGGACGATCTTCAACTTCCTCGGCCCCCTCACGAATCCGGCCGGAGCCGTCCGTCAGCTGATTGGGGTCTCCGATCCGGGCTACCTCGACACCATGGCCGGCGCGCTGGCCCGCCTGGGAACGCGCCACGCCCTGCTCGTCTCCAGTCACGACGGTCTGGACGAGCTAAGCATCTCGGCGCCCACTCAGGTCGTCGAAGTCACTCCCGAGGGCATCACCTCCTACACCGTCACTGCCGAGGAGCTGGGACTGACGCCGGCGGAGCCGGAGGCCATCCCCGGTGGCGATCCCGAGCAGAACGCCACCACCACCCGCAGCATTCTGGCCGGGCAGGCCGGTCCTGCCCGTGAGCTGGCCGTGCTGAACGCCGGGGCGGCCATCTACGCCGGGGGGGGCGCCGATTCCTTGTCGGCCGGGGTGCAGGCCGCAGCGCAGGCGATCGACTCCGGAGCGGCCACCACCACCCTGGAGGAGTTCGTCGCCGCCACCCAGGAGCTCGCCCCGAAGCGATGAGCGCGCTGGATCCGATTCTGGAGCGGACCCGCACCGAGGTCGCTCGCCGTCAGGTCATCGTGCCCGTCAGCGAGGTGGAGGCCGCGGCGGCCGAGCGCACCACCCGGGAGGACGTACGCTCGTTCACGGAAGCACTGGCCCAGCCCGGTCTGTCCATCATTGCCGCGCACAAGCGCCGCTCACCGTCGGCGGGGGTGATCCGCGACGACCTCGAGCTTGAGGCGGTGGTCGGCGCCTACGAGCGCGGGGGCGCCTCCGCGCTGTCGGTCCTGACCGAGACCGGCAGCTTCGGGGGAAGCCTGACGGACCTTGAACGGGCGCGCCGCGCATCCGCTCTACCCATCCTGTGCAAGGACTTCATCGTCGACCCCTACCAGGTCGCCGAGTCCCGGGCGGCGGGCGCGGACGCGATTCTGCTCATCGTGGCCGCGCTCGGAGTGGACGAGCTCGAGTCGCTGTATGCCCGCGCGCGGGCGCTCGGACTGGGGGTGCTGGTCGAGGTCCACGACGAGGCCGAGCTCGAGACCGCGCTGGCGCTGGAGGCCGAGGTGATCGGAATCAACAACCGCGACCTGGTCACCCTCGAGGTCGATGTGAAGCGGACGCTGGCCCTGAGGCCTCGCATTCCGGCCGGGACCATCGTGGTCGCCGAGTCCGGGTTCCGGACCCGCTCCGAGCTCGAGCGCCTGGCCGCCGCCGGAGTAGATGCTGCCCTGATCGGGGAGGCTCTCATGCGGGCCACCGACATCGAGGTCGCCTGCCGCGGCCTGGCCGGCGACCGGCGCGGCTCGCTGCCCTGATCGGCGCGCTTCGTACGATGTGGGTCGTGGAACCAGCCCCGCCAAAGTTCAAGATCTGCGGCCTCACCCGCCCTGAGGATGCCGAGCACGCCGTGGAGCTGGGCGCCTGGGCGCTCGGCATGGTCCTCTGGTCCGGTTCTCCGCGCCGCTGTGCTCCCGGGGTGGCGGCGGAAATCGGCGCCGAGTTCCGGCGCCGGGCTGAGATCGTCGGGGTGTTCGTCAATCCGACCCTGGACGCCGTCACTCGAGCCGCGGAGGACATGGGGCTGACCATGCTCCAACTGCACGGCGACGAGGGCCCGGTCTTCTGTGCTGAAGCCGCCCGGCGCACGGGCTGCCGGGTGATCAAGGCGGTGCGGGTTCGGACCGGCGCCGACATCCAGAGCGTGGCGCCCTTCCACACCGACTTCCATCTGCTCGACTCCTATGTCGCCGGGATGCCCGGGGGCACCGGGAAGACATTCGCCTGGGATCTGGCCCGAGCTCATCGCGGCACGCCCGTGATCCTCTCCGGCGGCCTGACCGCCGACAACGTCGGGCAGGCCATCGCCGCTGTCGGTCCCTACGCCGTCGATGTTGCCAGCGGGGTGGAGGCCGCTCCCGGGATCAAGAGCCCAGGTCGCCTGAAGGCCTTTGCCGAGGCCGTCGCCGCAACCGCCCCGGTGACGGCAGGATGAGCGCCGTCGAGCACCGCTTTGGGCCCTACGGGGGCCAGTACGTACCCGAGACGCTGATGCCCGCTCTGGCCGAGCTCGAATCAGCCTGGATCCAGGCGCGGGCCGATGACGGGTTCCAGGCCGAGCTTGACCAGCTCCTGCGCGACTACGTGGGGCGCCCCTCGCCGCTGTATCTCGCCCGCCGGCTCAGTGACCTCGCGGGCCGCTCCCTGTATCTCAAGCGTGAGGACCTGAACCACACCGGGGCGCACAAGATCAACAACGCACTCGGCCAGGCGCTGCTGGCCAAACGCATGGGCAAGCGGCGGATCATCGCCGAGACTGGGGCAGGCCAGCACGGCGTCGCCACGGCCACCGCGTGTGCGCTGCTTGACCTCGAGTGCATCGTCTACATGGGCACTGAGGACATGCGCCGCCAGAAGCCCAACGTGGAGCGGATGGAACTGCTGGGCGCTCGTGTTGAGCCCGTCTCGGCCGGGGCGCGGACGCTCAAGGAGGCGGTCTCGGCGGCGATCCGCGACTGGGTCACCAGTGTCGAGACCACGCACTACATCATCGGCTCCTGCGTCGGGCCGGCGCCTTATCCCGCCCTGGTCCGGGACCTGCAGCGGGTCATCGGCGACGAGGCTCGCGCCCAGATGCTCGAGCGGGCTGGACGACTTCCCGCCCGCGTGATCGCCTGCGTGGGCGGCGGGTCTAACTCGATCGGCGCTTTCGTCCCCTTTGTCGAGGACGCTGAGGTGGAGCTCGTCGGCGTCGAAGCCGCGGGCGAGGGAATCGAGACCGGCCGCCACGGGGCGCCGCTGACCGCCGGCGGCCTGCCGGGAGTCCTGCATGGCGCCTACTCGGCCCTCATGCAGGACGAGGATGGGCAGATCCTCGAGGCTCATTCGATATCCGCGGGCCTCGACTACCCGGGCAGCGGTCCCGAGCACGCCTGGCTGCGCGATCAGGGCCGGGCCCGCTACCTCGCCGTGACCGACAGCCAGGCCCTGGCCGCCTTCGCCCAGACTGCCCGGTTGGAAGGCATCATTCCCGCGTTGGAGAGCGCCCACGCCATCGCCTGGGTGCTCGAGAATCCCGGCCCAGGCCCCGACCTCATCTGCCTCTCGGGCCGCGGGGACAAGGACCTGGCCGAGGTCCTGTCCCGGCTGGAGGCCTGATCTCCACGGTGACCAGCGGGGCCGAGCGGATCGCCGAAGGCTTCGCCCGCGCGCGGGCCAGCGGCCGCCGTGCGGCGCTCATGCCCTACCTGATGGGGGGCTACCCCGATCTTGAGACCTCGCGCGAGATCGGGCTGGCCTACGCCCGGTCGGGGGCTGACCTCGTCGAGCTGGGTGTGCCCTTCTCCGATCCGCTGGCCGACGGCCCGGTGATCCATGCCGCAGCCACTGCGGCGCTGGCCGCCGGGGCGGCGCTGCCGGAGGTGCTCGAGGTCGGCCGGGCCATCGCCGAGGAGGTCCCGGTGGTGGTCATGTGCTACGCCAACGTGATCCTGGCCCGCGGCCTGGAGCGCTGCCTGGACGCCATCGCCGCCATCGGTGCCAGCGGTCTGATCGTGCCCGACCTGCCCCAGGAGGAATCGGAGTCCACGCGGGCCGCCTGCCAGCGCAGCGGCCTGGCTCTGGTGCCCCTGGTCGCGCCGACCACGCCCGAGGACCGGCTGGCTCAGATCGGCGCGGGAGCCCAGGGTTTCCTCTACACGGTGGCGTTGACCGGCACGACCGGTGAGCGCACAGGCGTCGACGGTGGACTGGAGGCGATCGTCAGGCGGGCGGTGGCCCACACCGACGTGCCGGTGGCGGTCGGCTTTGGGATCGGCACTCCCGAGCAGGCGGCCGGGGCAGCCGCGGCCGGGGCCGACGGAGTGATCGTCGGCAGCCGCCTGGTTCGCGCCGCCGGCGAGGCCAACGATCCGGCTGCGGCTGTGGCCGAGCTGGTGGGCGCCTTCGCCACGGCGCTGTCCGGGCCCAACCCCTAGGTGGTCCTACGGCGGGAACCACTAAGATTGCCGACCCATGGGCGTCGTCCTCACCGCTGCCGTAGGCCTCTGCATCTGGATTGTCATCTGGTCGCTCAACGTGAGCGGCCTCGACGCCATCATGATCACGATCGTGATGGTCCTGATCGCCGTTGGCATTCGCAATCTGCTGCCGTTCTTGCCCGGCCGGCGGGACTGACCGAGTCGTAGTGCTGTCCCGCAGGATGCGGACCAGGGGCCGCGCGGCCGGAGCGTGCGTGGCCATCGCAGCAGCGCTCGGCGGTTGTGGCACTGCCACCTCGGGGGGCAACTCCGTGGTCACCGTGGCCGGCCGGACGCTTGACATCTACGCCAGCCAGCCTCCGGGCGCGCCGAGCGCGGAGATCACCGACACGCTGGAGGCCGAGCGCCTGGCCCTCCAGCAGGACGGTGGGAAGGCCGGCGACTTCACCGTCCGTCTGATCCCCGTTCACGGGCGCGAGCTATCCGCCACCGCCCGCAAGGGGGTCGAGGACACAAGCGCAATCGCCTACCTCGGAGAACTCGTCCCCGGCACGTCGCAGATCTCGGTCGAGATTCTCAACCAGCAGGGCATTCTCGAGGTCAGCCCCGCGGATACCGCCACCTACCTGACTCAGGCGGTCCCGCCGCTCTCTACCTCGACAACGCCGTTCTACCCCGGCCACTCGACCTTCAAGGAAACCTTCGCTCGCGTGGTGCCGAATTCCGGGATCGAGGCCAAGGCGCTGGTTCAAGCCATGCAGGCCGAGCACGCCACCAGCGTGTACGTGGCCAGCGATAAGAGCCTCTACGGGCGGACGCTGGCCCTGGAGGTCTCAGGCGCCGCGAAGGCGGCCGGATTGACCTCCGCCGGTTCGGCGGCCCAGGCCCAGGCCTACTTTTACGGCGCCAACACGTCGAGCCCGTCCGCACGGGCGGGGGCGATCCGGGCCTTCGAGAAGGCGGCCGCGACCGCTCCCTCGTCACGGCTGTTTGCGCCCTCCGGGCTGTATGACCCGTCGTTCGTCTCGGGGCTCAGCGCCGGCGCCCAGGCGCGGCTGTTCGTTTCCTCGCCCGGATTCCTAGCTCAGGATCTGCCCGCGGCCGGCAAGACCTTCGTCGCCGACTTCACTCGCCAGTACGGGCACGCCCCGGCTCCCCAGGCCATCTTCGGCTACGAGGCCATGGCCGCAGTACTCGCCGACCTGACCCAGGCCAAGGCCGCGGCCAACCAGCGGGCCACCGTGGTGGCTGATTTCCGCTCCCTGAAGCGCACCAACTCGGTCATCGGCAGCTATTCGATCAGCGGCGGGGATCCGAGCATCGGCCCGTTCATTGTGGCCCGGGTTCGCGGGGGTCAGCTCGTGCCGTTCCGGTTCTTTTCGCTCGGCGGCTGAGCCCGCCGGGTCAGCGCCTGGCTCCGGGCGGCTTCCGGACCGGGCTCCGGGCGGCTTCGGGACCCAGCTCCGGGGCGCCCGCGCGCCCGTCCGGCGCGTATTTAGTTTTCGTTACAAGAGCCGACTCAGCAGGCAAAACGGCCTTCCGCTGGTTGTCGCAGTCCGGCTCCGTCAATAGGCTGCGCGCACCGGGTCCTCCGAGATCCCGGGAACGACCTAGAGGAGGCCTGTTATGAGTGTTCTCGGCAAGGCAATGAGGGGCGGCCTGATACTGGGCACCGTCCTCGCGCTGAGCGCATGTGGGAGCAGCAGTTCCAGCAGTACCAGCAAGAGTTCGGGCGGAGGCTCGAGCAGTGGTGCTAGCAAGACCATCGACATCTATTCGAGCCTGCCCCTCCAGGGCGCCTCGACCGCCCAGACCGACCCGCTCGTCAATGGGATCAAGCTCGCCCTCTCCGAGGCGGGGGGCAAGGCCGGACCGTGGACGGTCAACTACCAGTCCCTGGATGACTCAACTGCTGCTGCGGGTAAGTGGGACCCGGGGCAGACGGCGGCCAACGCCCGCAAGGTGGCCACCGACCCCAAGTCGGTCTACTACATCGGCGAGTTCAACTCCGGGGCCAGCGAGGTCTCCATCCCGATCCTCAACCAAGCCGGGATCCCGCAGGTCAGTCCGGCGAACACGTACGTCGGCTTGACGACCAACCTGCCCGGCAGCGCGCCCGGGGAGCCCCAGAAGTACTACCCGACCGGGAAGCGCACCTACCTGCGCATCGTGCCGATCGACTCGATCCAGGCAGCCGCCGATCTGATCGCCATGAAGCAGGCCGGCTGCACGAAGGTGGCCGTGGCCAACGACAAGGAGGCCTACGGTGCCGGTCTGGCCAAGCTGCTGGACCTGGAGAAGGGCTTCTACGGCGTGTCGATCGTCAGTGACACCGGCATCGACCCGACGGCCCCGAACTTCCGCTCCTACGCGAGCACGATCAAGGGCCAGGGAGCGGATTGCTTCATGTTCGCCGGGATCGTCTCCAACGGCGCGGTTCAGTTGACCAAGGACGTGAACTCGGCACTACCCAAGGCCAAGATCTTCGGCCCTGACGGCGTGTGCACGAGCAGCTACACCAGCCAGAAGGCTGGGGGCGTTCCGGCCAGTATCGATCCGCTCATGGAGTGCACCGTGGCCACGCTGGATCTCCCCGCCTATCCGGGAGGCAAGCAGTTCCTGTCCGCCTACAAGGCCAAGTACGGTGGGGCCTCGCCCGATCCATACGCGATCTACGGCTATGAGGCGATGAAACTGGGGCTGGACACCATCGCCAAGCTGGGGTCCCAGGGCAACAACAAGGCGGATGTCCTCAAGGCCCTGTTTGCCACTACCTCGCGCGCGTCGGTGCTGGGCACCTACGGGTTCGACAAGAACGGCGACACGACGCTGAAGTCCTACGGCCTCTACAAGGTCAACTCCACCGGCGACCCGGTGTTCTACAAGACGATCACCCCGACCACGACGGTGCACTAGATACAGACACGGGGAGGGTGCCCGCGGGTGCCCTCCCCATAGTCTCCGCGTCCGGCCGCTGCGAGTCGGCGGCTGGCCGGAGTCGGCTCACTGAACCTTGGAAGCGAGTTCCCTCACCCCGAGACTGCCGTCTCGCGCCACCCGGCCGCTGGCTGCCGTGCGCGCATTCTCCGGCCGCTGGGGTCTTGTGGTGGCGCTGGCTGTGCTGCCCATCTACTACGGCGTGCGCGACCTGACGCACGGCTATCAGGCCGGGTTGTTTCACGGGCATCCCGTCATGGTTCACGATCTCTCCCGTCTGGGCTTCAACTTTGCCCAGGGCCTGTCCAACGGAGCCATCTGGGCCCTGATCGCGATCGGCTACACGCTGGTCTACGGAATCATCGAATTGATCAACTTCGCCCACGGCGACGTGTTCATGATCGGCTCGTTCACTGCCGCCGGTCTTTGGGGCACGCTCGGCCTGGGTCTGGCCACCGGTCCGGTGGGGCTGATCCTTGGTCTGCTCCTCACTCTGTTCGTATCGATGCTGGTCTGCGGGACGCTCAACGTGCTGATCGAGCGCGTCGCCTACCGATCACTGCGGGGCGCACCCAAGCTAGCCCCATTGATAACCGCGGTGGGGTTCTCGTTCATCTTGCAGAACGTCGGTCTGCTCTGGCAGGGCGGCTCGCCGATCGGCGTACCCGACCTGATC
This sequence comes from Solirubrobacteraceae bacterium, assembly GCA_039922645.1. GTDB lineage: Bacteria > Actinomycetota > Thermoleophilia > Solirubrobacterales > Solirubrobacteraceae > Palsa-465. Next base: position 8,895 of record JBDTEE010000043.1, on the reverse strand, counting down.
CACGAGAGCCAGGTCGTGTTCAGAATCTCCGGCGTTCCCATCGTCCGCGGTTACCTGCTGGCCATTCTGGTCATGCTCCCATTGGTCTTCGGCCTCGGCTGGTTCATCTCCAGTACCCGATCTGGACGAGCCATGCGGGCCACGGCCCAGGATCCCGAGGCTGCCCGCCTGATGGGTATCAACGTCAATGCGACCATCTCCCTCACCTTCCTACTCGGCGGGATGCTGGCCGGAGCGGCGGGACTGGTCTACGCGTTGTATGAGACCAACATCTGGTACTTCCAGGGCTTCCAGGCCGGATTGATCGCCTTCACGGCGGCGGTCATGGGCGGAATCGGCAATGTCAGCGGCGCCGTCCTCGGTGGTCTCATCATCGGTGTCATCCAGGCGCTGTCCGACTCGCGCATGGGGCCGCAGTGGACTGAGGCGGTCGTCTTCGGCTACTTGATCGTGATCATGATCCTGCGGCCCCGGGGCCTGCTCGGGGAGGAGACCCGGGAGGCGGGATGAGCGAGCTCAAGGCTCAGCTAGCTGAGTGGCGCGCAGCCATCAGCCGCCGGGTGCCGGCGTGGTGGTCCCGGGGCCTGGCGGCCTTTCTCATGGTGCTCGGCGTTGTGCTGCCGTTCTTCTTCACCCAGAGCAGCGGCTTCATGAACGCCACCATCATCGCCGTGGCCTTCGCTGTGATGTCTCTGGGTCTCAACATCGTGGTCGGTTTTGCGGGACTGCTGGATCTCGGTTACGTCGCCTTCTATGCCCTCGGCGCTTACTCGTTGGGCTGGTTCGGATCCGATTTCTTCTTCAAGGCGCACGTGCATGTCGGCGTCTCCGGAGTCGCCGCCACCGAGGCCGGCATCCATCTGAACTTCCTGCTCATCCTGGTGTGCGCCGCCCTTATCTGTGCCGTGGCCGGGATCATCATCGGACTGCCGACCCTGCGCCTGCGGGGTGACTACATAGCCATCGTCACCCTGGCCTTCGGCGAGATCATCGGCGTGGTGGCCGTCAATGGACAGAGCGTGAACCTGGGTGGCGGCATGACCCTCACGGCGGGCAACCTGGGGATCAGCGCCGTGGATTCGCCCTCTTTCCCCGGGATGGGCGTGTTCGGCCTGCTCAATCTCAGACCCTGGTACTGGCTCATCTTCGCCATCCTGCTCATCGTCCTGTTCATCAATCTGCGCCTGCGTGACTCACGGTTGGGCCGAGCCTGGGTGGCGCTGCGCGAGGATGAGGTGGCAGCTGTCTCGATGGGCATTCCGCTCGTCCGCACCAAGCTCTCGGCCTACGCCATCGGGGCCATGTTCGGTGGCGTGTCCGGGGCATTCCTGGGCACCTACTACACGCAGGTCAACGCCGGGCAGTTCCAGTTCGGTTTCTCGATCTTCGTGCTGGCCATGGTCATCATCGGGGGCCTCGGGTCGATTTGGGGGGCGCTGGTCGGCGGGATGGTCCTCGGCTACATCAACCAGTGGCTGATCCCGGACGTGCTCAACGGCCTGCCCCAGAAGCTGGGCCTGAATTTCCCCCTGACTGAGATCGAGTTCGGGATCTTCGGCTTCCTGCTCGTTCTAGTTATGATCCTGCGCCCGCAGGGTTTGATCCCCGAACGTCGGCGTCGCCTGGAGCTGAGTGGAGAGATCGCCGCTGAGGACGCCCAGCTGGTCGAGGGCGGCGCCTCATGAGCACGGCGGCACCCAACGCGCCGTCGGCCACCGCGGTCATGAGCGTCGATCACGTGACCAAGGAGTTCGGTGGTCTGATCGCCGTAAACGACGTCTCGCTGGAGATTCCCGAGCGCGGCATCGTGTCTCTGATCGGTCCCAACGGGGCCGGTAAGACGACGTTGTTCAACATGCTGACCGGGCTCTACAAACCCACCGCGGGACAGATCCGGCTCGGCGAGCGAAACATCAACCGGGTCCGGCCGGACATCATCACCGGCCTCGGCGTGGCCCGGACGTTCCAGAACATTCGCCTGTTCGGAGCCATGAGCGCGGTGGAGAACGTGATGATCGGACGCCACTCCCGCATGCGAGCGGGGTTGATCGGCTCGATCATTCGCCCGCCCTGGGTGCGGCGGGAGGAACGTGACGTGCGCGCCCGCGCCCGCGAGCTGTTGGCTTACGTCGGGCTGCGGGAGAGCTCCTTCGACCAGCTCTCCATGCAGCTGTCCTACGGCGACCAGCGCCGGGTGGAGATCGCCCGCGCCCTGGCCTCTGACCCCCGTCTGCTGCTGCTCGACGAGCCCACGGCGGGCATGAACCCCCAGGAGTCAGCGCGCCTGACCGAGTTCATGCGCCAATTGCGCGACGAACTCGGCCTGACCATCCTGCTCATCGAGCACGACATGAAGGTGGTAATGGGCGTCTCGGAGCGCGTTACCGTGCTCGACTACGGCGAGAAGATCGCCGAGGGTTCTCCCGCCGACGTCCGCGGTGATCCCCGCGTGATCGAGGCCTACCTCGGAAAGCAGGACTGATGGCGCTCCTCGAGGTCAAGGACATCCGCACGCACTACGGCGCCATCGAAGCTCTCAAGGGCGTTTCGCTTACCGTGGATGAGGGCGACGTGGTGACCCTGATCGGTTCCAACGGGGCCGGCAAGTCGACCACCCTGCGCTCCATCAGCGGGCTGACTCCGGCCAGCAGCGGCCAGATCCGCTTCGGCGACGAGGACATCACCCGGGTCCCGGCTCACGAGATCGTTTCGCACGGCATCGCCCTCTCTCCCGAGGGACGCCACTGCTTCTCGCGCATGACCGTGCGCGAGAACCTCAACCTCGGCGCTCACCACCGACGGGGAGCGGGGGTCAGCGAGGATCTCGAGCGCGTCTTCGAGCTCTTTCCCCGCCTGCTCGAACGTGAGAAGCAGACGGCGGGCACGATGTCCGGCGGCGAGCAGCAGATGCTGGCCATCGGCCGAGCGCTGATGGCCCGTCCGCGGCTGCTGATGCTCGATGAGCCCTCGATGGGGATCGCGCCGATCCTGGTTCAGCGGATCTACGAGACGATCGCCCAGATCAACCGTGACGGGGTGACCATCCTGCTCGTGGAGCAGAATGCCAACTATGCCCTGGAGGTCTCCCGCCGCGGCTACGTGCTCGAGACGGGGCGAGTGGTCCTGGCCAACACCTCAAGTGAGCTGCGCGACGATCCTGAGGTCCAGCGCGCCTACCTGGGGACCTGATGAGTAGACCCCTGAGAACAGCCGGGACGCGGTCATGACCCTCTACGCCACGATCGGCGCCAAGGCCCTGTACCTGCTGTTCGTGTGGCTGGGCTCGGCCGCCGCCGCCGGTTGGATGGCCGACCGCAAGGGCTACGGTGAGCGCCTCGGTCTGACCTTCGGCCTGATCCTGTCTGCGGTCGGATTCCTGATCGTCCTGCTGTTGCCCGGACGTCCCGGCTCGGCCTGGAAGGTCGAGGGCCCGCTGCCTCGACGGCGGCGCTCGCCGGCAGGGAGCGAAGGTCCGGGTCCGCCGGCGCGGTCCGCGGGTCCGCCGAGCGGGCCTCCGTCGGGCTCCGCTGGTTCGCCGGCCGGGTCTCCGGATGCGCCCGCCGGGCCTCCGGCCTAGTCAGACCCTTCGCGCGACCCCGGCGACCACCACGAGCGGGAAACGCGTAATTTCGCGACCACCCCGAGCACCGCGACGAGGTGGGTCGCCGATTCGGCCCCTTCCGCGGAATCCTGAGACCGCGTCCCAAAACTTGGGGAGGTGGTCGCAGAATTACGCGTTCGCGCCGGCACGCACCCCACTCTGCCGCGCCGAAAGCGCACACGCCCCCGCGGCCACGAGGACTACCGGCCGAGAATCCCCACGTCCTCGGTAGCCCCGAAGCCCATCTCGATGCCGGCCGCCGCAGCCCCACTCTCGCGCGCCTCGTCGGCCACCGCCGCGGCCACCGCGCCCACGACCTCGCGGTTGAACACCGAGGGAATGATGTAGTCCTCGCGCAGCTCGTCGCCGGGCACGATGTCGGCGATCGCCCGGGCGGCGGCCGTCTTCATCGCCTCGGTGATCTGGGTGGCCCGGACGTCGAGGGCGCCCCGGAAGATGCCGGGGAAGCAGAGCACGTTGTTGATCTGGTTTGGGTAATCGGAGCGTCCGGTGGCCAGGATTCGCACGAAGGGGAGAGCCTCCTCCGGAGAGACCTCTGGAGTGGGGTTGGCCATGGCGAACACGATCGGATCAGGGTTCATCCGGGCCAGAGCCGAGGCGGGAAGGATCTCCGCTCCCGACAGGCCGATCAGTAGGTCGGCACCCTCGATCACGTCACTGGGGCCTCCCGAGCGGTGCTCGAGATTGGTCCGCTCGGCCAGCGCACGCTTGGCGGCCGGCATCGTCCCGTCCACGTAGTCCTCGCGCTCGGTGTGAACCGAGCCGCGTGAGTCACAACCGATGATGTGGCGCACGCCGGCCTCGAGCAGGATCTTGCTCACCGCCACGCCGGCCGCGCCCAGCCCGACGACGACCACGTGGATGTCGCCGATCCGTTGCCCGGTCAGGGTCAGGGCATTGAGGAGCGCGGCCAGTACGACCACGGCTGTCCCATGCTGGTCGTCGTGAAAGACGGGAATGTCCAGTTCGGCCTTGAGCCGGTCCTCGATGGCGAAGCACCGCGGGGCCGAGATGTCCTCGAGATTGATGCCCCCGAAGCCGGGGGCGATTGCCTTCACCGTGGCGATGATCTCCTCAGAATCGTGCGTGTCAAGGCAGATCGGGAAGGCATCCACGCCGGCGAACTCTTTGAACAGCATCGCCTTTCCCTCCATGACCGGCATGGCCGCCCGCGGGCCGATGTCGCCGAGGCCGAGCACCGCCGTGCCGTCGGAGACCACGGCCACCATGTTGCGCTTGATCGTGTACTGGAAGGCCTTGTCGGGATCGGCCTGGATCGCCGAACACACGCGTGCCACCCCGGGCGTGTAGGCCATCGAGAGGTCGTCCCGGGTCTTCAGGGGGTTCTTGTTGTGCATCTCGATCTTGCCTCCGGCGTGGAGCATGAAGGTCCGATCGGTGCTGTCGAGCACCCGGGCGCCAGGGACCGCGTTGACCGCGTCACTGAGACGAGGCCAATCTGCCGAGTCGGCGGTCTCGACAGTGATGTCGCGGACCGTGTGGGGGCCCTCCACCGAGACCAGATCCACGGCGCCGATCGTGCCGCCGGCCTCGCCGATCGCGCTCGCCACCTTGCCCAGCATGCCGGGTCGGTGGTCGATTTCGACCCGCAGGGTCAGGCTGTATTGGGCGCTCGGGGTGCTGGCCATATCGCGGCCATCTTATGCCCAGCGCGGCACTGGCATACACCCCCGGGCGGCACCGTGCACGCGCGAGGCCTCGGCGACCCACATCGGGGCGCCCCGGCGGGAGAGCGCCGCGTGTGAGAGAGGTCGCTTCTCCGGAAGATAGGCTGACCAGAGATGGCCGACGAGCTCTTCCTCATCGATGGCAACAGCCTGGCTTACCGGGCCTTCTTTGCCCTGCCTGAATCGATCGCCACCTCCACCGGGGTGCCGACCAACGCCATCTTCGGCTTCGCCTCGATGCTGGTCAAGATCCTCACCGACTACGGGCCGAAGGCAACCGTGGTGGTGTGGGATGCGGGGTCCTCGGGCCGCAAGGAGGTCTACTCCGGGTACAAGGCCCAGCGCTCGAGCCGTCCCGACCTGCTGCGTGAGCAGTGGCCCCACCTCGAGCCCCTGGTCTCCGCCTTCGGGTACCGCAACCTGAAGGTCGATGGCTACGAGGCCGACGACGTCATCGCCTCCATCGCCGAGCAGGCCAAGACCTCGGACCCGCCGGTTGAGGTGATGGTGGTGACCGGGGATCGCGACGCCTATCAGCTGGTCGACGACGACGTGCGGATCATGACCACCTCACGAGGCATCACCGACACGCGGGTCTATGACCGCGAGGGGGTGATCGAGCGCTACGGGATCCCGCCCGAGCTGGTGCCCGACTTCATCGGGCTCAAGGGTGACACCAGCGACAACATTCCCGGCGTCCCCGGCATCGGCGACAAGACGGCCGCCGACCTGCTTCAGCGGTTCGGTTCCCTGGAGGCGGTGCTGGAGAACGTCGACCAGATCAGCGGCGCCAAGCGCAAGGAGAACCTGGTCAACCACGCCGATGACGCCCGGATCTCGAAGCATCTGGCCACGGCCAAGCGCGATATCCCGCTCGACGATCTGGACGTCGCCGAGTTCGTCTCCGCTGCGCCCGATCGCTCGCGCCTGCGCGATGTGTTCCGCGAGTTCGAACTCCGTGACCCGCTGCGCCGGCTCGAGGAGGCGCTGGGCTCGGCCGACGCCGCCGCGCCGGCCCCGGTTGCCGAGCAGGCCCTGTCGGCCAAGGTGCGCGCGGGGTCCCTTGACGATGTCTCGCGGCTGCCCGACACGGAGCTTGCCGTCGCCGTTCGCAGCCCCGAGACGCCAGAGGGCGCGCTGTTCGGCGATGACCCGCTGTGGCGCTTCGGCGTCTACGCCGAGAAGGGGGGGAGGCTGACGATCGGTGAATGCGCCCAGCCGGAGGACCTGGTTCAGGCGCTCGGCACACGGCCGGTCATTGCTCATGACGCCAAGTCCCTCGGCCTGGTCCCGGCGGTATTGGCCCACGACACGGAGGTCGCCGCCTACCTGCTCGAGCCGGCCCGCCGCGCCTACCCGTTTCGCGAGTTGTGCGAGGAGCGCGGCCTGGCGGCCGACATCGATGATGAGGCCGGTCGCGATGCCCGTCTGGTCGAGGCGCTGGCCGCCTGGCAGCGGGAGCAGATCGAGGACCGGGGCCTCACGGACCTGCTCCAGGAGGTCGAGCTGCCCATCGTCCGCGTCCTGCGCGAGATGGAACAGATCGGCGTCAAGCTCGACACCGAGCGCCTCAAGGAGATCTCCACCCGAGTCAAGACTGAGGCCGACGCCCTCGAGCGGGAGATCTTCGAGCTGGCCGGCGAGGAATTCACCCTCGGCTCCCCGCGCCAGCTGGAGGAGATCCTGTTCGGCAAGCTCGGGCTGTCCCGCAAACGGCGGGGCAAGACGGGTTACTCGACTGATGCCCGAGTCCTCCAGGCGATCCGCTCAGAGCACGAGATCATCCCGCGAATCGAGCGCTGGCGGGAGCTGACCAAGCTGGCCCAGACGTATCTCGACGCCCTGCCCCTGCTGGTTGATCATCAGAGCCGTCTGCACACCACCTTCAACCAGACCGCGGCCACCACGGGCCGGCTCTCCTCCAACAACCCCAACCTTCAGAACATCCCCATCCGCACCCCGCTCGGGAGGGAAATCAGAGCCTGCTTCATCGCCGAGCCCGGCTCGCTGCTGGTCTCGGCCGACTACTCCCAGGTCGAGCTGCGCCTGCTGGCGCACATTACCGATGAGGAGGTGCTCAAGGAGATCTTCCGCCGTGGGGAGGATGTGCACACGGCTACGGCCTGCCGGGTGTTCGGGGTGACTCCGGACGCCATCGATCCCGGCATGCGCTCCAAGGCCAAGATGATCAACTACGGGATCGTCTACGGCTTGTCCGCCTACGGGATGGCCGATCGGCTGGACATCCCGCAGTCCGAGGCCGACGAGTTCATCCAGCGCTATCTCGCCGGTTTTCCGGCCGTCGGGGGGTTCATCGAGGAGACGATCGCCCAGGGCACCGAGCATGGCTACGTCTCCACCCTGTTCGGCCGCCGCCGTCAGGTACCCGAGCTACGTGCGCGCCGCTGGGACTTGCGCAAGCAGGGCGAGCGCTTCGCGGTCAATATGGTCATCCAGGGCACTGCCGCCGACATCATGAAGGTGGCCATGGTGCGCTGCGATCAGGCCCTCACCGAGGCCGGCCTGAGCTCGCGGCTCGTGCTCCAGATCCACGACGAGCTCCTGTTCGAAGGGCCCGCCGCCGAGGCCGAGCAGGTCAAGGCGTTGGCCATCCAGGAGATGGCCAACGCCCACGAGCTCGACCCGCCGTTGGCCGTCGAAGCCGGGATCGGCTCCGACTGGCTTTCAGCGAAGTAGCGCCCGAACCGCTAGATCAGGTGAAAGACGAAGTTGTACTTCTTGCCGCCATCGCGGGCGAGCAGGGCCACGTTGCCGCGGGCGCCGTTGTAGCGGCCGGTTCCTCCGGTGATCGTCAGGACACTGTTCTTCTTGTCGTAGTAGGGCCCCTGGACCGTGATCTGGCCGCCCTTTAGGAAGGTGGTCCACAGGCACTCCCAGCTGCCGTCTGCCACTGAGAGCCGCGTGCAAAAGCCCTCGTCGCGCCCGACCTGCTTCTTGTCGGCCTGGTTGTAGACCTTGTTGTGGAAGGTCAGGATGTTGCCGGCCGCGTCCGGGCCGCCGACCGAAGGCGCCTCGGCATCGGTGGAGGCGTGCTCGATCACGCTGATCGTGGTTCGGGCCGCGTGCGCGGTCCGCGCGTTGCCCGGGATCGCCGCGACCAGCATCGCCAGAATCGCGATCGCCGTCGCTGCCAGCCCGGTCCTCCGCGCCGTTCCCTTCCGGTGTGACTTGCTGCGGTGCACGGCTCTCCTCCTCGTCGTGGACTTGCCCCCGGCGAGGGATCGTAGGCTGCGCGTCCTGGGTCGTCCAGGCATGCAATGGCCAGCGCGGCGCGCGTGGCTTCTACGCTGCGGCGAGGGCGGCGGCTCGTGCCGCGCGTCCCTGAGCGACGAAATCAGGGTGCGCGATGTCGAGATAATGGTTGAAGGACCAGTCGACAAAGCGCTTGGCCGCCATCGCATGCAGAGCCGGAGCGAGCACGCGAGGAGCGATGCGTGGCACCAGCCGCTGGACGCGAAGCATCCAGTGAAACGGAACTCCATGGCCGGCCGAGAAGGCGTGGTAGCGATCAAGTGCCTGCTCGCGGGTCTGCGTTCCGGCGTGGACTTGGCGCAGCTCGCGCCC
>JBDTEE010000042.1:0-4609 GCA_039922645.1 Solirubrobacteraceae bacterium | reverse complement strand
GCCCCCAGCTTAAGCGCCTCGAGCGTGCTCTCCGGATCGGCCCGCGCCGACACGATGATGACCGGGAGGTCCGCCGTGCGCGAATCGCGCCGCAGCTCCCGGATCAGCGCGAAGCCATCCAACCCGGGCATCATCGCGTCACTGATCACGAGGTCCGGCCGGTGACGGAGCGCGAGCCGTCGAGCGTCATTGCCGTCCCCGGCGAGAACGACCCGAAAATCCGGTGCCAAGAGACGCCGAAGGTACGCCCGCATGTCGCTGTTGTCCTCGGCCACCAGAACGCTCGGTGCCGCCTCGGCGCCCGGTTCCGCCGCCACCCCGCCGGCCCGGGTCGGCTGGAGATCGTCGTCGAAGCCACCGGACCCCTCGTTCCCCAGCCAGCCGTCCGCTTCGGCCACGAACAGCGCGGTGGAGCGCCCGGCGTTGGCGCTGAAGCGGCCATCCGCCGGTTGGTCTGCGTCGGGGCGACGGGGGGTGAGCGGCAGCGTGACGATCATCCGCGTGCCCTCACCCGGCTGCCCCGCCGCCTCGATCGTGCCCCCGTGCAGCTGGACGAGTTCACGGACCAGCGCAAGACCGATACCGGACCCCTCGTGCGTACGGGCCCTCGGATCGGAGCCGCGGTAGAAGCGGGAGAAGATCCGCTCGCTCTCTCCCGCAGCGATGCCGATGCCGGTGTCCTCGACCGTGAGACGAAGCTGCCCGTCCGCGGCGTGGCAGCCGACGTGGATCTCCCCCTCTGGTGTGAACTTGAGTGCGTTGGAGATCAGGTTTGAGACGATGCGCTCCCAGGCGTCGGGGTCGACCTCGACGAGCTGGGGCAGCGACGGACAGTCCATGGTCAAGCGGAGGCCCGCCCGCTGAGCGGTCGACTCAAACATGGCGGTGATCTCACGCGTGAGCCGGGCGATGTCGGTCGCTTGGATGACGGCGATCTGCTCCCCCGCCTCGATCCGTGAGAAGTCGAGCAGTGCATTGACGAGCTTCAGCATCCGCAGCGCGCTGCGGTGCGCCACGCTGAGCGACGCACGCGCCACAGAGATCACAGCCGGATCGTCAAGGAGCGCTTCGAGATGTCCGATGATCAGCGCCAGCGGGGTCCGGAGCTCGTGGGAGGCATTACTGAAGAGGGAAGTTTTCGCCCGGTCCAGCCCGGCGATCGACTCGGCTCGATGGCGTTCTGCCTCGCGTGCTCGGGCCGCCGCAACGCTGCGACCGACGCCGAGCGCCGCCATCTCCAGGAAGCCCCGGTAAGAGTCGTCGAGGACGACATCGTCGCGGACGCCCGCGATCATGAAGCCGTCGACCCGTTCGTTGGTTCCCCGACCGATAGCAGCAACGAATGCCTGGCGCGGTAGCGCGCCCCCTCGGTGATCAGTCGCAACGAAGCGATCCGCATTGGTGAGCCGGACCTCGCTCCGGCCGTTCAGCATGGCACCGAATATCGCCGCCACCTCATCCTCGGGACGGTCGAGCTCGACCACGGCCGGGAGCGTCGGACGCATCCCCTCCTGCACGCTCGTCGCCGCGCAGATCGCGCGAGAGCCATCCGCGTCGAGCAGATAGATCAGCGCAAACGGAACGTCTGGCCCGCTCGTCACCGATCGAGTGGCGAGCTCGCAGGCCTCGCCCGAGTTGAACGCGTCCATCGACCCAGCCGCGGAATCTCTCAACGCTTCGATACGACGCTCCGCAAGCACTCGCGACGTTGTGTCCTGGCTGACCAGGAGCACACCGCCGATGCGGCCGTCGTCATCGGGAAGCGGGCTGTATGACCAGGTGAAGTAGACGACTTCAGGCCGACCCCGCCGATCGAACCGCAGCGGCTCATCGCGTGACATGGTGGTCTCGCCCCCGCTCATCACCCCCTGCAGCTGCGGTCCAACGACGTCCCAGGAATCGCGCATCAGCTCGCGCGCCGGAAGTCCGAGGGCGCCGGGATGGAGGTCGCCGAGCACCTCTCGCTCCGCATCGTTGTAGACGAAGTTGAGGTCCGCTCCCCAATAGACCGCCATCTGAAATCGCGAGCGCAAACACATCGACACGGCCGACCTGAGACTGGACGACCACGAAGCGATCGGCCCCGCCGAGGTCCGTGACCAATCGAACGCCAGCACCATCCGGGCCATCTCGGAGTCGCCCAACCACAGCCGCGGGTCACCGGACGCGCCAGTCGCCCTGACATCGCTGCCTCGAACGGCCATCCCAGCTACGACCTCCCCATCTGCTCAACCGGCGCCCGCCACCGGCGTCCCCGCGATCGTACACACCCGGCGCGACCGGCCCTAGACGTTGCCCCCACGCCAGCCAGCTCGCCGCTGCTTAGCAAGCATCCGACCACGCGAACTAGCACCAGGCCCGGAAGCTCGCTCGCCTCCCTTTGGTCGAGAGGCAGCAGCGCAGCCTTTAGCCTCAGCGCTTAAGGGCGCCGAGCCGGGAAGGAGTTCCTGGCACGTTTGGAGGAACGTACGAGCGATCGCGACAAGGCCATCTCCGTGCGTTCATTCCGCGCCCAGCTGAAGGCCATCCACCGATGGGGTCAGTAGAAGCCTGCGAACCTCGCGGGCATCCACCAGCCGGTGCTCGTCATGAACGGTGAGAGCGACAAGATGGTGCCCTCCAAGAACACCGTCGACCTCGATCGACGACTCCCCAACAGCCAGCTTGTGCTCTATCCCGACGCCGGGCACGCCGGGGTGTTCCAGTTCCACGAGGACTTCGTCAAGCGGGCTCTCGAGTTCCTATGAGAGCTCCCGCGCCGCCGCACACCCCTCCAGGCGGGGGATCGGGCCTCCGCACGTCGTCCGCGCGGCGCCGAGGCGTTGGCGTACTTCCTGGCCCTGCGAAAGGCCGGCAAGCTCCCGCCTAGGAGAACGATCGTGAAGGCATTCGTCGTCGAGCGGTACGGCAACGACGGTCTCCGCGGCGCCGCCGTACGCGACTTCCAGGTAGGCGAGAAGGCGGAGCTGGTGCGCAGCCTCGGCGCCGACGTCGTCGTGGACTACAAGAAGGAGGACTTCGCCGAAGTCCTCTCCGGCTACGACGTCGTGCTGGACTCGCTCGGTGGCGAGAACCTCGAGAAGTCCCTCACGGTCCTCAAGCCCGGCGGACAGGCGATCAGTGTGACTGGGCCGCCCGACCCCGGGTTCGCCAAGCAGCTCGGGGCGCCAAAGTTCATCAGCGTCGTGATGAGGCTGCTGAGCCGAAAGGTCCGCAAGCAGGCCCAGAAGCGGGGCGTGAGCTACTCGTTCCTGTTCATGCAGGCCAACGGCGCCCAGCTGCATGAGCTGGCCGCCCTCTACGACGCCGGCCACCTCGGCCCGGTCATCGACAAGACATTCCCGTTCGACCGGCCCCTCAAGGCGCTGGCGTACGTCGAGCAGGGCCGCGCCAACGGCAAGGTCGTCATCACGCTCGACTGACGACCGTAAACGCTTGCCCGGGCCCGAGTCGGGCACCTCGACCATGCCGAGTACGTCGATGTCGCGGTAGCGGCCAGACCGAACCGCCTTCATCTGGATCTCCGCGACTTGCCAGGTGCGCGAGTCGTAGGGCGGCTGTGGCGTCCCGCGGTTCTCGTGGGGCTGAACGCCGAGCAGCACGTGGCTCAGCAGCTCCTCGGTGAACGCGGTCCGGCGCCGACGCGCAAGCCAGGTCGATTTGCGTGCAGCGTCGATGCTTCGGGCGAGCAGCACGAGCAGGACCGGAACCGCGAGCAGGCGATCCTTCGGCGAGACTCAGACCGAGTCGTCTAATGCCGCAGCAGGCTTCCTCGGTCGGCTGGAGATGGTGAGGATCAGCGAATAACGATTGCGGCGGCGGTGGCCGTGACCTGCCCGCTCGCCGGTGGCTCGGGATGCCCGCATCCGTCCCGAAACCGAGAGTGCTCGCTTCGTCGAATGGCTGCACTCACCCGTCCCGTTGCGGCGCTGTGGCTTTTGAGTCCTCGTTCAGACGCGGTGGGGTTCGTTCTCTGGTTCGTAGGATGCAGGGTTATGGCAGCGCTACTACCACGCGTTCGGCGAGCTGGCCGATCCGGATGACGCCCGGCGATCCATCCTCCGCGCGGGCGTAATGGGCGACCACCTCATCGTCCTTCATTCTGCGGTGCGGGCCTGCGCGGGCTACAGCCGCCACGACGCTCCTTCGATTCTGTTGGATGGCTCATCGGTGGCGCGTGACACGGAGCACGGTCGCGCGATCACCGCGCAGCTGACGCGCCGCCACGGAACGCTCGAGGAAGCGATCGCTGCTGCGGTCTTTGCGCTCGGCACCGCGGGGCTGTCCAAGGGCATCCGCCGCCAGGCGCGCGCGGCGTGCGAGGACTACTTCTACAGCCGGCTCGACCTGACGCCGAGCCACGAGTTGGGCCGACGGGGAGAGGTCGCCAAATCGCTCGAGTTGATGCCCGAGCCGATGTACCGCGCACTGGCGAATGTCGTCAGCCTCGTCGTGGACGGCGAGTACGACGAGCTCCGCGGCCTGTCCGGCGATCGGCTCAGAGTCGAGGACCTGCGCCGTCGCGTCGAGGACGACTGCCCCGAGTCGCTGGTGCTGCCGTCGCGCGAGATCTACCCGGTCGAGGCGATCGCCAAGTCTGACGATCCGG
>JBDTEE010000041.1:0-5883 GCA_039922645.1 Solirubrobacteraceae bacterium | reverse complement strand
CCGCGCTGACGATGGCGTCGATCGCGGTGCTGCCGATCCTGATCGGACTGGCCGTCGACTACGGGATCCAGTTCCAGGCTCGCGCCGAGGAGGCGCGGCGGGCCGATGACGGGACCGGCCGGCCGATCAGCGCGCAACGAGCGGTGGCCGAGGCGGCAGGACGCGCCGCGCCGACGATCGCCACCGCGGCCCTGGCCACCGCCACCGGCTTTCTGGTCCTCCTGCTCTCGCCCGTTCCCATGGTCCAGGGCTTTGGCCTCGTGCTGGTGGCCGGGATCGCCGTTGCCCTGGTCTGCGCCCTGAGCGCGGGGGCGGCCGCACTGGTCCTGGCCGAGCGCGACCTTGGGGTGGTTGGCGCCTCGCTGCGGGGGGCGAGCGATCTCCTGGGCGGGGTGGGGCGCTCGCTCGGCGGTTCGCTGTCGGGGCCGAGCCGCAGCGTGGCCCGGTCGATCACCACGGCGGCCCGTGGGGCGCGGGACATTCTCGTCTTGGCCGCCCGCGCGATGAGCGCCCCGCTGCGCCGGGGATCACGCCGCGCTCCGCTGCGCGGACCGGCGCCGCGTTCTAGGTCTCCGCGCCCTTCGGGGCCCGGGGATGGAGGGCTCATCGGCGGCGTCCTGCGCCAACCGGGACGCGTCCTGGTTCTCGCCGCCGTGCTTGCCGTGCTGGGCTGGGTGGCCGACACGCAGACCGGGGTGCAATCCGACGTCACCAAGCTCGTCCCGGCGGGCATGCCCGCTTTGCACAACCTGCGCACGCTGGAGCGCGTCACGGGCGTCTCGGGCGAGATCGACGTGACCGTGAACGGTCCCAACGTGGCCAGCCCGACGACGGTCGGCTGGATGATCCGCTACGAGAACCAGCTGCTGAGCCACTACGGCTACTTGGAGACTCGGGGCTGCGCCTACTCCACGCTATGCCCCGCGCTCTCGCTGCCCGATCTGTTCTCGACCGGCAGTCAGGCCGCCAATCAGACGCCGCACCTGACCCAGGCCCAGATCGATTCGCTGCTGGCCGCGGTACCCGGCTACTTCTCCCAGGCCGTCATCACCCAGGATCACCGGCACGCGACTCTGGCCTTCGGGATTCGATTGATGCCGCTGGCCCGACAGCAGCAGGTGCTCGACTACATGTCCTCGCACCTGCATCCGCCAAGGGGCGTGAATGCCCAGCTCACCGGTCTTCCCGTCCTGGCCGCCCAGGCCAACGCCGCTCTCTCCTCCTCCTCACGCCGGCTGCTGACCCTGCTGGCCGGCCTCCTTGCCGTCGGAGCGGTGCTCGCCGTGGTCTTCCGCGACCTGCGCCGCGCATTGGTGCCGATGATCCCGATCGCCCTGGCCACCGGATGGTCGGCCCTCATCCTGTTCCTGATCGGGATACCGCTGAACCCGATGTCGGCCACCCTGGGCACGCTGGTCATCGCCATCTCGACCGAGTTCAGCGTGCTTCTGGCCGAGCGCTTCCGACAGGAGCGCGAAGCCGGCCATGACCTGAGTGTCGCCCTCATCCGGACCTACCGCTCAACCGGAACCGCGGTGCTGGCCTCCGGGGTGACGGCCATCTTCGGCTTCGGTGTCCTGGTCTTCTCCAACATCACCATGCTGCGCGACTTCGGGTTCGTCACCCTGGTCGACCTGTCGGTCTCCCTGGGCGGCGTCCTCCTGGTGTTGCCCGCTGTGCTCGCGCTAGCTGAGCGCGACGACGCACTGGTCGGTGTCCGGTCTCTGGCCGCCGGCGCCGGAGTGGCCCTGCGGCGACGCCGCCGGCCTCGAGTGGCGTGAGCTCAGGCCCGGGTCCCGAGGACCCCGACCGCCCAGACCACTCCGCTGCGGGAGAGGATCGCCCGGACCTCCTCGGTCGGCTCGACCCCGAGCGGGCCCGGTCGACCCGGCGTCCCTCGTCGGTGACATTGGCCAGCGCCTCCTCGGTCGATCCTCGCCGGTACCGCTGGATAATCGGCATCTTCGGCCTCTTCCTGGTCGTCGTCGTCTCCGTGTACCAGTTCGCCACCCACGGGGTGGGTACCACGGGGGTGCCCCCCGGCCAGCGGCTGCACTACTTCGCCGCGCCCCTCGCTAATTCCAATCTGGTTGGTGACGCCAACCTTGCCCCTCCCTGTACCTTGGCCCGGCACGACCCGAGAGCCTTGAACATCTGCCTGCTGGCCCAGCGAGGCCCGCTCGTGCTGTCGTTCTTTGTCACCGGCTCGGGTCAATGCGAGCACCAGGTAGACGCGCTTCAGCGCCTGGCTGCCCGCTTTTCTCGCTCCGGAGTTCAGTTCGCCGCCGTGGCGATCAACGCCGACCGGCCGACGACCGACGCTCTGATCCGCTCGCACCACTGGACGATTCCCGTGGCCTACGACCTCGACGGATCGGTGGGCGCGCTCTACGGGGTGGCGGTCTGCCCGATGGCTGAGCTCGCGCAGCGGGGTGGAATCGTCCGGGACCGCCTGATCGGCACTCGCTGGCAATCGGCGCAGGTCCTGGCGCCCCGGATTCAAGCGCTGATCACCGCGAGCGGTCGCGCCGGGTGAGCGACGACTTCCCGCTCAGCCCCGCCGAGGGCTCCGTTCAGGACACGGTGCGCGATGAGTTCCCGGGCTTGCGGCTGCGCTGGATCACCGCCACGGCCGCCCTGAGCCCGAGCCCGCGGGCCCTCGTGGCCCGGCTGCGCGATCTGTCCAGTCGCTACCGCGGGGCGAGCGTCGTGGCCATGCGGACGAAGCCCGTCCCGCAGGCCTACCGGGCCTTCTTCCGCCAGATCGGGCTTGACCCGGACGTGCGGCGGATTCCCAGCGAAGGCGCGGCGCTGGAACGGCTGTTGCACGGCGGCTTTCGCTCCGTTGACCTGATCACTGACGCCTGCCTGATCGCGCTGATCGAGACCGGGGTTCCGGTGTGGGGGCTGGACGCCGATCACGTCGACGTTGGTGGCCTGGGGATCCGGACCGCCTCGGAGCACGACCGCCAGCGCTTAGAGGCGCTGGGCGTCTACCCGGAGCCGGGGATGCTCGTGGTGGCCGACGCGAACACGGTTTACGGATTGCTGTTCGGGGAGCTCGATCGGGCGCACCGGGTGACTGGGAAGACCGAGCGTGTGGCGCTCTTTGCCGTGGCTGTCGACGGGGTGCCCGACATCCACGTCGAGGAGGCACTGTGGATGTGTGCAGAGCTGTTGAAGTGACTCTCGCCGCCCCGGCCAGTTGATACTGTGAAATCAATGGGAGGCAGTTATGCGCACACCGCTACCCAGATGCCGCTTCCGGCGGGTCCAAGCTGGCTGCGGGCTCGGACTGCCGAGCCCGACGAACGGGCCGCCCGGCGCTCCATGCGTGGGCAGATCGCTCGCCTTGAGCGCGATCTGGCTGATGCCTTCGTGACCGCGTTTCCGATGGGCGGGCTACCTCAGCCGGCCGCCGTCGTCGCCTCGCCGCGGGTGCTTGGCCTCGCCGAGCTCGAGCGGGTCCGCGACGAGCTCGCGGAACGCCTGCACGACTCACGGGCCCTCATTGCCGGCCGGGCCGACGAGCGGGAAGAGAAGCGGCGCGCGCTCGAGCGCATGCTGATCGACCCGGCTGCGTATCGCTTCGCTCGGATCTCCCGCGCCGAGCTCGGGGAGCCGGGCTGTGGTGTCTGGCAGGTTCGCCCCCGCCTGGGTCTTATCGGGATGCTGATGGGCTGGTGGCAAGTCAAACTTTCCTCGGGCTGTCCGTTAGCCGGGGGTCGCGGCGCCACCGCGACCCGTCACTGACACCGCGGAGACGGTGAACCGATGCGCCTGTGGCTGAGAAACAGCGCCGGAGCCGTTCTCCTCACTCTGATCATGTTCATCGGCAGCCTCGGGCTGTGGGTCGGCACGCCACTGCTCTGGCTCTGGGTGGGATCGCAGATTCAGGGAGCCACCGAGTCGATCGGCACGGCCATCGGAGCCATGTTCGTCGGGGTTGTCCTACAGATCATGGTGCTGGCCTCGGTTCTGGCCAAGCTGAGCGACGTCTACCGCGCCAACTGCGTCGCGCGGGGACAGAGCGACCCCGGCCACGTGGTCCTTGAGGCCGTACTGGTCATCAGCGCCGGGCTGACGATGGCGGTCTTCGTGATCTGGTTCTTCCTCTTTGCCGGCGCCAGCCCGGTCCCGGTCGGCCTTCATCTCTGACCGTTAGGGGACGATTGGCCCGGGACCCGCCGGCCCCGGGCCAATCGTCCTGCTCAGGCGAAGGCCAGCTCTCGCTCGCGTGCCAGCGGCGGGTCGAGCGGGGTCAGCGGCGTCCCGATGCGTTCCGGCAATGCCGCGACCAGCAAACCGCGCTGACGCTCGGTCAGCTTCCCGATTGGCTTGGTCTCGACAATCTGGTTGTGGGCCAGGAACTTGCGGCATCTTGTGCTGCCCCATCGACGCTGGCTGGTGAGCAGATCGCCCACCGGCCAGCTGCTCGCCTCCTCCGGGCAGTCGATGAGCACTTCCGCGGCGGATACCTCGCCCAGCGCGATCCGTCGCTTGAGACAGGCGCGCGCGAGCCGGATCTCGTTTGCGCGTTCGAGCGCCCGGAGGCGCTGTGGCCCAGGGGTGCTGCTCGCGATCTGCTGCGTCATGTAGATCTCTCACTCCGCTCTTGATCGTTCCGCTCTGTAAGCGGACGTTGATGATTGCCGGCCGGACCAGCGGTCCCTCAAAGCCCGCGAGCCATCGGCCGTTTCTGCATTTATGGAGTTGGAGCCCCGCGACTCCAATGAGCCTCCGAGACTGGTCGCCCCGCCCGTTGCTTTCTCTCTCAAACCGCTCGATCGACCATCCCCGTGCGACCTGTTCAAACCTAGTCCAACGAACCGGTCACAGCAACGTCACAAGTGGCCTTGGATACGCACAGAGCGCATTTTTTATCTCGCCAGGCGTTTGTGCATCCGCGGACAAGTGTTTGGCGGTTCGTACGCCGATGTGGCGTGCGGTCCTGGATGAGACATGGGACCTCGACCGGCGGTCGTAAGGCGAGTCGGCGAGACTAGGCCGCGCGCTCGGACTGACCAGTCGGCAGCGGGCCGTGCTCAGTCTCGAAGTCGCGCTTGACCCGGGCGAAGATCTCCAACGCCTGGTCTAGCGTCTGGCGATCGTGGGTGGCCATCACGCTGGTACGCAGGAGCGCACCAGCCGGCGGGACGGCTGGGTGCAGGGCGACGTTGACGAACACCCCCGCGTCGTAGAGGGCCTTCCAGAGGAAGACTGCCTTCCAGTCATCGCCCACCACCACAGGGACCACCGTCGTCACGATCTCCGTCCCGTCAGCGAGCCGAGTGGGCTCAACTACCTTGAAACCCAACTGGGCGAGCCCCGTGTGCAGGTAACGCGCGTTATCAAGCGCCCGGGCGAACAACTGCGGGCCCTCGTCCGAGCGGCAGATTCGGACCGCGGCCAGGGGCGCGCCGACGGCAGCCGGCACCGCGGCGGCGGTGAACATGAACGGGCGCGACTGGATGCGTAGAAATTCGATGACGTCGGCCGGGCCGGCGATTACGCCTCCGCAGGAGGCCAGAGACTTGGAAAAGGTGGCCATACGGAGATCGACCTGGTCCTCGATGCCGAACAGCTCCGAGGTGCCGGCGCCGCGCGCCCCGAGGACACCCAGAGCGTGGGCCTCATCGACCATCAGGCGGGCGCCGTAGCGGCGGCAGAGCTCGACGATCTCCGGCAATGGCGCGACATCGCCCTCCATGGAGAACACGCCGTCGACCACGACCAACACGCCGCCACCGTCGCCGGCGGCCTTCTGCAGCGCGTACTCCAGGCGCTCCAGCCGATTGTGCCGGAATGGACGGAGCTTGGCGCGGGATAGGATGCAGCCGTCGAGGATCGAGGCGTGATCCCCCGAGTCGGCGATCACCGTGT
>JBDTEE010000040.1:0-3539 GCA_039922645.1 Solirubrobacteraceae bacterium | reverse complement strand
AGCGAACCGCTGGCTGCCCAGCGACGAGCGGGGCATCCCGACGGACGTCGAGCCGGTCGACGGAACCCCGTATGACTTCCGCGAGCCGCGCCCGATCGGCGACGCGCAGCTTGACACCGGCTACACCGACCTGATCCGCGACCTGGACGGACGCGCCCGCGTCACGCTGCACGGACCGACCGGAAAGCCCCGGGTGGCTCTGTGGCTGGACGAGAACTGCGGGTACGTGATGGCGTTCACGGGCGACTCGCTGCCGGAGGCCGATCGGCGCCGGCGCGGTTTGGGCGTCGAGCCGATGACCTGTGCACCGAACGCGTTTCAGACTGGGGACGGCCTGCGCACCCTGGCGCCGGGAGAATCGTTCGCCAGCAGCTGGGGGCTCGAGCCCGGTGAATAGCGTGTCCCCACCGATCGACCGGATCGAGGTCGGCGCCTACACGATCCCGACCGACGCGCCGGAGGCCGACGGCACGCTGGCGTGGGATTCGACCACGATCGCGGTCGTCCACGCCCACGCGGCGGGACTCAGCGGCTTGGGCTACACCTACGCCGACGTGTCGACGGCGAAGCTGATCGAGTCAAAGCTCGCCGGGGTTGTCGAGGGCCGAGATTCGTGCGCGCCGCGCGGCGCGTGGGCCGCGATGGTTCACGCGACGCGCAACCTGGGGCGGCCCGGGATCACCTCGATGGCGATCTCCGCGGTGGACCTCGCCCTGTGGGATCTGCACGCGCGGCTGCTCGGAGCTCCGCTGGTCCGCGTGCTGGGCGGCGGGCTCGACCATGTGCCGGTGTACGGCTCGGGGGGCTTCACCGCGTACTCCAACCAGCGGCTGGCCGAGCAGCTCGCCGGCTGGGTCGACGACGGTATCCCGCGGGTCAAGATGAAGGTCGGCAGCCACCCCGCTGATGACCCCGAGCGCGTACGCGTCGCACGGGAGGCGATCGGCGCCGACACGGAGCTGTTCGTCGACGCCAACGGTGCCTATAGCGCCAAGCAGGCGATCGCGCTCGCCCACACGTTCCGCGAGCAGGCCGGAGTCAGCTGGTTCGAGGAGCCGGTCAGCTCCGACGATCTCGCCGGGCTGGCCCTGGTGCGCGACCGGGCGCCGGCCGGCATGGACGTCGCCGCGGGTGAATATGGCTACGACGCGGTCTACTTCGAGCGGATGGTCTCGGCAGGCGCAGTCGACGTGCTGCAAGCTGACGTCACGCGCTGCGGCGGCGTCACCGAGCTGCTGCGCGCCGGGGCGATCTGCCGCGCGCACAACCTGCCGATGTCGCTGCACTGCGGGCCGGCGATCCACGTCCACGCCGCAACCGCACTCCAACAGGTGCGCCACCTGGAGTACTTCCATGACCACGTGCGGATCGAGCGACGGCTGTTCGACGGCCTTCCCGAGCTGCGCGACGGCGCGCTGTGGCCCGATCTGAACCGGCCCGGCATGGGCCTGGAGCTCAAGCGGGCCGACGCCGAGGCCTACGCCGCATAGGTGGGGAGCAAATCTTTGATGAGAGCGACTACGAGAGGCATGACATGAGCAAGAAGACCGCGGCAGACAACCTCTGTGAGCGACTGATCGAGTGGGACGTGGACACGATCTACGGTTTCCCGGGGGACGGGATCAACGGGATTCTCGGCGCGCTGCGTCGCCATCAGGACAAGCTGCGTTTTGTGCAGACTCGCCATGAGGAGATGGCGTCGTTCATGGCCTGCGGGCACGCCAAGTTCACCGGCAGGGTCGGCGTCTGCATGGCCACCTCGGGGCCGGGGGCGATCCATCTGCTCAACGGGCTCTACGACGCCAAGCTCGATCACCGGCCGGTGGTGGCGATCGTCGGCCAGACATTCGCTCGCGCGATCGGCGGCGACTTCCAGCAGGAGGTCAAGCTGCTGCAGCTCTACAGCGACGTCGCCTCGTCGTTCTGCGAGCAGGCCAACGTCCCGTCGACGATCCGCCACCTGACCGACCGGGCGATGCGAATCGCCCAGGCCGAACAGACCGTGACGTGCGTGATCGTGCCCGCCGACGTGCAGGACATGGAGGCGGTTCCCGAGCAGCCGCACGCCACCCATACCGTGCACACCGGCATCGGCTACTGGCCCGGCCGGCGGATCCCCCAGCAGTCGCAGCTGCAGCAGGCCGCCGACATCCTCAACGCCGGAGAGAAGGTGGCGATGCTGGTCGGCCAGGGGGCGCTGCACGCCACCGACGAGGTGATCGCGGTGGCCGACACGCTCGGCGCCGGGATCGCCAAGGCCCTGCTCGGCAAGGCCGCGGTGCCTGACGACATCCCGTACTGCACCGGCAGCATTGGTCTGTTGGGCACCAAGCCGAGCTGGGACATGATGCAGGGCGCCGACACGCTGCTGATGGTCGGCTCGAGCTTTCCCTACTCGGAGTTTTTGCCCAAGACCGGTCAGGTCAAGGCGATCCAGATCGATCTGATGGGCCGGATGCTGAGCATCCGCTACCCGATGGACCTCGCCCTGGAGGGCGACAGCAAGGAATCGCTCAAGGAGCTCTTGCCGCTGCTGCACCGCAAGGAAGACCGCTCCTGGCAGGAGGAGATCAAGTCAAAGGTCGCTGACTGGTGGCGACTGATGGACGATCATGGCCAGCCCGCGGATCGCAACGGCCGGATCCGGCCCCAGGGACTGTTCTCCTCGCTCTCGCGTCAGCTGCCCGACAACGCGATCCTCTCTTCGGACTCGGGCTCGGCGGCCAACTGGTACGCGCGGCAGATCCGGATCCGTCGCGGGATGAAGGCGATGCTGTCGGGCAACCTGGCCACGATGGTCCCCGGGGTTCCATACGCGATCGCCGCGAAGTTCGCCTATCCCGATCGGGTGGCGATCGCGATGGTCGGCGACGGGGCGATGCAGATGGGCGGGATGGCCGAGATGCTGACCGCCGCCAAGTACTACAAGTCCTGGGCCGACCCTCGGATGGTGGTGCTGGTGCTCGTCAACGAGGATCTCAACCAGGTCACCTGGGAGCAGCGGGTGATGGAGGGTGACCCGCAGTTCAAGGCCTCCCAGGAGATCCCCTACGTCGATTACGCCGCCTGGGCCGAGCTGATCGGACTGAAGGGGATCAAGGTCACCCAGGCAGCCGAGATCGAGGACGCGTGGCGGACCGCGCTCAGCGCCGACCGGCCGGTGATCATCAGCGCGCTGACCGATCCCAACGAGGCGCCGCTGCCCCCCCACATCACCTTTGCGCAGGCCAAGGGGTTCGCCGAGTCGGTCGCCAAGGATCCCGAGAGCGGGATGGCGGGCGCGGTCGAGTCGCTGCGCGAGAAGGCCCGCGAATTCATGCCCGGGGAATAAGGATGCGACCCACCCGCGCCGGCAAGCGCCGCTCTGAGCACCGCATCGACCGCTGGGTTTCCAACGTCGAGCACGGGCGCTTTGAGCGTTCGCTGTCGGGAATGACCGCGTTCGCCGCGCTGGTCACGACCTCCGAGGTCTACATCGAGCACTACCGGGCGAGTTTTGGCAACAAGATGATGTGGAGCCCGATCATCGTCACCCCACC
>JBDTEE010000039.1:0-6218 GCA_039922645.1 Solirubrobacteraceae bacterium | reverse complement strand
CCCAACAGCTCGAAGTCCCCGTGGCGTACGCGACCAACGGGCACGAGATCTGGGAGATCGAGATCGGCGGAGCGATCTGCCAACGCCCCGATTTCCCTTCCCCAGATGAGCTGTGGGAGCGGTTCTGTCAAAGCGAAGGCGTCGAGTCGCAGTTGGAGAAGGAGATGCTTCTCGCTCCCTTCGACTCGTCGCTGCGCGACTACAGCCTGGAGCGCAAGCGCCCGCGCTACTACCAGCGCATCGCGGTCAACCGCGCCTTGCGGGCCATCGCCCGCGGGCAGCGCCGAATCCTGCTGACCCTCGCGACCGGCACGGGCAAGACCATGGTGGCCCTCCAGCTGGTGGCGAAGCTCAGGAAGTCAGGCTGGACGGCGGGCCGCATGCCCCGGGTGCTCTATCTCGTCGACCGCAACATCCTGATCGACCAACCCAAAGACGACTATTTCGTCCCCGCCTTTAAAGACGTCGTCCACAAGATTTCGAAAGGCCACGCCCAACGGAGCCGCGAGGTGTATTTCGCACTCTACCAATCCCTCGATCGGGGCGATGAGCAGGCGCTCTTCAGCCAGTACGAGAAGGACTACTTCGACCTGATCATCGTCGATGAGTGCCACCGGGGCAGCGCCAGCTCGTCCTCCCAGTGGCGTCACATCTTGGAGCACTTCGACGAAGCCGTACAGATCGGGCTCACGGCCACACCGATCCACAGGGACAATGTCGACACTTTGGTTACTTCGGCAATCCAGTGTACGAATACTCGCTCCGGGAGGGGATCGACGACGGGTTCCTCGCGCCCTATCGGGTGCGCCGGGTACGCCTGAACATCGACATGACGGGCTTCCGCCCGTCGGAGGGGCAGCGTGATGTAGCCGGAGACGTGATCCCGGATAAGCTGTACACGCCGAAGCAGTACGAGAGGGTACTCGCGGTGCTGAACCGCACCGAAGCAGCTGCCCGCTACCTGACGCAATATCTGCACGACACCGATCGCATGGGCAAGACCATCGTCTTCTGCGAGAACAACGATCACGCAAACAGGATGCGGGTCGCGCTGATCAACGCCAACCTCGACATGGTCGCCCAGTACGAGAACTATGTCTGGCGCATCACCGACGCGGACGGGGATGCGGGCAAGGCCCTGCTCGACGAGTTCAGTAAGATCGACTCAAATGAGCCCGTGATCGTGACGACGAGCCAGCTCCTCACCACCGGCATTGACCTGCCCTCAGTCAAGAACATCGTCCTCTTCCGGCGCATCGGCTCGATGCCGCTCTTCAAGCAGATCATCGGACGTGGAACCCGACTCTGCCTGGAAGCCCATAAGGGCTCTTTCGACATCATTGACTTCGTCGAGGCCACCAGACTCTTCAACGACCCCGCTTTCGACGGACCACCACTGCGGGTCATTGATGACGAAGTCGACGAGGAGGGTAACCGGGTCGCCAGCGAGGAGCAGGCTGAGGAGGACGACGCTGAGCAGGTCGCGGAGGCGGAGGCGGAATACGAAACACAGGACGAAGGCCCACTCCCGGACGGACCTGCTCGCTCGCCGGTGCTGAGCACGGAGGACGACGACACCGCCGATCAGATCATGGCCCACGGCAAGCGTATCTACGTCGACGGAGTGGAGGTGTACGTCTGGAACGATGTGCATTACCAGTTGGAGTCGGACGGCCGGACGCTAAGGCTTGTGGAGTACCACGAGTTCGTGCGCGACCGGGTGCTGTCCATGAATCTCTCGCCCACTGATCTGCGGACCCAGTGGGCGGTGGCGCGGAGCCGGGCGGCCCTGCGCGAGGAGCTCCAGAGCTGGGCCATCGAACCTGAGGACCTGATGGCTAAGCTCGGCCACTCCGAGGCTGACCCCCTCGATCTGCTGATCAACGCGGCCTGGGGGCTCCCCCTGGTTTCTCGCGCCGAGCGGGCGCTGCGCGTGCGGCGTGAGCACCAACAGTTTCTGGAGAGCTTCGGCTCACAGGCCCGGGTCGTGCTCGACGCCCTGCTCGACAAGTTCACCGAACACGGGGCGGAGGAGTTGAGCGCGCGGGCGCTGCACGTGCCGCCCTTCACCGAGATGGGAAACGTGATCGAGCTTGGCGGCCTGTTCGGCGGGCGGGACGCCTTACACGGAGCGATCGACAATCTCGGAAGACACCTGTTCGACGTAGGGTAGCTACAGCTGAGCTTTAGTTCCATGCACCGGCCGCGCGTGAAACTAAAGCTCAGTATGAGGACATTCACTGGTAGGGTGTCGCCGTGCTCACCGAGCGAGGCCCACGGGACCGGCTCTGGCATGTCGCCAGCCGCCAGCGCGGCTACTTCACCGCCGCCCAGGCCCGCCAGGCCGGCTATTCCTACCAGGCCCAACAGTTCCATAAGCAACGGGGCAACTGGACACAGATCGACCGTGGCGTCTACCGCTTCTGGGAGTATCTGGACCTCCCCAGCCAGGACACGGATCACTTCGTGCGCTGGTCGCTGTGGAGCCGTGGGCGCGCGGTCGTCTCCCACACCAGCGCACTCGCGGTTCACGACCTCGGCATCGCAAATCCCGCGGAGATCCATCTGACGGTGCCAGCCAGCTTCCGGCAGAAAGACAGCACTGTGGTACTGCATCGCTGCGAACTGGCAGAGGCGGACGTCGAGCAACACGAAGGCTTCCGCGTCACCACTCCGCTGCGAGCTGCCGTCGAGACGGCCGCATCAGGGGCGGACCAGGACGTCCTCGACTCGGCGATCGCAGAGCTTCTCAGCCGGGGGGTAGCCAGCCGCCGACGCCTGCTGCACGCGGCACAGCAGCTGGGTCCACAGGCTGAACTCACTGTGGAACGGGCCCTAAGAACGGAGGCGGGGTGACGCGGTACACCGATGCGACCGCCCTGCGTCGCGCGCTGGAAACCCGGCTCAAGCAGGAGTCAGACAACACCGGCGGCGATCTCGGCAGGCTACGCCGCCGGGTGGTGTTCGACCGTCTCGCCGTATGGCTATCTGTGAATAACGGAACCCAGTGGATCCTCAAGGGCGGGACGGCTCTGGAATTTAGGCTGGGGGGACGGGCGAGGGCGACCAAGGACCTCGACCTCGCGGTCACGAGTGGCGCCGCCGATGGCCTGGCCGTACGCGAGCTGCTCATCGACGCGCTCACCGAGGATCCGGACGGCGACTGGTTCTCGTTCCGGGTGAAGGAGCCGGTCGCCCTGGCCGTGGACAGAAGGGGCCGGGGGGCTTGGCGCTTCTCGGTCGAGGCATGGCTCGCGGGCAAGGTGTTCGCCAGTGTCCGGCTGGATGTCGCGGCACGCGGGGAAGAGCTGGCAGCCACCGAGCAGCTGGAACTTCCCGGCTCCTTGAGATTCGCCGACATCCCGGCCCGGTCAATCGAAGCTGTAGAGCGGCGGCAGCACTTCGCGGAGAAACTCCACGCGCTGACCCGTGACTACGGGGACCGGCCCAACACCCGGATCAAAGATCTGGTCGACCTCGTCCTGCTCATAGAGGACGGGCTGAAGCCGGACAAGGACCTGGTGGACGTGGTACGCCACGTCTTCACCATCCGCGACACGCACCCATTCCCTATCGCTATCCCCGACCCGCCACCACGATGGCAGAAGGAATACCCCGAGCTCGCCGACGGCCTAACCGAAACCGCGAGCGACCTCCCATCTGCCCTGAAGCTGCTGTGCGGCTTCTGGAGCACCGCACATGATGATACATCCGGAACGGAGCACTGATTTCATGCCCGCTCGAACCGGCCAGAATCAGCAGGACCAGCTCGCCGTCGAGCTGCCCGCACGGCCGAGAAAAAAATGTACCGGACAAGAGCTGAGATCTCCTCAGCCATCAAGTCCACCCGGGACATCATGCGCAAGGACGCGGGTCTCAATGGGGACCTCGACCGTCTGCCGCAGCTGTCGTGACTGCTCTTCCTGCGCGCGTTCAGCGAGCGGGTCGACGAGTTCCGCGCGATGGAGAACCTCGACTACGAGCATGCTCTCGACAAGCCGTACCGGTGGGAGACGTGGGGCGCCAACGAGGACTTCACCGGTGACAGCTTCCTCGAATTCGTCAACGGCGACCTCCTGCCGTATCTGCGCGAGTTGAAGGGCAGTGGCGACGATGACCCCCGCAACGTCATCTCCGCCATCTTCCAGGACGTCAACAACCGAATGCTCTCCGGGACACTGCTGCGCGACCTAGTGAACATCGTCGACCGCATCGACTTCCAGGCCGATGACAGCGTCCACACGATGGCGTATGTTTACGAGACCATCATGAAGGAGATGCGGGACGCAGCAGGTGATGCAGGAGAATTCTACACTCCACGCCCGGTCATCAGATTCATGGTGGAGCAGTCGTTCCTCAAGTTCGGGGAATCCATGATGGACCCGGCATGCGGAACGGGAGGATTCCTTGTCGCAGCTTTCGAGGCACTCAAAGTGTATGCCGACAGCTCGATCAAACTAGGCCAACTCCACCATAATATCAGGGGAATCGAGAAGAAACCCCTGCCGTATCTACTGTGTATGATGAACCTACTTCTACACGATGTTGACGCGCCACGGGTCGTGCATGACAACGCACTGACACGCATGCGAAACGAGACGAGCCCAAAGTACCGTGTGGATGCCATCCTCACCAACCCGCCGTTCGGTGGCGAAGAGGAAGAGTCCGTCGCGAAGCGGTTCCCGAAGGGATACGCAACGAGCGAGACCGCCTGGCTCTTCCTGTACTCGGTAATCGAACGTCTCAAACCGGGTGGGCGGTGCGCCATCGTCCTGCCGAACGGCTCACTGTTCGAAACCCGCAAGAGCGCCGCCTTGATCAAGGAAAAGTTGATGAAGGAGTGCAACCTGCACACTATCGTTAGACTTCCGCAGGGCGTCTTCGCGCCGTACACCCAGATCCCGGCGAACTTGCTGTTCTTTGAGAAGACCGGTCCAACGAAGGAGACCTGGTTCTACGAGATCCCGCCCCCTGCAGGCCGCCGCAGCTATACCAAGACCAAGCCGATGCAGTACGAGGAGTTCACCGACTGCATCGAGTGGTGGGGCGGCGAGGACCGAAAAGGACGCGCAGCAGATGAGCGCTCCTGGAAGGTGGACGCCAAGGACATCAAGGCCAGCGGCTACAACCTCGACCTGGCGAACCCGCACAAGGGGAACGACCTGGCTCACCGGCCTCCGGAGGACCTCGTGGACGAATTGATCAAGACTGAGAGAGAGATCCTTGGACTACTAGACGAGATCAAGGTTGAGCTGGGATGCGACATATGAGCAAGTACCCGGAGCGCCGCCTTGGCGACGTGATCCGCCTCGACGTTGACGAAGTCCCCGTTTCCCCTAACTCCACCTATGAAATCGCCGGAGTTTACTCATTCGGCCGAGGACTCTTCTCGCGAGGCCAAATTCAGGGCAGCCAGACCAGCTATGCAAAACTGAACCGCCTACACAAAAACAGCATCGTACTCAGCAGACTCAAGGCATTCGAAGGAGCAGTCAGTCTCGTCAACAAAGAGTTCGACAGCTCCTTTCTCTCTCCCGAGTTCCCCACTTTCTCCGCTTCGGTCGACACTGACAGTCGGTACATCGGCTTCCTCTGCCAATGGCCGGACTTCTGGAAATCTCTAAGCAAGGATTCGAAAGGGCTTGGAGCTCGCCGCGAACGCGTAAGCGTCGAACGACTCCTTGAAATCAAGGCACCCCTTCCCAATCTCGTCGAGCAGCAACGTATCGCGGATAAGCTCGACGCTCTCCTCGCGCGCGTGGACACCGTACATGAACTCCGCGCCAACTTCTCCCGCCTGCGAGGCAGCCTTAACGAGTCACTCGTCAGTAGAATCTCAGAAGAAGCCGCCGAGACAACCCAGTTGGGTGACGTACTCGCCTTTGCGCGTACCCCGATCACCATCGACGTCGACTCCGCATACCGAACAATTGGCGTGCGCTCATTCGGCAAGGGCTTCATCCACCACCCGCCCATCAAAGGCGAGGAACTCAGCAAACTCGACTATTTCCAGTTCCGCGCAGGGGCACTCGCGCTCAGCAACCTCATGGCCTGGGAAGGCGGCATTACGGTGACCCGCCCAGAGGACACCCCGTACATCGCCTCGAACCGCTTCTTCTTCTACCTGCCGACCGACGAGCGCGTGAACGTGAGCTTTCTGCGCCACTTCCTGCTTAGTCGGCGGGGTCAGGCGCTCATTTCCTCCGCATGTTCGGCCG
>JBDTEE010000038.1:0-7230 GCA_039922645.1 Solirubrobacteraceae bacterium | reverse complement strand
GGCGCTTGGGCGCGCTGCCGGTGCCCTGCGTCCTGGGCGGCGACGTCCAGACGCTCGTCAGCCTGTGGGTGGGGTGCATTTGTCACAAACGGCATGCCCGACCCACGGCTCCTCGCTCAGACCCCCCAGCTGCCTTTCACCGCCTCACACCCGCACCACCACGGGGGCTAAAGCGGGGGAGTGAGCCCGGCGGCGTGGCACGCCGCCAGCCCGGGGCCGAGCGACGGGGGCGCCGCCAGCTTGGGTGGCTTGGCGAACGCGGCGTGCTTGAAGTTGAAGTAGTCGGTCATCGGCGCGGCGTTGGCGTCGCGGAAGGTCATGGCCGGGAGGTTCCACTTGCGGCGCACGAAGCTGGTGATCGATGTGTGGTCCTGGACCACCCGGGAGACGTAGCCGGGCTTGGCCCAGGGGGAGACGACGATCGTCGGCACCCGGAAGCCGTAGCGGTTAAAGGTGCCGGGGGCCAGTGGCGGGGTGTTCGGCGAATGGATCGGGGCGATGCTGTCGGGGCGGATGGCCCGCGGGGGCGGCACGTGGTCGTAGTAGCCGCCGTGCTCGTCGTAGGTCAAGAACAGGGCCGTCCGGTGCCAGGTGGGTGCGCGCATAAGCGCGTTGACGACGCTGGCCACGAAGCGCTCTCCGACCTGGATGTCCTGTGGATTCTCCTCTGATGTGGTCCCGTAGTTGGGGTCCAGAAAGGTGAAGCTGGGGAGATGGCCCGCCGCCGCGTCGGTGTAGAAACGGTCCATCTTGTTGATGCGAGGCGTCCACGCCGCCTTGAAGTCGGTGATGATGATGTCGATCGAAGGGTTGCTTTCGTAGTAGATCCCCCAGTGGATCGCATGCTGATCGAGGCGATCGAAGATCGTCCCGTTGGCCGGGTCGGCCTGGATCGCGTCGGTCTTATCGTCAACGGTCCCCGATGAGGTACCGGCGAAGAAGAAGCGCCGGTTCGGGTAGGTCTGGGCCAGGACCGAGCAGAAGTAGCGCTCGCCGATCGGGAAGTGGCGAGCCAGGGAGTAGGTAAAGGGGAGATCGTGCCGGTCCCAATACTCCATGGCGACATCGCCGCTGGCCTTGACGAAGCCGCTGTTGCGTCCACCGGCGTAGGCCGTATGCGAGGCGTTCCAGGCCTGGCTGGGCACGGCGTTCAGCTGGCAGGGCGACGCCGCTCGCCGGGCGTAGACCCGCCGCCCGGCGGTGTCCCGGTTGACGTTGGTAACCCGGCCGTGGCGCCGGGTCAGCCCGTCAACGTCGGCGCGGCCCGGCACCTCGTGCCCGACCATGCCGAGCACGTTGTCGAACGAGTGGTTCTCCATCATCAGGACCA
Organism: Solirubrobacteraceae bacterium; assembly: GCA_039922645.1. Classification (GTDB taxonomy): domain Bacteria; phylum Actinomycetota; class Thermoleophilia; order Solirubrobacterales; family Solirubrobacteraceae; genus Palsa-465. The sequence goes on along the minus strand of JBDTEE010000038.1, from coordinate 5,900 downwards.
CGATGTGCTCGATTTCCGGCATCGAGGGATGACCAGCCGGCCGGTGTGGGAAGGGCAGGGAATCGGGACGGCGCACGCCGGCCGCGGAGCCGGCTACGGGCCGGGCCCAGGCGGGCAAACCGCCTCCGGCCAGCAGGGCGGCTCCGCCCGCGGCCCCGCGCAGCAGGGTCCGGCGAGTAAGAGAGGCGGGGTCGTTTACCGGCGTCACGCAGGCGCCGGTATATCATGTGTGGCGCCGGCGCGTCACCGATCAGGCCCCGCGATGAGGCCTGACGGGCAGTAACGTCAGGCTCACATGAAGGAGCACGCTCCCCTCACCCCGGGCCGGGCGCTGCTCGCCGCCACCCGGATATGGCTGCCGCTGGTCATCGCCGCGGGTGGCGTCGTGCTGATAGTCCTCGGTCACGCCAGCCTCTCGCAGCAGGCCGGCGGCCACGCCCTCGAGGCCGGGTCCGGGGTGGCGTTGCTGATCGTGGCCATCATCGTCTGGATGGTGAACTGGATGTTTCGCATGAGCGTGGAGAGCAACCGGGATCGCGAGGTCGAGGAGGAGGCAAGGGAGTACTTCGATCGCCACGGCCACTGGCCCGACGAGGGACCGCGATGAGGCTCGGCCCGGTGGCCGCTGCCGCGCAGGGCGAGCTCCAGCTCATGGGGATTGTCAACGTGACCCCCGACTCGTTCTCCGACGGCGGCCTGTATCTCAATCACCGTGCCGCCATCGAGCACGGGATGGAGCTGGAGCGCGAGGGCGCAACGATTCTCGACATCGGCGGGGAGTCCACCCGGCCCGGTGCCTGGCCCGTGCCCGTCGAGGAGGAGCTGCGCCGTGTGGTCCCGGTCATCGAGGGACTCCGGGCGGCCGGAACGCGAGCTCAGATCTCCATCGACACCTCCAAGGCGAGGGTCGCCGCCGAGGCCCTGGCCGCCGGCGCGAGCCTGGTCAACGACGTCACCGCTCTACGCGGGGATCCTGCGATGGCGGATGTGGTGGCCAGCAGCGGTGCCGACTGCTGTCTCATGCACATGCTGGGGGAGCCGCGGACCATGCAGCACAACCCCCGCTACGACGATGTCGTCAGCGACATCCGCGCCTTCCTCGAGGAGCGCCTGAACCTGGCCGTGGCTCACGGTATCGCACCGCAGCGAATCGTCCTGGATCCTGGAATCGGGTTCGGCAAGACCACGGAGCACAATCTCGAACTGCTGCGGCGACTTGACGAGCTTCTCGATCTGGGGCGCCCGCTGGCCATCGGCACCTCGCGCAAGTCATTCCTGGGCAAGATCACCGTGCGTCCCGTGGAGGATCGCATCGCCGCCACGATTGCCACCAACATGCTGGCCTACCTGCGCGGGGCGCGGATCTTCCGCGTCCATGACGTCGCTCCGGTCCATGACGCGCTGGCAATCGCGGCTGCTACGGTGCAGCGCCCATGCCCGACTACGACGCCGACGAGTTCGACGATTCAGGCGACGTAGACGACGACGAGGAGGACGGGCGGACCGAGCCCGAGGTGACCATCGAGGTCAGCGGCCTCTCGCTCTATACCCACGTGGGGGTGACCGCCGCCGAGAGGGAGGTGGGCCAGCGCCTGCTGCTCGATTTACGCCTCGACATCGGTGAGTGCGATGCCACCATCACCGACCGGATCGAGGACACCGTCGACTACGGCCAGGTCTGTGAGTTGGCCAACCTGGTCGCCCAGCAACGGACCTACAAGACACTCGAGCGGTTGTGTGCGGCCATCGCCGAGCGCCTGCTCGATCGCTATGAGGCCGGCGCGGTGTGGGTGAAGGCGGCCAAGCCCGAGCCGCCGCTGGCGTTGCCCGTGGGTGAGGTCTCGGTGGAGGTTTGGCGCGAGGCTGCCGGGTGACGGAGGGCTTCCTAGGCCTGGGCTCGAACGTCGGCGAGCGGCGGACCAACCTCGAGTCCGCGGTGGCTGCGCTGGAGGGGCATGGGGTGGAGGTCAGGGCCTCCTCATCGGTCTATGAGACTGAGCCGGTGGGCCTGGTGCTTGACCAGCCGGACTTCTTCAACGCCTGCCTGCGAGTCGGCACCGAGCTGGGGCCCGAGGATCTGCTCGACGTTTGCCAGGCGGTTGAGCGCGACGTGGGCCGCGCCGCCGGCGGTGTCCGCCATGGTCCGCGGGTGATCGACGTCGACCTGCTTCTGCTGGGCGGGCGTCGCCACCGCTCTGAGCGTCTGGAGCTGCCTCACCGTGACCTGGCCGAGCGGCGCTTCGTGCTCGTGCCCCTGTTGGAGCTCGAGCCAGAGCTCAGCCTTCCTGGCGGGGAGCGGCTGGCCGACCGGCTCGCCGTCCTCCCCGCAGGCGGGGCCGTGCGCCGCATCGGCCCGGCATTGCTGTAATGCGCCCATGCTCCTTGTCGTCGATGTAGGTAACACCCAGACCCATTTTGGGGTCTTCCCGACGGGCTCGGCCGAGCTGGCCGAGCATTGGCGCTTCGCCACCGTCCGGCAGTCCACGCTCGACGAGCTCGGAGCGGCCCTGTCCAACCTGCTGGCGCTGCGGGGCATGCACCTCGCGGACATCGAGGCCTCGATCGTCTCCTCCACGGTGCCCCAGCTCTCCGAGCAATGGACGGAGATGGCCTCGCGTTACCTGGGCCACGTGATGCTGGTCGTGGGACCGGCGCTGCGCACGGGGATGCCGATCCGGATCGATAACCCGAGGGAGGTTGGGGCCGATCGCCTGGTCAACGCCGTGGCCGCCTACGCCCGGGTCCAGGACACCTGTGTGGTGGTCGACTTCGGCACCGCGATCACCTACGACGTCGTCTCCTCCGCGGGGGAGTACCTGGGCGGGATCATCACTCCGGGCGCTGAGATCTCCATCGACGCGCTCTACGAACGTGCAGCCAAGCTGCCCAAGGTCGAGCTCGCCGAACCGCGGGCCCTGATCGGAAAGTCCACCGTCGACGCCATCCGCAGCGGCATCGTGTTCGGCTTCGCCGCCCAGGTCGACGGCATCGTCCACCGCCTTCGCGACGAGCTGGGTACCGAGACCAAAGTCCTGGCCACCGGCGGCCTGGCCGGTGCCCTGGTCCCCGCGGTGCGGGAAACCATCGACGAGGTGGATGACCTTCTCACCCTGACGGGACTGCGGTTGATCTGGGAGCGCAACACGGCTCGCGATTAGCCGCTCAGCGCCGCGGCTCACCGCCCGTCTGGTCATGCGCCGGGGCCGTCGCAGCCAGGGCCGGGAGCGGCACGTCGGGGGTACGAGCGACGTTGGCAGCCAGAATGAGGAAGGCGAGCCGGCGGCGGTCGGTGGGATCCTCCGCCTCAGCCTGATCGAAGGCGTCGAGCAGGCCGCGAACGGCGGTGAACACCGGGGCGTCGTCAAGCCCGTCGGGGACGTCGCAGGCGAGACGGGCCAGGGCCAGCTGCTCGGGGCCGGCCTCATTGCCGCGCATGGTGGCGATGGCGCCGAGAAGGATGTACTGAGAGACCCGGTCGAGGAGGACGCGCGGCGCCCGCTCGCGCTCACCGACCGCCGCTCCGGCGGGCTGGAGCGGCTGGCCGGCGGCGATGCGCAGAGCCTGCTCAGAGGCGACGGATTGGATCTGGTCCCCGCTGAGGCCCGCCTGCAGCGCCACGCGGAGCTGAAAGGCGGCCGACATCGCCGTCTGCCCGTAGGGCGCGTCGGAGGCAAACAGGATCTGGCCGGGCGGTACGAGGGAAAACAGCGCCTCGAGGTCGGCCGGCAACCACCAGGCGGTGTCGAACAGGAGGTTGGGATGATCAGGGGCTGCGCGCCAGATCCAGCTGAGGTCGCAAACGCCGGCGTGGGCCAGGATGAAACGAGCGCTCGGGAAAGCGCCGGCCAGCTGCACCGCGTGGGCGCCGAGGGCGGGAATTCCGCGCCCGGCGTGGATCAGCACCGGCAGCACGCGTTCCTCGGCCAGAGCGATGAGCGCCGCCAGGTCGGGATGATCGAGGGTGAACTCCTCGGCCCGCGGGTGGAGCTTGATCCCTTTGGCGCCCGCGCCCAGGGCCCGCTCGGCCTCCGCCACCGCATCGGAACCGGGCTTGACGCGGCAGAACGGGGTCAGCAGGCCATCGGACTGAGCGGCCGCCGAGATAACCATGTCATTGGCCGGCGGGTAGCCGTCAGGCTCGTGCATCGGGAACACAAAGGCGCCCCGGGCGCCCGCGCTGCGCAGGGTTTCCACGAGTTGCTCGGGCGTTTGGCTCATGCCATCTGGATCGTTCTGACCCAGATGGGTATGAGCGTCAAACAGCTCCAGTCCAGGGACCTGGTCGCTGATCACCTCGAACCAGGGCCGGATCAGAGATGGGTAATCCACTCCAAGATTCGTACCATGAATTCATGGCCAACAAGCTCACCGATGCCTGGACGCTGGGCGGGATCGAGATCCCCAACCGGGTTGTGCTGGCCCCGCTGGCCGGGATCGGCAACTGGTTTGTGCGGCTGCAGGCCAAGCGTCACGGCGCGGGGCTGGTCGTCTCGGAGATGGTCTCGAGCTTCGCCATCCACCATCACAACGAGCGCACCTGTCGCGAATTGCTGCGCATCCATCCGGACGAGCATCCCGTCTCCGTACAGCTGTTCGGCCACGACCCCGAGGTGATGGCCTCGGCGGCTGAGCAGGTAGCCGCGGCCGGGGCGGACCTCATCGATCTCAACATGGGCTGCCCAGTCCCCAAGGTGTGCAAGACCGGGGCCGGCGCGGCCTTGCTCGACGATCCCGACCGCGCGGTGGCGCTGGCCCGAGCCGCGGCGCGCGGCAGCGGGCTTCCCGTGACCGTCAAGCTGCGCTCGGGCGTCCGGCCCGGAGATAGCAGCGGGACCGAGCTGGCCAACCGCCTGGCCGAGGACGGAAGCGTGGCCGCCCTCTGCATCCACCCGCGGGCTGCCTCGCAGCGTCACGCCGGCGCCCCGGACTACGAGCTGGCTCGGCGGCTGGTCGAGGAGCTTCCCGTCCCGGTGCTGATCTCCGGAGGCCTGCGCGACGCCGATCGGGCGCGGGAGGCGTTTGCCCAGACCGGCGCGGCGGCGGTGCTGCTGGCCCGCGGATCGCTGGGTAACCCCTGGCTGTTTGAAGAGCTGCTCGGGTCCCGCACCGGGGCGCCGGCCCGCGAGGAGATCCTGTCCGAGCTGGACTGGGTCATCGACCGGGCCTGTGAGCACCTGGGGGAAGAACGGGCAACTCGCTATTTGCGCAAGTTCTACCCCTGGTACCTCGAGCGCCTGGGCGAGGACAAGGTCCTTCAGGACGGCTTGCAGCGGGCCGGCTCGCTGGATGAGGCCCGCTCGCTGCTGGACCTGGTTCCGGTCTGAATCCGTCCGCTTGGCCCAGCCCAGTTCGAGCGTGCCGAAAAACCTTCAAAACGCGTGGACAGCGTGTCTATACTCATCGGCCCACGCGAGCCGTTGAGCGTGGTTTCCCGCCGCGCTGGTGGGGCTTTCTCGCCGACCGGGGGCTCTACCGGCGGTGTCCGCTTTCTACAACAGGTCTAACGCGAATATGCCCAAGGACGTCATCCTCACCCAGGAAGGTCTGGTCACGCTGAAGGCGGAGCTTGACCATCTTTCGACCACCCGCCGCCGCGAGGTCGCCGCCCGCATCAAGGAGGCGCGCGAATTCGGTGATATCTCCGAGAACGCCGAGTACGACGACGCCAAGAACGAGCAGGCCATGCTCGAGGCCCGGATCGCCACCTTGGAGGACAAGCTGCGCTCGGCCACGGTCGTCGACGCCACCGGTCTGGATACCGATGTCGTCCGCGTGGGTTCGATCGTGCACGTCAAGGATGGCGGCGGCAAGTCGAACAAGTACACGATCGTGGGTTCGGCCGAGGCCAACCCAGCCGAGATGAAGCTCTCCAACGAGTCGCCGGTGGGCAAGGCCCTCCT
>JBDTEE010000037.1:0-15177 GCA_039922645.1 Solirubrobacteraceae bacterium | reverse complement strand
TCAGCGAGTTGGTCACTCTCCATTGCCGATCCCGGTGATCCCCGCCCGTCCGCGCCGGCATTGCAGGTGGCCCGGGCAGGAGCCGCCGAACACGCACCGGAACCCATCTACGCGCCGCTGGCGGCCGCCGCGCTTGAGGAAATCGTTGACCACTTTGCGCGCTTGGCCACATGACACCCCCGGTCGCGCTGATGGCGTGGATCTGGAGTGCTTCGTAAGCACCCCGCGGGAAGCACGCCGAGTTTCTGCAGCGCTCGCGCTCGCGCTCGCGGACGAAGCAACCATCGATGCGGCAAGTGCGGCTGCCACCGTAAGCGCCAGGACAGCCCGGCGGCTCACAATCGGCCCGACCCGAGCCCGCACTCCACGTTCGGGATCTTACCCGCAGAATGTTTGCGTTCGAGGGCGCACAGCCGCAGCGCCTGATTGAACGTTGGAGGGAACGTGATTCCTATGAGCCGCCGAGACACATCCGGACCTGGCGGTTAGTTTCAGTCAGATCCACTGTCCAAGGATCACGGGAACTCCCGCGTGTGATCACGGTTTTTGCCACCTGTGATCGCGGGTCGCAGCGCTCGGACGGCGTCGCGGTGGGCGCGCATACGGTAGCTGGCGCCGTTGATCGCCACCAAGGGAACACAGGCCTGAACTACCACAGCAGTCTGGCTCGGGCGGTGGCCGTTGAGCACGCTGAGTCGTATCGCCGGCCAGCGCGCGACCGCGGCGATGCCGAGGACTTGGTGCAGACCGCTCTGCTGCGGACGCTCGGTCGTTGGGGAGCGATCGGCTGCGAGCCGGCGGCGTTCGCGTTCGCGGTGCTGGTCAACCTGTCTCGTGATCGACGGCGCTCTCATCGTCGGCGGCCGGCCACGGTCTCAGAGAGTCGAGGAAAGGACCCACGCGGGGCGGACGAGATCGATCGGCTGTTGGAGCGCGACGCGATCGTGCAGGCGGCCCGTCGGCTGTCCCGTCGTCAACGAGAGGTTCTGGCATGCCGGTTCGTGCTGGATCTTTCGGTCGTTGAGACCGCGACGGCGCTGGGGATCCCGGAGGGCACAGTGAAGTCGCATACCGCCCGGGCGCTGGCCCGCATGCGTGAGTCGTTGGACGCTGAACGCGTCGCGGTGACCGGCGCCGACGGGGAGGTCGCAAATGCTGACCGACCAGGAACTGATCGAGGGTCTGCGGGCCGGCCTGGCGCCGCTACATCCCACAGACGCTCTCATCGACCGCCTGCAAGAAGAAGCCGAGCGCAGCAGGATCGACGGCATCCACGGCGCCATTGGGCTCGATGCCGGCCTTGTGCCCCGTCGCCGGTGGGCGCTGGTGAGACCGTTGGCGCTTGCCGCCAGCGGTCTGGTGGTCGCGGTCGTCGTTGTCGGTGCCCTCCTCCTGCTCGGTCATCGAAGGACACCATCTGCGCCGCCGTCTGCAGTCGGGCGTGAGCCAGCCGCCGTAGGTGAGCGCGCGCTCATCCCCACAAGACGTATCCGCCCGATCCTGACCGGGCGCCGGTCTCAGCCAGACGGCGTTCGGGGCTTCGCGGGCTGAGGTCGAAGGACTGCTGGCCCGGGCCCTTGGCGCACCACAGCGCGTGCAGCGCCTAACCGGGGGCTGCGGCGTCGATCACACACTCACGTGGCCGATCCCGATCAGCGCCGCGACCGGCCGTCCGGTCGGATCTGAGCTGCTCACGGTGTTCCTCGACGCCGGCCACTTCGTTGGATATCAGTACGGCCGGGATACGCTCGCTGCACGAGGCTCAGGACACCTGCGCCTGCGAGCCACCACCACTCGAGGGCTTGCGCTGGGCGACCCCCTACGCGTTGGCCGCCTCCTCTACGGGCAGGCCTTTCGCATCAGCTCCGCGCAAGGCGGCACCTGGAAGGTCCGCACCGCGACAGGGACGCTCCACGGCTACGCCTACGGAGACTCCAAGCACGGTGACGTGACCCAACGCAGCCGCGTGGCGTCGATCAACGCGGGCGACTCCGGATGCCCAGCAGTTTCCCCATGACAGAACCACCCCCACCTCAAGTCGAGGATCCCTATCCGATCTCGCCGCCCGAGCTCGCCACCACCAGCCCTTCTCCCCTGTCGCCGGACCGGGCACGAGCGACTGGCTGCCGCTTCGAGATGCCGCTGGGCCGAAGCGGGAGCCCAGACGCCGGCGGTCGCGCCAGGAAAGGCCGCTTGAGGCGATGACGAGGTCGGCCACGTCTCGAAGGCGGACAGCCCACGCGTCGAGCTTCCATGTAGCTGCAGCCAGGTCTCGTTTGCATTGAATTCCGAGAGGGAACGGCTGCCCAGCAAGCCCGACGGCGTTGATCTCGAACGCATTGGGTTTGCGCTGCGTCACGCGACGAAGGCTCCGTCGCAGGCAGCGCCGGCGCCACGAGCCATCGTGCCGGGTCGCTGCGATCCCAGGCTTCCGGATTGATCGAGTGGCAGCGGTCGCGCAGCTGACCGCTGACTAGCTCATGCCGGCACGGTGCGGGATCTCGTTGCCCAGAGCACGACGGCAGCGACAGCCAGGGCAACGATGACTAGCTTCTCCTCGGACGTTAGTCGTGGCCGGAGGAGGTCGATCGAACCATCCTCCGACACGATCGCGACGTGCGATCCCTCCCGGCGATAGGGCTCCACGATGTCCGCAGTCGCAAGCTCCTTCGGGACGAACACCGTTCCCTCCGGATGTAGCTCGCGACCATGCAGCGAGGCCTCAATGTCGGCATCGAGAGCACGGGAGGCAGCAGCCGACGCTGGCGAGCGCCAAACACGATCTACCGTTGCCATTGCTCGATCATCCTCTCGAAGTCGTTGCGGATCAACTCAACCGCCGCGCGAAACGCAGCTGCAGGGGTCCCGTGGTGGAAATTCTCCGGTTCTTCCTTTACGCCGTCCTGACTGTATCGGTGCCGATCGTTCTGCCCTGAATGACTGCAGTCATAAAGCTCAACGTTTCGCCAGCCATCCGGGGTCTGGTACTGGAGAACCACCGCGAACTTCACGATGTCGCGCTCTTTGTCCCAGCGGACTTTCATCCGCACGTTGTGCGCGAGGATTTCCGTGCGGGTATGGCGACGGGATTGTCGAGGCATTGCGGCGGACAGAGGCTAAGGCCCCGGTCCGACGCCGCCTCGCCCGCTTTTCTGTGAGATCACGGGATGACAGCGTGTTGGTTGATCGAAAGGAGGAGCGTCGACCGCGCCGGTCTGGCTGCCGCATCGTCGCTTCCGCCTCGACCGGCGGCGGGGATCGAAGAAGAAGGGCAGGCGCGACGGTGACCCAGACAAGCGTCGCGTGACCCCTGACCGAGCAGAGCGAGGTCAACAGCGAGAGCCGGCGCACGCCGGCGGTCTCAATCGCGCGCGCTAGCCACGCTGAACACCCCCGTCCTCCCTTCATTGCCGTCGTTGGCCCCGAGCCCTACGGGCCGCCAGGTTGGGGGTAACGGCCCGAGCGATCATGCCGGTGCCCGGTAGCTGACCCGCACGAGGGTTAGAGCGGCGACCAGGAGGCGCCTTCACCGCGTCCGAGGTAGTGCGAGCCGTTGTGGCCGACTTCGGCCATATCTGCGGCCGACTTGCGGCCGAACCGCTGCGTGGTCACTCGCAAATTGCGGCATTCCTTCGTGCGAACGTCGCGAAGCTTCGCGCCGCAAAACGCCTGCAGCGGGGCGAAAGTCTGGGACTTTCGCCCCGCTTCAACCAGTGGAGACGGCGGGAATTGAACCCGCGTCCGCAGTCGCGCAAAAGGTGGTGTCTACGAGCGTATCCGGCGCTCTGATCTCGTCTCCCACTCGCCACGCCGGCGGGGTTGCGGGAGACCAGCTCCGAAAAGAGTCCTCGGGGTCGGCCGGAGCGGGCCTATCCGAGCAAGCCTGCTAGTTGATCCCGGTTCTCCGCTGCAGGCGGGCGAGAGGCCGGGAGCGCTCACGGCTTAGTTACTAAGCGGCGAGCGCGAACTCGTGAGAGTTCGCACTTATTTTTTTCCCGGGTGTTTTACGAGGCCGCCCGGGACCTCGACTCGCAACCACCCCAGCGAACCGACCACGTCGAAGCCTGTCGTCCCCGGGGGTACTTCTATGCCCTTCAGTATAGGTCGGCGGCCAGTATCGGAGGGGGTTTATCGCCTGAAGCCCCCTGAGCCGCTTGAGTCGACCCACCCCTGTCCGGTCCGCGAGGCCCGACCCGACCCACGCTGTCCGGTCCCGGAGGTCCCTACGCGACCCACCCTGTCCGAGCCGGCCGGGGCCAACACTTGGCTAAGTGTCGGATAAGTGCTCCCCGGCGCCTGCGACAATCAGTACACGGTCATGGAACCGACACAACCCACCCTTCCGGAGAGCCCTGCTCCCGATCCCTACGGATACACCACCGTCCACTACGGCGAATACGCCAGCTCCTCCGAGGACCAGTTCCCGCACGATGAGCGCCAGCCCAAGCCCCAGGGCTTCTTTCGCCGCAAGCTGGCGCCGATCGGCGCCGCCATCCTGGCCTTCCTGGCCAAGATCAAGACGATTCTTCTCTTCCTGCCCAAGGTCAAGCTGCTGGCCACCTCGGGCACGATGCTGGTGTCGATCGTGGCCTACGCGACCATCTGGGGATTCCAGTTCGCGCTCGGCTTCGTCGTCCTGATCTTTGTCCACGAGATGGGCCACGTCATCGCTCTGCGCCGCGAGGGGATCAAGGCCAGCGCGCCGATGTTCATTCCCTTCCTGGGCGCCGTAATCAGCGCGCGCTCGCTCGGCGAGGACGCCACCGCCGAGGCCCGGGTCGGCCTGGCTGGGCCCGTGCTTGGGTCAATCGGGGCCGCGGCCTGCGTCTTGATTTGGCAGGCGACCGGCAACGAGTTGTTCCGCGCACTGGCCTTCACCGGCTTCTTCCTCAACCTCTTCAATCTGCTCCCCGTCATCCCGCTGGACGGCGGCCGGGCGATGGCCGCCATGGCCCCCTGGATGTGGTTCGTCGGCTTCCTCGCCATGGTGGTCATGGCCTTCGTCTTCCCGAACCCGATCATCCTGATCATCGTCGTCTTCGCAGGACTCGAGACCTTCAAGCGTTGGAAGCTCCGACGTTCCGGAAGCGCCGAGCAGCTGGCCTATTACCGAGTCCGGCCGCGTGACCGCCTCCTCGTTGCCGCCGTCTACCTCGGCCTTATCGGGCTGTTGGTGGTCGGCATGGACGCCACGAACCTGCACCGCGCGCTGGTCTAATCCCCGGACCGGGCGGGACAGACCCCGCCGGGCGGGACAGGCCCCTGGGACGATTACAGGCGAGGATCGTTGTAGCGCGGATCCCGCTCGTCGCGGACCCGAACCTCACTGGGGCGCTGCGCGCGCGACCAGTAGAACGTGTAGATCACAGACAGGATTAGCCCGACGATTCCGAGGATCAGCAGCACCGTGCCGGCGGTCTGGATGTCGATGCCGCTCACGTGCGCGGTGATCGCGTAACGGAGAATGGCTCCGACGGCGATCAGGAGAATGGATGATCCGATGGTCATGTCTGAGTGTCTACCCCGCTCCGGGCTGGCTGACGCACTGTAACTCCTCACCGCAAGGTTCAGCGCGGCTCAGGTGTTTCCTGCCGGGCCGCGCTCAGCGACCGGCTCGCTCGCCCATGACGAGACTCGGACTCCGTCAGCGGCCGACTTCGCGCAACTCGCGCTGAACGTCGCGGGCCACATCCCGCTTGCGGATCGTGTCCCGCTTGTCGAACAGATCCTTGCCCTTGGCCAGGGCAATCTCGACCTTGGCCTTCGAGTGCTCGCCGGAAAAGTACATTCGAGTGGGGATCAGCGTTAGGCCCCGCTCCTGGGTACGCACGATGAGCCGGTCAATCTCGGCTCGATGCAACAGGAGCTTGCGCGGACGCTCTGGCTCGTGGTTCTCCCGCGAGGCCGGTCCGTAGGGCGGGATGTACACGCCCGTCAGCCAGATCTCGCCATCGCGGACCTGAGCGTAGGCATCCTTGAGCTGAGCCTTGCCCTCGCGCAGGGACTTGACCTCGGTGCCAGTGAGGACGATCCCGCACTCGTAGCGCTCGATCAGGTTGTAGCGGTAGGACGCCTGGCGGTTGGTGGCGACGTCTCCGGCAGAGACTTTGCGTTTGCGTGTCTTGGCCATCTTGGGATCAGAATAGGTGTCAGTCGAATCCGGAACCAACGGGCAGGAGATCCACCCTACCCCGGGGTGCGTCGATCTGGCCCACCCGGACATCGATCGGGTCGCCGAGCCGGATCGCCCCTCCGTTCCGGGTGCCGACCAGGGTTGTTGCCTCCTCGTTTAGCTCCCACCAGTCGCCGCGCAGCCGGCGGACCGGCAGCATCCCCTGGTACTTGAGCCCCTCGCCGAAGGCTATGAAGGCGCCCGCGCCGATCAGACCGACCACCTCGCCGGGGAAGTCGACGCCCCGATCGCCGCCGGAGAGCAGCTCTGACTCGAGCAGAAAGCAGCGGGCGATGTCGTCAGCGTCTCGTTCGATGACCATCGCCGCCCGCTCCCGACCCGAGGTCCACGGACCGGCGGCAGTGACGAAGCTCGACTCCGGCGCCGGCTCGCCGGCCACCGCGGAGAGGAGTGCCCGGTGGCAGATGAGATCGGGGTAGCGCCGGATTGGGGAGGTGAAGTGGCAGTAGCTGGGTGAGGCCAGGCCGGCGTGGCCCCGATTGCGGGGGTCGTAATAGGCCTGCTTCAGAGACCGCAGGACAAGGCTGTTGAGCGCTCGGGCGCCGTGACCCCGTCGCCGCACCCAGTCGCCCACCGTGACCGAGATCTCGCCCACCAGATCCGCTGCCTGCTGGGGAGTGAGCGCTCCGCCCGGCACCGGCGGGGTGGGCACGCCGAGCGAGGACAGCTGCGCGACCAGGCGCTCGACGGAGCTGGGCTCGGGCCGTTCGTGGACGCGATAGAGAGTGGGAATCTGGCGTTCGGACAAGAACCCGGCCACCGCCTCGTTGGCAGCGATCATCAGACGCTCGATCACGCGGTGGGACTCGGTCTGGGGCACCAGACGCTCCTCACGTACGTGACCGTCCCGACCGAAGCTGAACTCGGGCTCAGCCGACTCCACAACCACCGCCGACTGGCCACTGCGCGCCTCGCCCAGCGCGGCCGCCGCCGCGCGGGCCATCCCCAGCGGCTCCCCCCACGGGCTCCTCGCCGCCTCGGATCCAGCGAAGATCCGGTCCACCCGGTCATAGTCGAGCCGCTCGTCGGAACGGATGACCGACCGGTACATCGAGGTACTGCGCACCCGGCCGCCCGGGGCGATCTTCATCTCCACCGTGACGGTTAGGCGGTCCTCGCCGGAGACCAGAGAGCAGACCCCGTTGGACAGGGAGCACGGCAGCATGGGCTCCACGGCGCCTGGGACATAGACGCTGGTCGCGCGCTGGTAGGCCTCGCGGTCCAGTGCCGAGCGGGGCGTGATGAAGGCCGATACGTCGGCGATATGGACCCAGACCTGCCAGCCACCCTCAGGCCGGGCCGAAGCGGAAATGGCATCGTCGTAGTCGCGAGCCGTCGCCGGATCGATCGTGAAGGTGGCCAGATCCCGCAGGTCACGCCGGCCTGAGGACTCCCCCTGCGCAGTTGCGCTGGCCTCGGACACCCGGCGTGCCTCGTTTTCAACCGCCGGATCAAACTGGCCATTGAGTCCCTGGGCGAGCATGAAGGCCCGGATCACGTCCCGGGCCACGTCCGGCCTCCCCAGCCGGCGGGTGATGACCGCCCTTCGGGAGCCACGACGCCCCGCGCCACCCGCCGAGACGACGATCAGGTCGCCGACCTCGGCCTTGCGATCGCGGCTGACCACGATCTGGGTTCCGGGCTCGAAGAACGGCTCAGCGACGAGGAACTTGCCTTTGCGCCGGAGCACGGCAACACGCGCTCCCGCGCGCGGCTCGGACCGGCTGCCTGGGGGGCTCACCGGATCTCGGCGGCCACCGTACGCTCGGCGACGCGCAGAGCGGTGTCCGTCTTATCGCGAAGGTTCGTGCTGGCGTAGATATCGGGGCTGATGCCGGCTCCGCGGCGCACACCTCCGCCCCCCAGGTTGCGGCCGCTGGGGGTGAAGTACTCACCGACCGTGAAGTCGAGTGCGCCACCGTTGGGCAGCGGCTGGATCTCCTGGAACACGCCCTTGCCGTAGGTATGGGTGCCGACCACCTTGGCCCGCCCACGGTCCTGGAGTGCTCCGGTGACGATCTCGGCGGCCGACGCGGTGCCGTGATCGACCAGCACGACGAGCGGCGTCCGGGGCGCGACCGTGTCCTGGCGCTTGACCAGATAGACCTGCCGCGGCTGGCTGCGTCCCGCGGTGGAGACGATCGTGCCGTCGGGGATGAAGATGCTGGCTACGTTGACCGCCTCTTCGAGCAAACCGCCGCCGTTCTCCCGCAGGTCGAGAATGATGCCCTGCGCTCCCTTGCGCAGCACCTTTTGGACCTGAGCGCGGACCTCGTCGCCCGAGCCCGGGGTGAAGCTGGTCAGCTGGACCACGCCCAGCTTTCGGCCGCTGACCGTAACCACGTCGCTGCTGGTTACGGGGACAACCAGGTTGGCCCGGACGAGGGACACCGTCCGCGTGCGCCGGCCCGAGAGCACGGTCAGACTGACCCGCGTCCCGGCGCGGCCCTTGATCAAGGACGCCGAGAAGGACGACGAGCGATCGGCCAACGATGTCGCGCCGACGCTGGTGATGAGATCCCCGCGGCCAAGTCCGGCCCGGGCCGCCGGTGAGCCGGGGAACACGTCCAGCACCTGGACGCCCCTGGGTTCAGTCTCTACATCGATCCCGATCCCGCTCAGGTGCGGATTGCTCTGACTCTCGAAGGACTGGTAGTCCGTACGGCTGAAGTAGTGCGAGTAGGGGTCGTTCAGGCTCGCCACGGCGGCGGCCAGTCCCTTGTCGAGCAACTGAGCGCGGTTAATCCGCCGGTAATAGTCCTGCTGGAGCAGGCCCATCACGTCGTCGACGATCTTGTCGTTCCCGTTGTCGGATGTGAAGGCACTTCGAACCGGGCCGGGGAGCCAACTGGGATGGCCCCCGAGCACCAGCCCCACCAGTAGGGCCACTACTCCCACCACGACCATCAGGCCGCGGCTAGATCCCCGTGAGCGTTGGTCGAACATGCTGTGCTGAGGGTAGCCACAGACGGGTCCCGGCCCGTCTGGGCCGCCTCTCTCCGGGGCGGATCAGACGCGCAGGAAGCGCCGCAGCGAAAGGCCCGACCCGAGCGCCGAGACCAGCACACCCGCACCCAGCAACACGGCAACCAGGGCAGCGAAGGGGATTGTTCGGGGTGCGGCGATGAGCGTCCAGTTATTGGCGAGCGGATCGAGCAGCAGGACCTTGGTGAGCCCGAGCACGACGATCGCGAGCAGCGCTCCGGCGGCACCCACCACGACTCCCTCGATCACGAACGGCCAGCGGATGAACCAGTCCGTCGCGCCGACCAGCTTCATCACCTCAACCTCTCGGCGCCGCGAGTAGAGCGAGAGCCGGATCGTGTTGGCGATCAGCAGGATTGAGGCGATGGTCAGCAGCACCGTCAGCGCGGCCGCGGTGATCGTGACCAAATTGGTCACCTCGAGGATCTTGCGCGTGTCGTTCTTCTTGTTCGAGACGCTCTGAATCGCGGCATCGATCGGCGTGGCCTGCCCCGAAGCTCCCTTTGGAGTCAGCGCGCTGCGCACCGCGAGCACGTTGGCCGGGTTGTCGGGGATGACGTGGAAGGTGTCGGGCAACGGGTTCGAGCCCAGCAGCTGGTAGGCCTGCGGGTCGACCTTCGCCTGCTGCTGGTAGGCCTGCTGCTTAGAGACGAACTCGACTGAGCGGACGTGCGGAACGCTGAGCAGTTCGTGGCGTACACGGGCCTCGTCGGCGGCGGTGGCGCTGGTCTTCATGTAGACATCAACCAGCACGCGACTGCGCACGCTGTCGGCGGCGCCATTGGTGGCCTGGACGATGGGGATGAAGACGCCGAGCACTAGCATCGTCACCAGCACCGTGGCCAGGGCGGCGAAGCTCGGTGCCGCACTCCGGCTCATCGCCCGCGCCGCCTCTTTGATGAAGAAGCCGAGGCGCATCTAAGCCAGGCCCGGCGGGGGCGTCGAGGGGGCGCGCAGGCGGCTGGCGAACTCGCGCGTCGACTCGTCCCGGGCGTACAGACCGGCGGACTCGTCGCGGATGATCCGTCCCTCGGAGAGCTCGAGCACCCGGCGGCGCATCTTGTCGACCATGGCCTGATCGTGGGTGGCCACCAGCACCGTGGTCCCGGTCCGGTTGATCCGGTAGAGCAGCCGCATGATGTCGATGCTCGTTTCGGGGTCCAGGTTCCCGGTCGGCTCATCGGCCAGCAGGAGCGGCGGGTGGTTGACGAACGCGCGCGCTATCGACACACGCTGCTGCTCGCCGCCCGAGAGCTGGTCGGGGTAGTTGTGCAGCTTCGTCGAGAGCCCGGTCAGGCGCAGGATGTCCGGAACCTTGGCCCGGATCTCTTTGCGGCCACCGCCGGTGACCTGCAGCGCGTAGGCCACGTTGTCATAGACCGTGCGGTTGGGCAGCAGCTTGAAATCCTGGAAGACCACGCCGAGGTTGCGGCGATAGAAGGGCACGTGCTTGCGGGTGATCTCACTGAGATCGTGGCCGGCTACGCGAATCACTCCGGCGGTGGGCTCGAGCTCCTTGATCAGGAGCCGCATGACCGTCGACTTCCCCGAGCCGGTCGAGCCGACCAGGAAGACGAACTCCTCGCGCTCGACGAAGAACGTGGCCTGGTCCAGACCCACGTTGCCCGGGTAGAGCTTGGACACGCCGCGGAACTCGATCACGTTGCGTGCACTCGCCGGAGCGGTCGGCGCGACGGCGGCAGTATGAGGTGCGGGCGACGCGGCAGCACGGCGGCGGGTGCCCTGAGATGCTCGAGATGAAGTAGCCATGAGGTCCGCGGAGCGTAGCGAGCCCCAACGGCGGATGTCCCCGCCAGCGTGATCATGCAACGCGATTTGCAGGGCTAACCGCTGCCCAGGGAATGGGGCCGAACCGTCGCGTCAGCGGGCTCGGTACCGTTGGGCAGACCGATGTCGTCGATCACCGTATCCATGCTTGCCAATGGGTTGAGGTTGCACCGGATTGCGGTCGAAGGGACGCGTGCCCTGACGCTGCTCGTCGCCTTCGACGCCGGTGCTCGCACCGAGCGCCCGGAGGAGAACGGGATGGCTCACTTCCTCGAGCATCTCGTGTTCAAGGGCGGTGAGAAGTTCCCCAACTACCGCGACGTCAACGAGGCCGCCGAGCGCATCGGCGCGGTCCTCAACGCCTACACCAGCCATGACCTGGTCGCCTTTCACATCACCGCCCGGGCCGAGCGCGCCCTCGAGGCCGCCGATCTCTTGACCGACTTCGTCGCCCGGCCGCGCATCGACGCCGGAGACCTTGACCGGGAACGCGGCGTGGTCGTCCAGGAAATCGCCCGATCCGAGGACCAGCCGGCGACCATGGCCGAGCACCTGATTGACGAGGCCGTGTTCGGGGAACATCCGCTGGGCCGTCCGGTGCTGGGGCCGGCCGAGCACATCCGCGACAGTTTCACGCGCGACGGCATCGTGGCCTTTCGCACCCGGCGCTGGTCCCCAGCCACCGGGGCCGCGTTCGCCGTCGGCAACCTCGACTCGCTGGGGGACGAGGAGCAGCTCGATGAGCTCTTCGGCCGCTTCGAACCCCGACCCACACCCGAGCCCTATGACCCGGCGCCGGCGCTCGAGCCAGTGGTGAGGGTGAGAGAGCGCGACTCAAACCAGTCCCACCTTCGCTTGTCCTACCGGCCGTCAATCGATGTCACCCAGCCGCGGGAGCGCGCGGCGCTGGCCATTTACTCAACGCTGCTGGGGGGCTCGATGGGCTCGCGCCTGTTCGACGAGATCCGCGAGCAGCGCGGGCTGGCCTACTCGGTGAGCGCCTTCCCCCACGCTTACGCCGACGTGCCCATCCTCCAGCTCTCCGCCGGCCTGGAGTCGTCCAAGTGCGTCGAGGCGTACCGGCGGATGCGCGACATCGTCAGCGAGTTGCGGACCGACGGACCGACAGAGGGCGAGGTTGAGCGTGCTCGGGCCTATGCCGCCGGCGCGCGCGCGATCGCCTTTGAGAACAGCGGCGCGGTAGCCCGCTACGCCGCTCAGCAGACGATCGTCCACACCGGCGAGGACGTGAATCCGGATCGAACCATTGAGCTGCTCGACGCAGTCACCTATGACGAGGTCCGAACCATCGCCGCCGGGGTAGCCGACGAGCTCGCCGTGGCCTGCGTCGGCCCACACACCGTGGAGGAGTTGGAGAGCGCCTGAGACGCTGGTTCGTGCTCGCCCTGCTGGTCTTCCTCGTTCTCCTGGCGATCAGCCTGGCTGGATTCGGCTCCTTCACCACCACCAGTCGTACCGACGTTCGCCGAGGCCAGACCGGTGGGGTACTCGGTCCCTCAGCCGCGACCGCCACCGACCGCTCGACGCAGCCCACCGCGCCGCACGCCCACGCCGCCTCGAGCCTCGGCCCACTGGCCCCGCGGACGTCGTTGCTGGCCCGTCTCCAAGCCAGCCTGAACGGGGCGCTTCGCGCCGGCGGACCCGGCACTGGCGCCCTGGTCTACGACCTCGATACGCGCCAGACGCTGTTCTCCCAGCGCGCGTCCACCCGGCGTCCTCCCGCCTCGGTGGAGAAGCTCTACACCACGGTGGCGCTGATGCGCCGCCTCGGCCCGGACGCACGCCTCCACACCGCCATACTCGGTACCGGACACCTCCGGAACGGGACCTGGCACGGAAGCCTGTACCTGCGCGGAGGTGGCGATCCGACCTACGGCGATAGCGGGTTCAACCGCGTCTGGAATCAGAGCCAGGGCCCCACGCCCAACCAACTCGTCGCTCAGCTGCGGCGGCGAGGAATCCGGCGGGTGACCGGATCCGTATTCGCCGACGAGTCGCTGTTCGATCGCCGGCGCGGAGGACTGATGACTGCCTTCAATGCCGATCTCCCCGACTTCGGCGGTCAGCTGAGCGCCCTCACCTATGACCACGGCACGGTCACCAAACGGCTCTCCCCAGCGCTATTTGCCGTCCACGAGCTCGCCCTGATCATGCGTGGCGCGGGAATCTCGGCCCGGGCGGCGCCGCACACCCGCTCGACCCCGGCTCACGCCCGGCTTCTGGCCTTGGTCGATTCCCCGCCGATGGGGGCCATGACGCGGCTGATGGACGTCCCCTCCGATGACCTGTTCGCCGAGCTGTTAACCAAGCAACTCGGCGTCCTGTTCGGCCGCGCCGGGAGCATCTCCGCCGGGGCCGCGGTCATCCGACAGACCATCGGCGACTCCTATGACCTGCATCCGACGATCCTTGACGGCTCAGGGCTCGCCCGGAACGATCGCTCCTCGCCGGCGCAGATCGTCGATCTGCTCCGCGACGTCTGGCACACACCTGCGGGGGGCGAGCTGGCCGCCTCGCTGCCCACCGTCGGTGTCGAGGGGACGGTTCAGTTCATCGGCGTCAAGACTCCCGCCCGTGGCCGCTGCATAGCCAAGACCGGGACCCTTACTAACGTCACCAACCTGGCCGGCTACTGCCGTGGGCTCAACAATCACGTGCTGGCCTTCGCCCTGATGCTCGACGGGCCGCCCAACTGGACCGCGACGGTGCTCGAAAGCCGGATGATCGGCGCCATCGCCCGCTATTGACGATCGTCCTGGGGCTAGAGCACAATCGGCAACGTGCCGGTTAGCGAGGCCCTGAATATCGGCGAGCTACGCCGTTACCTAAGCCGGGTCGGGGATCGCTGGCCAATCCAGGCCGCGCTGTTGGGCGGCGCCCGTGTCGATGACGTGCGCGGCGCCCCGCCTCAACGCGAGCGCGGGACTGAGTACGTCCTGGTGCTGGTCTCCGAGGCCTTTGACGGAATGCCCTGGCTGGAGCGCGTCTACCAGGCCGGCGCGCTGTGGGACGCCATGGAGATGGGCGATGGGGCCGATGTGCACTGCTACACCCCCGCGGAATTCCTGCGGAAACGAACCTCGATGCCGGCGGTGCAGAGGGTGGTTAATCGGGGCATGCTGCTCTACGAGGACCGCGAGGTCGGACCCTAGCCCCGATCCACCCGGCTTTCAGCCGATCGCCACCATGCGCTCGATCGGCAGCCGGGCCGGCTCGGCAATGTTCGCGGGCACCTTCACCTCGTGCACGCTGTCGCGGAGCGCGTCACGCACCTTGGGCAGGGTGATCATCTTCATGAAGCGACAGTGGGCGGCCTCATTGGCGGCCACGAAATCGACTCCCGGCGCAGCCTGGCGCAGCGGGTGAAGCATCCCCGTCTCGGTGGCCACGATCGCTGCCCCGCCCTGGTCGCGACTGTGCTCACGGGCGTAGGCGAGCATTCCCCCGGTCGAGAGCATCCGCACGCCCTCCGGATCGATGTCCCCGGCAGCCACGTATTCCATA
Organism: Solirubrobacteraceae bacterium; assembly: GCA_039922645.1. Lineage (GTDB taxonomy): Bacteria > Actinomycetota > Thermoleophilia > Solirubrobacterales > Solirubrobacteraceae > Palsa-465. The sequence goes on along the minus strand of JBDTEE010000037.1, from coordinate 686 downwards.
ACGCTGGTCGAGCAACCGCACTCGGGGTGGATGAGGAAGTCGGCCCCGGGATGGCCAGCGCGGACTGCGGCTATGTCACTGGGCTTGATCCCGGCGTGGACGTGACACTCGCCGTCCCACACGTGCATCGGCCGGCCCAGGGTCTTCTCGACGTAGGCCCCGAGGAACATGTCGGGGCCGAACAGGATCTCGGTGTCCTCACCGTGCTCCGCGTAGATGTGCCGGACGATGTCGACGGCGTTGGCCGAGGTGCAGCAGTAGTCGGTCAGCGCCTTGACCTCAGCGGTTGTGTTCACGTACATGACCACGACCGTGCCCGGGTGGGCCTGCTTCCATTGGCGCAGCTGCTCGGCGGTGATTGAGTCGGCCAGGGAGCAGCCTGCGTCAGGATCGGGGATCAGCACGCGCTTTTCGGGGCAGAGGATCGACGCGGTTTCGGCCATGAAGTGCACGCCACAGAAGACGATCGTCTCGGCGTCGGCGGCTGCTGCCTGTTGGGAGAGACCGAGCGAGTCCCCGACGTAGTCGGCGACGTCCTGAATCTCGGGCAGTTGGTAGTTGTGAGCCAGGATGACCGCCCCGCGGTCGGCGGCCAGCCGGCGCACGTCGTCCTGCAGCAGCGGGATGTTCTCGAGCATCAGCGGCGCATCGGTGGTGCCTAGCATCGGGAGGTTCATGTCAGCGGC
>JBDTEE010000036.1:0-7921 GCA_039922645.1 Solirubrobacteraceae bacterium | reverse complement strand
CGATGCGACCGGCTCGATCCACGACGCAGGCCAGCGTCCGACCTGCGTGCCGATCAACCACCCTGTGCGCGTCAAAGAGATGGAGGCTGTCGTCAATCCGATCCACGGCGCGTATGTGGGCACGGTGATCTGGAGCGTTGGCGGCAGCTTGCACGCGGCGGCGGCTTGCGCCCTTGCGATATGGCTTCCGGACCCGCTCGTGCGGGTCGCCTGCCAACTGCCGCCCTCCCCCGTTTGGTCACCCCAACTACCCCGCATGTTGGCGCCGTTGGTCGAGAGATCACCGCCGGATTGCCCCCACTGCGCGCTGCGATGTATTTGCCCGAGCGGGGATAGGTTCGGTTAGGCTTCGCAGTCGAGATGAAGAGCAAGGCGTGCGCTGTCGCGACCCTGGTCGCTCTTGTCCTGATTACGGGCATCAGCTCGGCCGCGACGTCCGCCCCCAGCGTCGGCGACTGGAGCGGTCATTTCCAGGGCGTGAAGCCGGCGACCATGCTGACCTTCAGCGTCTCGGCCAGCGGCCGCAAGCGGGTCGTGAGCCTGTTCCAGTCCTCGGGAGCGTTCAAGGCGCCGTGCGCCATCACCCAGCCGACCCCGGTGGCTGTAATCCCCAGGGCCACGGTCAACTCGAGCGGAAAATTCAAGGCCGTCGGGCGCGAGGAGACGGGCTTCGGTGAGCAGACATGGACCGTCTCGGGCACGTTCAAGAGCAAGCGGGCCGCATCCGGAACGGTGGCGATTGTCCTTGCCCCCACTCCCATGAAACAGTGCAGTTTCACCGTGAAGTGGACCGCCGGCTCGGAGGCTGCGTCTCCCCCCGTCAAACGTGCCACCTACAGGGGCAAGACCACGTCCACCCAAGAGGCGGTCACCCTCCACGTGAGCCCCAACGGTAAGAAGCTGAGCTCGGTCACCTGGACGCAGGCGGTCATCGGTGGGACCTGCCCCGGGCTCGGCAGCGAACGGCGGAGCTTCACCGGTCACAACGTGCCGATCCACCACTCGAAGTTCACCTTCACCGAGCACATCGGCAAGATCACGGGCGGCCACGGGGAAACCACGACCGAGTCGATCAGCGGTCAATTCCTGGCCGGGCACAAGGCAGCTGGGACACTGTCGACCAGCTCTGACATCGTGGGCTTTGGCAACGTGTGCAAGGGCAGCGACACCTGGACCGCGCACGCCTGAGGCTCTGCGGGGCCCCGATGATGAGCCGTGAGCCGTAGCCGGCATACGCACCGGCGGCCGTGGGCCGGCCCCCCCGTCCAGGTCGTCGCCGGTCAGCCTGGCGTGGCCGGGCAGTTTCTGGCGCCCTACAGCCGGGACTTCTTCAGCGTCGTTGTGCGCTGACGCTCGTTGCGCCTTGACTCATCCGTCGTGGTGATGATGCTGCCAGAGCGCCGGGTGGGCGGTCCAGGTGGCGAACTGAGGGATCAGGGCTACCGCCAGGACGAGCCCTCCGACCACCGCGCCGGCCACGGCGATCGCTCTCCCTGCACCGCCGGCTTGTCCGCCGCGGGCAGACGTCCCGTTGAGGCTGGTGGCCCGCAGCCCGGCTGGCATCCCCGGCAGGTGGCCGAGGACGTGCAGGCCGGTGACGGCCAGCCAGACGAAGAACGTCACCTTGTGGATCGAGAACCAGAAGCCGCGGTGGGCCGGGCCGACGAACAGCAGCACGACGCCGCTGGTGAAGACCCCGATGGTGCTCAGCACCACCCCAGGTGCGAGTAGACGTAGCCACTGCTCAGGCGGCCCCTTGCGCACGTACGAAGCGTCGCCCGTGTAGTAGCGGATGAAGCGGTAGCCGGTACTAGCCATCTTGAGGCCGATGGGCCCGATCAGGAGCAATCCGAGGAAGAAATGAAGCCAGATCAGCGGGCCGATCTGCAGGATTGTCACGCCGAGCGCGGCGAGCAGCACGAGCAGGATCACGCCCGTGGCAGCCGTCAGTTGCTCGTTGCCGGCGGGACCGCCAGTGGCGCTGCGCTCGGCTTTGACCGCGCGCCGCCCAGCCGTGACCGTCCGGTTAGGAACAGGCGATCGTCGAGTGCCAGTACTAGCCATGCTCTTAGTTTGAGGACCGCCGCTAAATACCCTTTCTGCGGCGGATGAGAGATTTCACGCCGAAGTCCCAGACGACTGAAGCGAGTCCGACATGGTGGCGCATTCCGGCGTTGCTCCGAATTAGGACAGTCTCACCCGTGCCTTACGGGCTTAAGACCGAGCGCCGTCAGAGTCGGCTCCATGTCCGTAGAGAACAGCCGGGCTCGCGAGGATCGGAAGGTTGCGGACCCGAACTCCATCACCACCCCCTGTCGGATCGGACACTCGGCTGAGCGCCGACCCAGTCGACAGCATCGCCTCTTCGTTGAGCGAGCCAAGTCGTGGGACAGTCATGTCCGCCACATGGAGGAGCTTGCCGACAGCGCAGGCTTTCGGAACCTGCGCGCCGAGATCATCCTGCTTGCGGATCTGCACCCCAGCGACTGCGTGCTTGATATCGGCGCTGGAACGGGGCTGTTGACGCTTGCTGCAGCGGGCCAGGTGGCGCATGTGACCGCTCTGGACATTTCCCCGGCGATGGGCCGCCATCTCGAGAGCAAAGTCGTGGAGAGTTCGATCGACAATGTTGACGTGGTTGTCGGCAACGCGTCCGAACTTCCGCTCGCCGACGCATCAATCGACGTAGTTCTCTCCAATTACTGCTTTCACCACCTCAGAGACCCCGACAAGCGCCGTGCGCTGTCCGAAGCGGTCCGGGTGCTGCGTCCCGGTGGGCGTTTCGTGGCCGGGGACATGATGTTCCAGATTGGCCTGGCGCAGGCCCGCGACCGAGCCGTGATCGCTCGTTTCGCGGTCCGGATGCTCCGCCGCGGGCCAGCCGGCGTGGCACGACTGCTGAAGAACCTGCTTCGCCACGGCAGCGGACGGGGCGAGCATCCCGCCGGGGTCGGCTGGTGGCGGGATGCGCTGGAGAACGTGGGGTTCGTCGATGTCGACGTACGCGCCCTCGAACACGAGGGAGGGATCGCGACCGCCCGTGTCTCGAGACCGACCAGTTCGCCGACAAGACACGAGACAGGGGCGATCAGATCGCCCGAGGGTCCAGAGCTTCCACGCTTTCCCTCTGCGGTAGCCGGCAGAGAGTAAGCCGGCTGGCCGCGTCAGGCCTAGCGACGAGCCCCGACCTCGGCTTCAGTTATTCGGCTTCGCTTGGCTCCCTGAGTGCATACCCCACTCCCCTGACCGATTGGATCGATGCTCGTGAGCCAGCCGTCTCGATCTTTCGTCGTAAGTAGCCGACATACACGCGCAGCGCATTGGAGGCCGGCCCGAAGTCATAGCCCCACACGCGGTCGTAGATCACGGCGTGCGGCAACACCTGCCGCGGATTGAGCATCAGCAACTCGAGCAGCTGGTACTCGGTCCGTGTCAGCTCCACGAACTTGTCGCCGACGACCACGCCGTGACGGGATGAATCGAGTTTCAGCTCACCGAAGGACGGTCCCGCCTCGGAGCCCGCTGGGTTGGCCGCACGCCGCAGCAGCGCTCGTAATCGCGCCCTGAGCTCGTCTATGTCAAACGGCTTGACTAGGTAGTCATCGGCGCCCGCGTCCAGTCCGGCGATCCGATCAGAGACAGTTTCGCGAGCCGTGAGCATCAGCACCGGAACCCGGTTGCCCTCCCGCCGGAGGAGCCGGCAGATCTCGAGGCCGTCTATGTCGGGCAGGCCCACATCAAGCACGACTGCGTCCGGGGCGCTGCCTGAGATCTCAGACAGCGCTTGGGCGCCGGTCTCGGCGAGCACGACCTCGTAGCCAAATATCGCTAAGGCCCGGCGGAGTGCGTCGCGCAGAGCCCGATCGTCATCCACGACAAGCAGCCGCATCTACAGATTGTCAGTCCGTTTAGGGCGACCGGGTGAAGCTCCTACGTTGGCCTTATACGCTCGGGCCGCGCACTCAACCCTCGGCGGGCCCAGTCCCTCTGAGGCTGCCGATTCCGAGCGACCGGTCGTCGTTCGCACCTTCTGCTGCGGATGTTCGCGCGGGTGTCGGAGTCGGTGGGTCGTCGAGGAAGTCGGCGCTAGGGGCAAAAAATAGGTTGCCGGTCACGGCAGTTGAAAAATCGAGGATCCGGTCGTAGTTACCGGGTGGGCTGCCGATGAACATGTTCGTCAGCATCTGCTCGATTACGGTCGGGGTGCGGGCGTAGCCGACGAAGTAGGTACCGAACTGGCGAGCACCGATTCGGCCGAATGGCATGTTGGCGCGGATGATCTGCTGCTGTTGACCGTCGTCATCGACGATCGTGTTCAGCGCGACGTGCGAGTTGGCGGGTTTGATGTCGTCCGGCAACTCGATATCGCTGAGCTTCGTGCGGCCGATCGCTTGCTCCTGTTCCTCGACCGCCAGCGCGTCCCAAGCCTCGAGGTTATGGAGGTACTTCTGAACTACGACATAGCTCCCGCCCGCGAAGTCGGGGTCCTCTTCACCGATCACGACCGCGGCGAATGCCGCTGCGCCGTCCGGGTTCTCGGTGCCGTCGACAAACCCCAGCAGGTCGCGTTCGTCGAACGACTTGAATCCGTGTACTTCATCAACCACGTGCGCGTACCCGACGAGTCGATCCATCAGCCGTTGGGCGAGCTCGAAACACAGATCGAGGCGGTGAGCGCGTATGTGGAACAGCAGGTCGCCAGGCGTCGCGACCGCGATATGCCTTGGGCTCGCGAAGCCAGGGAAGGGATGCAGCGAAGCCGGACGCCGCCGGCCGAACACCCGGTCCCACAACTCCGAGCCAAGACCGACCACACACGTCAGATCACCCTCGGGGATCCGAAAGCCGACTGATCGCCTCAGTCCGCTGACATCCGCCAGCACGTCGCGGAGCGCGTCTTCGGGACCCGCGTCCACGGTCAGGACGAGGAAGATCGCCGCCTCGGTCAGCGGAGTCAGAAGTGCTTGGGGCTCGGCGGCCTGCACGCGTCTGCGCATTCTCTCTAATCGCGCAAGGGCTGGGAAGCAAGGCGCGCGATCAGCAGGGTCGTGTCCCCGTCGTTCACGGTTGCGGTCAAGCTGAACTCGGCGGACTTCCAAGGCGGCGGATTCGACGCCGATGACGCGGCCAGGGTGATCGCGATGCGCGAGCCGCTAGGGGTCGACTTGGTCGAAGTCTCCGTCGGCAGCTACGAGAGCCCGGCGATGGCGGCCCGGGCATGACACCGGCGCCGCGCCCGGCGTGTGCTGGCCACCCCGGACAACTAAAGCTCCTCGGACGTCGCGCCGCTGACCGACAGGATCCGCGAGGTCCGCGAGCACAAGCATCATCGACAAAACACCGGGGTAGGGAGGCCGTGAGCCGGCTCAGGCGCTGCTGCCATTACGCGAGCGGCAAGATGCACCGCCATGTCAGCTACGTCATCGCCGCGGATCTCGATGACGCCGGTGTGCACCCCGACGCGGACTTCAAGCCCGAGATCGCGGGTCGCGATCGCAAGCGCGGTCGCGCACTCCAGCGCTGTGGTGGGATCATCAACAGCGCGAGCATCCCGTCACCAGTGAACTGAACCTCATTCCCTCCGTAGCGCGCGAGATGTGAGCGCAGCAGGCGGTCGTGATCACAATCGTCTCGAACGTCGCCATACGATCGAAGACGGCCGCGGCGCCCAGACCGACAGTTCGGCGACTCGGGAACGTCACGGGCGAAAACGTCGTCATCGACGGCGGGTTGATCAAGACGACCTGAGGCTCACGGCTGTCCTGCGGCACGGTACGCTGAGCCGATGGAGCCCACCCAGAGAGGCGATCTCGTCAGAGTCGTGGGCAGTGGCCCCGCGCTCGACGGAATCGTGTCTGACACCCCGAGCAGCTCAAAGGTGACGGTGGCGGTGATGGATCCTCACCGCGGTCCTGTGTTCCGCACGGTCCACCCGAACGCCCTCTCCGAGCGCTCGGAGGAGGGTCCCGACGATCGAGCCCTGCGTCTCCTTCTACGCAGGACGCCACCGCCGGTCCGTGCCGACACGCGAGGCGCTGGACGTGGAGGCCAGGGGCGTGCCGGCTACACACGATCAGCGACGCACCGTTCGACGGGCAGGTAGCGGCGAGGCACTACCCGGTCGTACCGACGATCGCAACCTGCCAAGATCGTCGGTATGAGCGAACACGAAAGCTTTGAGGACCGAATGCGCGCGCTGGCCGATCAGATCAGCCGGTCGATGCAGCGCATGGCCGACGCCGACCTGGAACGGCTCGCTGAGGGCTACGGGGTTGACCCGGAACGTGCCCGCACCGCGGCCCGCGCCGCCGGCCAGTGGTTGAGCGACCGCCTGTCCAGCGGCGAGCCGCTGTTCGGCGAGGGCGACCCCCATAGTCACGACACCGCAGCGCAGGAGCAGAGCGCGAGCGTGGAGGAGCAGCTGGCGCCGAGCACCGACCCCGGCCGGCGCTCCGCTAAACCCGGGCCGCATCCCCTGGACCTTGCCACCGGTCGACAGGGTCTGGCGCTGAGTGCGCTGGACTCCCACCGCTGGACGGTACGTCCCGGCAGCAACCAACTGGCCGGCACCGGCGAGGGACCCCCTCCGCCAGAAGGCCCTGGTGCCTCAGACCTGGTCAGCGACCTGCGCGCGCGTGACTGGATCACCGCCGACGGCACCCTGACACTGGTCGGCCGCCAGGCCCTCGCGCGCTGGTGCCGAACCGCAGACGATCCGCCGAACGTGTCCCCGGCGACGGACGCACCCTAGGCTCCGAGCTCCACCACGATCTCGCGAATGTAGGCCGAGACAACTGCTTCGGGCACGATCTGGGCGCGATGGTCGGTGGCGGCTGACCTGGTGGGATTTGTGATCAGGCTGGACATGAGGCTCCTTGGGGTGCAGGGAGGTGGGCGTTCTTACCGGCGATCAGCATCGGCATGGCCCCAAACCGTTTGACCAGGCGGGCGTTGATCCCGAGCGACAGTGCGCCCACGGTCATCGTTCAGGGCAGGTGTCCGCTGGCTTGCACGATGGCGTAGTCGGGCGGGGAGTGCGAGCCAACCCAGCCGTAGCCCGGGGGCGAGCGTCTTGCTGGCCGTCCCGAGGTAGATCACCTTCTCGGGGCGAGGGCCTGCATCGCGCCGACCGGCTGGCGGTCATAGCGAAACTCGCCGTCGTAGTCGTCCTCGATGATCCACGCCCGGGTGTCGATGGCCTACTCGACCGCCTGGCTTCGCCGCTCGGGGGCCAGGAGCACGCCAAGCGGGAACTGGCTGGACTTCGACGCTCACGCCCCCGCCTTCTCCCGTTGCATCGATATGCACACCAAAGACGCCCGGGCGATTGGCGAGACCGAGCACCGCCTCTATTCCCTGCCCGCCTGGCGCGCCACCCCGTACTTCACCGACCGCGAGCGCGCGGCCCTGGCCTTCACCGAAGCAGTCACGCTGCTCGCCGACGACCACGTTCCCGACGAGGCCTTCGAAGCCGTGAGCTCCGCCTTCGACGTGCCCGAGGTCGCCGCTCTGCTCAGCCTGGTCGTGACCATCAACGCCTGGAACGCGGCCGGTGTCAGCGCCCACGCCTGGGTCTCCAGCACCTACGAGCGATAGCTGGCGGACCCTGAGGACCCGCGCATCCTCGCCACCGGCCGAGACATTACCGAGCGGAAAACTCGGTCCTGGTGATCTCCTGGCGCCTGGTCCGGCTGCGAGAATCGCTCCGTGGACGGCGACAGCCGCGGATCGGTACTGGTGGTCGACGACGAGCCGACGATCACCGAGGTGCTGGCCCGCTACCTCGAACGCGCTGGGTACCGGGCGCGCACGGCGGCCGACGGGGCTCAGGCCCTGGCGTCGGTCGCCGCCGACCGACCGGACCTCGTGGTCCTTGACCTGATGCTGCCCCGCGTCAACGGACTGGAGGTGATGAGGCTGC
>JBDTEE010000035.1:0-5441 GCA_039922645.1 Solirubrobacteraceae bacterium | reverse complement strand
CGAACGCAAGCAGCTGTTGCGCGCGATCCTCACCGACGTCGTCGTGACCGTCAACCGCGCCGCCGAGCAGCATGCAGCCGAGCTGCGGGTCGTGTGGGAGGGCGGGCAGGTCACCGAGCACAGCGTGAGCCTGCCGCGGACCGGCAGCCACACGCGCTGCACCGACCAGGACACGATCGCGCTCGTGCGCCAACTCGCCGAGCGATACCCCGACAAGCAGATCGCCGCGATCCTCGCCCGCCAAGGCCGACGGACCGGCGCGGGCAACCAGTTCACCGCTCACAACGTCCACGGCCTGCGCACCTACCACAAAATCCCGGCCGCTCCCGTCCGAACCACCGGCCACGATGCAGACATGGTCACGATCGCCAGAGCCGCCAGCGAACTCAGCGTCTCGACCGCGACCGTGCACCGCTGGCTACGCGAAGGGTTCATCACCGGCGAGCAGATCACCCCCGGCGCGCCCTGGCAGATCCGCCTCACACACGAGCTCCGCGCCCGCGTCTGCGAACACGCCCCCGACGGGTGGCTCCCGCTCACCAAGGCCGCCGAGGCGCTCGTCATCGCCCGCCAGACCGTGTTGCACAAGGTCCAACGCGGCGACCTCAACGCCGTCTACGTCCACACCGGCAAGCGAAAAGGCCTACGAATCCAAGTCAAACACGACCAAACTGGACTGTTCGAGAACCCCATCCGAAAGGACACGCAGTGCTAAACCAACGCCACGTTTTTTACGTGCGCCGCGTTGCACAACAACAGCTCGAAGTCGTCCTCTAACACCGCCCACACGGGCCGCCAGTACACGCCGGTCGCCTCCATCGCCACGTGCGTGACGCCCAAGCTCTTCAGCCAGTCGCGCATCGCCAGCAGGCTGCGGACGGTCGTCTTGAACTCCCGGACCTCCTGAACACGCCGCCCGTCCTCACCCGGAGTGCGCACGCACGCCGTGAGCTGCTCCTTGTGCACATCCAGCGCGGCTGGACGCTCCAGCACCTGATCCATCGAAAACCCCTCCTGATCGCGATCCACACAACGTCGCCGCCCGGAGGGCCCAGCAACAACAGACGAGTCTGGTAAACGTGCTCAAGGCAACAGTCCGGCATTCCGGCAAGGACCCAGCGCCATACTTTCGACGGGCCTCACCGGGCACCAGGCAAAAGACGCGGCGTCACAGGGCGACCCCCGGATCCTCGCTCATTTTCACGACGCCCGCATGGCCGCTCGCGGCCACGGATACTTTCGGGAAGTACTGGCGTAGCAGCCCGTTGGTGTTCTCGTTGGTGCCGCGCTGCCACGGGCTGTGCGGGTCGCAGAAGTACACCGGCAGACCGGTCTGGATCCGTAGCTGCGCGTGCTGGGCCATCTCGGGCCCTGGTCCCACGTCAGCGAGCCGCGCAACTGCTCAGGCAGCGTCGTGATCGTGTCGGCGATCGCGTCGCGGACTGCCTCAGCGCCGTGCCCGGCCAGCGCCGGCCCGTTCTTTACTCTCGGGCCCTGGCCGGTCATTGGCGGGAGGTGCAGCAGCATCGTGAACCTCGTAGTGCGCTCAACGAGCGTGCCGATCGCCGAGCTGCCGAGCCCGATGATCAGATCGCCTTCCCAGTGGCCGGGAACAGCCCGGTCCTCAACCTCGGCCGGCCGCTCGCTGATCATCACCTCGTCGGTCACGAAGCTCTTGCCATGACCGCTCGTGCGGGCTCTGGGGACACGCAGCGCCCGGCCGGTGCGCAGACAAGCGGTCAGCTCGCGGCGCAGCGCTCCACGGCCCTGCACGTACAGCGACTGGTAGATCGCCTCGTGGGAGACACGCATCTGCTCATCATCGGGGAACTCCAGGCGCAACCGGTTAGCGATCTGCTCAGGGCTCCACGCCTTCGCCCAACGCCGATCCTTGCGCCGGCCGTGACGCCGGCCGATCCACTTGACCTCCGGACCGTCCACACCAGCGCCGTCAGGGCGCCGCACAGAGCCAGATAGACGGTCCTGCACATACCGCCGCAGCTCAGCATTCACGGCCAACTTCGCGGGCTTCGGACGCCGCCCCCGCCGGTCGGCATGCCACTGCGCGGTACTGGCGCGATAGGTAAGACGGCCGGTTCGTGTCCCAGCGTTGCGACGCAACTCGCGGGAGATCGTCGACGGCGACCTACCCAACTGCCGCGCGATCTCTCGTACTCCGTTGCCCTGCGCGCGCAGCAGCGCGATCTCCTCCCGCTCCGCATACGACAGATACCGCCCCGACAGCGGGGCCTGAGTGACAGTCGGCATGCCGCCAGCCTCTCGAAACCACCGGACACCAACCGCCGGCGACACACCCGCCTCAACCGCCGCGTCCTCGCTTGTGATCCCGCGCGCGACGGCTGCCCAGAACCGCTGCCGATGCTCCCGCCGCCCCGCCGTCGGACGCCCCGGCGACCGCATCACCGGCCGTCCCGTCCGCTCCGACGCCCAACCCTTCGGCCTGCCCATCGCAACCCTCCTTCATCGAGCGTTGCGACGACCGATTGAATCCACCCAGCCACGGTCGATCAGGAACACTGCGGTGTGCCGGCCCCAGCTCGCCGAGCCCTCGATCCCCCAGCGGGCGATCTGCCCGAACTGCCGCGCCCACACCTCCAGCTCGCGATGCCCCTCACCCGACACCCGAAAGTGCTCGCTGGCGAGAATCCCGCCGCGCGGGTCGATGACCGTGCGGTCAACGTCCGCTTGTGCGGATCGATCCCGACCACGTTGCCCGCGTGATCGGGCGTCAGCAGCACGTGCGACGGCCCGGGACCGCGCTTCCTTGGTGTTCTCATTGCTTGCCTTGACCTCCAGGCGTATGTTGTTGACGGCGGATCGACCGGCAACATCCCGGTAGACGCCCCTCCTCGGGGCGAACGCTCCGATCAGGTCAGACCGATCCTCGAAAGCAAGAACCGAGGCCGACACTTCGTCCGAGAGACACCCGTCTCCGGAGAGTCAAATCGCATTTTGGGTCAGACCTCGGTTCAGCCTTCGACCCTACGCGAACCGTCGCCCGCGCCGGGCACCAAAATTCAACACTGGGATCGCATTCGTCGCGCGATCACGGAAATCCTGGCGAGCGCTTGGGCAGTCGCGAGCTCGCGCCGAGCAGTGCAACGTCTGGCTCGATCAGCTCCGGGCCGGCGATCCCGTCTTCACCGAGGCCTCGCCGCTGTATCCGGACGACATGAACGAATGGCAGGCCGCCACCTATCTGCTCACCGGATGCGACGAGGTCTGGCGCGCCGTGCGGTGCCACGTGCTCAACGACGTAACGATCGCGCCGGTCATCGCCGAGCTCGAACAGCCTCGACGGGCATGGTCCTCCAGCGAGAGCGCCGTCACGCGGTGGGCGGCGCACTTGACGCAGACGCTCTCTGGCGCCGACATACGCGGTTACTACGCCGCGCTCGGCATCCAACTCTTCGGCTAGGCTAGGCACGGACCGAGGCGACGGTCTGTTGTTTCGCTGACCCCGACGCCCACCGCCGCGCCGACCGCGACCCCGCCTGCAGCGTCAACCTCGAACACGGTGCCTGGCACTGCCATGCCTGCGGCGCCAAAGGCGGAGCATTCGGCGCCGCCACGGCATGCGGCCACTCCGAACGGGGAGCCATCGACCTCATGGTCGCCTACGGCCTCACCGAGCACCGGGCGTACAGGAGTCCCAGACGCCGAACCCGACCGCATGCCCGGATGAGCCCCCGGCGGTCGTCCGAAGCTCGCCAGACAGTGCTGCGCGAGACCGACGAAGCCGTCGGTCGCTGGCAAGCTGCGCTCGCCGCCGACATCGACCTCATCCACAAGCTCACCCGAGACCGTGGCTGGCTCTACGCGACGATGCTCGACCTTGAGCTCGGGGTCGACCGCCGCCGGATCACCATCCCGGTCCGCGACGACAAACGCAGGCTCATTGGACTCCTGCGCTATCAGCCCTGGCCGCAACCCGGCGAGCCCAAGATGCTCGCCGCGCCGGGCTCGCGCCGGGCGTTGTTGTCGCACCCCGCCGCCGAATCCTCCGCGCGGGGGCTGCTCGTCGAAGGCGAGCCCGACATGATCGCGGCACGGTCTCGCGGTCTGCCAGCGATCGCGGTACCGGGCGTTGACGGGTGGCAAGAGCTTGGCTGCCGCTCCTCGCCGGCCGCCAGGTCATCATCGTTATGGACTGCGACGAGCAGGGACGGACGGCCGCCGCGGCGATCGCAAACCGCCTTTCGTCGATCAGTGACGCCCGAGCGATCGACCTCGCGCCTGACCGGAACGACGGATACGACCTCACCGACTGGCTGCTGGACGGCGAGCGAGTCAAGGCGGCGTGGCCATGAGCGAAACCAACCGCGCCCGTCTCGTCGAGCTCGCCAGGCCACTGCCCGGCGCGTTCGATGCGATCGTGCGGCCAGATGCCAACGAGTCGCCTGGAGCCGTCCTCGCGCGGCTGGGGGTCGGTGCACGAAGCCTACCCAGACTAGGAGTCACCGGGTATGCCCGCCGCTAGCCCAACGCTCCTGACTCCCGAGGAGGCGGCGGCGATCGCTCGGTGCTCGATCAAGACGGTCCGGCGCGCCGATGCAAATGGTGCGCTCACCGCGTATCGCCGACGTGGATCGCGAGCCGTGCTTCTAGACAATCAGGATGTGCTGGAGTGGGTCCGGGGGCAGATTCTGCAGCCGACCGCTCGGACGACGCCGCCGGTCGAATCCATCCCTGCCCGACCGCAAACCCGAAAGTCGGCCAAGCAGGTCGACCAAGCGGCGCGTGCCCCGAAGCTCGGGAGCCAGATGCGCTTCGATCTCTCCGCTGAGGTGCTCCGCTATCGCCGCGGCTCGAAGACGACGTCTCACCCATAGGGATATCGAGTCATGCGAGAACCCTGCGCACCGGGCGGCCACATGACCGGAAGCCGGGCCCACAGTGGGCCGGCAAGTACTTCGCCCCGGCCGTCCGGAGAGTCGCGGAGGAGTGGCCGGACGAGCACCGCGACATCATCGGCGCGACCCCCTACTCGCTGCGACGCGGAATGATCTCTCTGCGTATCCGCGCCGGCGAGGACCGACAGGCGATCGCCAATCAGTGCGGCACCAGCGTCGAGATGCTGGAGCGCAGCTACTCGTTCGCGATCGAGGACCTCGAAGACGAGAGCCCGAAGCCGGCGGAGGAGGAGCGGCTGCGTGCCCGGCAGCTCGCTCTCGTCGGTAAGCATCGTAGCTGCGGGTCGCGTGAGCCGCATGCTCGAATTCAACGCCGAGAGTCGTTTCACGCGTCGCGAACGTCGGCTACGCTTGCGCGCAGCAGCGGCCGACCAGGATTTTGCAGCCCCCGTGCAGCCCGAAACCAGCCCGGGAGCGCGAAAGATCCAGGAAATCCCTGCAAACGCCGACGTAGCTCAGCTGGTAGAGCACTTCACTCGTAAGGAGGGCGCCCGGGGGTCGAGGCCC
>JBDTEE010000034.1:0-30488 GCA_039922645.1 Solirubrobacteraceae bacterium | reverse complement strand
CGGGGCCGGGCCGAGGTGCAGCGGATCCTCGCCGGTGAGGATGACCGCCTGCTGGTGATCGTCGGCCCGTGCAGCGTCCACGACGTCGACGCGCCCTGGGAGTACGCGCAGTGGCTCAGCGAGCAGGTCCAGCGCCTCTCGCCTGACCTGTGCGTGGCCATGCGGGTCTACTTCGAGAAGCCTCGCACCACGATCGGCTGGAAGGGGCTGATCAACGATCCCCATCTCGACGGCTCCAGTGACGTCAACACCGGCCTGCGCATGGCCCGGCGGCTGCTGCTCGAGGTTCTGGCCCTCGGTCTGCCGGTGGGGTGCGAGTTCCTCGATCCGATCACACCGCAGTACATCTCTGACGTGGTCAGCTGGGGGGCGATCGGCGCCCGCACGGTGGAGAGCCAGATCCACCGCCAGCTCGGCTCCGGCCTGTCGATGCCGGTGGGCTTCAAGAACCGCTCCGACGGAAACATCCAGGTGGCGGTCGATGCTGTTCGTGCCGCTGGGGCGACCCACGCCTTCGCCGGTATCGACGTCAACGGCAGTCCCGCTGTGCTCTACACGCGGGGCAACGATGAGTGCCACATCATCCTGCGGGGTGGAAAGGGGGCGCCCAACTATGGCCCCGAGCAGGTGGCCGCCGCCCTTAAGCTGCTCCAGGGCTCCGGCCTCCCGGAGCGCGTGATGGTCGATGTCAGCCACGACAACAGCGCCAAGGACCCGGCGCGCCAGCCAGCCGTGGCCGCCGACCTGGCCGCGCAGATCGCCGGCGGCAACCGAGCCATCGTGGGCGCCATGATCGAGTCCTTCCTCGTTGAGGGCCGCCAGGATTCCCAACAGGATCCGGAGCGCCCGCTGACCTACGGCCAGTCGATCACCGATGGATGCATCGGCTGGGAGACCACTGTCGAAGTGCTCGACAGCCTCGCGGCCGCCGTCCGCGCCCGTCGCAACCCCTAGCCCTTGTCCACGGATGGCATGCGGATCGCAGTCATTGGCGTCGGGCTGATCGGCGGCTCGGTCGCCCTGGCCGCCCGTCACCGGGCTGGCGCCAGCGTGGCCGGATTCGACCGCTCGCCCGAGGCGCTGGCCCGGGCCAAGGCTCGCGGCGCCCTGGACACGGCCGCCGCGAGCCTGTCAGAAGCCCTCGAGGATGCCCAGGTCGCCTTTGTGGCGGTGCCGGTGGGCGTCCTGCCCGAACTGGTCTCCGAGGTGCTCGGCGCGGCAGGAGCGGACTGTGTGGTCACCGATGTCGGCTCGACCAAACGAGCCGTGGTGGCGGCACACGACGATCCCCGTTTCGTCGGTGGCCATCCCCTGGCCGGGGCCGAGAACGCAGGCGTCGAACACGCTCGCGAGGACATGTTCGACGGCTCCACGTGGTACCTGACGCCCGGCTCGAGCACCTCGGGGATCCTCTTCGAGCGCCTGCACCGCCTCCTGCACACCTTGGGCGCCCAGCCGACGGCGATCGACGCCGAGACCCACGACCAGATCCTGGCCGCCGTCTCCCACCTGCCCCACGTGCTGGCCAATCTGCTCGTCACCCAGGCGGCCGGGACGCTTGCCGCCGGGGGAGAGAGGCTTCCCGCCACCGGCCCGAGCTTTCGCGACGCCACCCGCGTGGCCGGCGCGCCGAGCGCGATCTGGACCGACATCTATTTGTCCAACCGGGACGCGCTCACCGCCGAGCTCGATCGAGCCCTTGAGCACCTCAGCTGCGTCCGGGACGCGCTTGCCGCAGGCGATGCGCAGTCCATCACCCGCTGGAACGAGACCGCGGCCGATGACCGCCGTCGGCTGCTCGAGAACCAGCTCGCCGGCGGCCGTCTGTACGAGCTGCGAGCCTCAGTCCCCAACCGGCCCGGAGTGATCGCCGAGCTGGCCCTGGCGCTCGGCCGGGCGGGGGTCAACATCACCGACATGGCCCTGTATCCGGCCGGGGATCTGAGTGAGGGCGTGGTTGCGCTGTGGGTGGCCGGCGAAGCCGCCGCCGATCGCACCCAAGAGCTGGTGGCCGAGCTCGGCTTCCCGGTGGCGCGCGCATGAACGTTCGCTTCGGACCGGGCCCCCGCCTGCGGGGCCGGATCGCGCCTCCGGCCGACAAGTCGATCTCCCATCGGGCGGCGATCATCGGAGCGATGGCCTCCGAGCCCGTGCGGATCACCAATTACCTCGATGCGGCCGACACGAACTCGACGCTGGCCGCCGTCCAGGCATTGGGGGCGATTGTCGAGCACCGGGAGGGCGAGCTTCTCCTTCGGGGTTGCGGGTTGCGCAACGCGCAACCGCCGAGCGAGCCGATCGACGTCGGTAACGCCGGCACGCTCATGCGCCTGCTGCCCGGATGGCTGGCCTTTCAGCAGGGCGCGAGCTTCACCCTCGATGGCGATGAGTCAATCCGTCGGCGCCCGGTGGACCGGATCTCCGAGCCACTGACCCAGATGGGGGCGCGCGTCGAGGCCAGCGAGGGCCGCTTCCCGCCCTTCACGGTGACGGGCGCGCCGCTGATCGGCATCGACTACACACTGCCCGTGGCCAGCGCCCAGGTGAAGTCGAGCCTGCTGCTGGCCGGACTGGCCACGGCGGGAACCTCCGTACGCGAGCCGGTGGCCACCCGCGACCACACCGAGCGCATGCTGCTCAGCGCCGGCGCCGCGATCACCCGGGGTCCAGCACCGGAGGGCGGATACCTCATCGAAGTCGGCAACGCTGACGAGTTCGAGCTCGACACGATCGAGGTCCCGGCCGACATGTCGAGCGCGGCGTTCCTGATCACGGCCGGCGTCCTCACCCACGGCTCACGCCTGATCTTGGACCGAGTGGGAGTGAACTGGACCCGGTCTGGCTTTGTGCGCATCCTCCAGCGCATGGGCGCGATCGCGGTCGGCGAGCTCGAGCCCGAGGGTGAATTCAGTGGGGTCGAGCCGACCTCCGATCTTGATGTCTCGCACGGCCCAATCGAGGCCACAACCGTCGAGGCGGACGAGGTTCCGCTGGCCATCGACGAGCTGCCGCTCCTCGCTCTGCTGGGCTGCTTCGCCGAGGGGGAGACGGTGGTGCGCGGCGCCGAGGAGCTGCGGCTGAAGGAATCTGACCGGATCGCCACCGTGGTTGACGGACTCCGCGGCCTGGGCGCCGATATCGAGGCATTGCCCGATGGCTTCGCCGTGCGCGGCCGCGGAGCCCTGCGCGGTGGAAGCATCGAGGCCCACGGCGATCACCGGCTGGCCCTGCTCGGCGCGGTGGCCGGCCTGGCCTCCGAGGAGGGGGTCGAGGTGCGGGGCATGGAGGCGGCCGATGTCTCCTACCCACATTTTGCCCGCGACCTGGCGACCCTGACCGGCTGATGGTCGTGGCCATCGACGGTCCCGCCGGGGCCGGAAAATCCACTGTGGCCAAGGCGGTGGCGAGCGAGCTTGGGTTCACCTACCTGGATTCTGGGGCCATGTATCGCTCGGTGGCGTTGGTTGCGCTCGAGCGCGGGCGGCCACCGGCCGAGGTGGCGCCCGAGGTGAAGATCGAGCTGGGGGATGGGGTCAGGCTCGACGGACGGGATGTGACGGCCGCGATCCGCTCGCCCGAGGTGAGCGAGGCCGCCTCACGGGCCGCGTCTGATCCGGCGGTGCGAGCGGCCATGGTCGCGCAGCAACGGCGCCTGCTGGGCACCGGTGACTGGGTCGCGGAAGGCCGAGATATCGGCTCAGTCGTTGCGCCGGAGGCCGAGGTCAAGGTGTTCCTCACCGCCAGTCCGCAGGAGCGGGCGCGTCGTCGCGCGGCGGAGCTGGGGGCCGACTACGACACCGTGCTGGCCGAACAGGTGATTCGAGACCAACGCGACACCACGCGTGAGCACTCGCCGCTGACCGCGGCCCCCGGAGCGCTGACGCTGGACAGCACCGGGATGAGCCAGGAAGAGGTCGTGGCCCGCATCGCGGACCTGGCGCGCTCGGTCTAACCCCAAACGCAAGTTTTCTCCGCGGCCGTCGTTCTTAACCCCTGTGGCGACCCCCCTGGGCCGTCAACGCTCAATCGACCCCACGGGAAAAGGACACGATGTCTAAGCGTCTCTGTCGTCTCGGGTGCAGCGCCCTCGCCGTCCTCAGCTTCGCGCTGCTGAGTGCCGCGGCGCCCACGGCGTTCGCCAAGCCCATCCTCATGCCCACGCTGACCGGAGAGATCCAGACCCAGCAGCAGATCTGGTCATAGCATGTGTTCGCGCCGGCGGGCACGCTCCAGCCGCCCGCGCCTCCGTGCCCGGAGAACAGCAAGCTGCCTTCACCGTTCTCCAACTGCGGCCTGCCGGAGGCCCCGGCCACCACGCTGCCCTATCCCGGCAACATGGCCTACTGGGGCGGCCACGTGCAGACGAGTCCCCACATCTACATCGTCTACTGGGGTTGGGGCGAGCACGGTGCCTTCCCGGCGGGCTCGACCTGCACCAGCGAGAACATCGTCGAAGGACCGACCAGCGCAACCCTGGCCTGCGATCCCCAGGGCGCCGGCAAGTACATGGCCAACTGGGTCCACCAGCTGGGCGGCACCCAGTGGGCGGGTGAGCAGACGCAGTACTACCAGACGGTCAAGAACCCGGCCGGCCAGTCCTACAACCAGCACATCACCAACCCCTCAGACCAGCTGGCCGGGCTGTGGGCCGATGACGCCAACTCGATCACCGGTCTGCCCAAGACCTCGGCCACCAACGCGCCCGGGCCGACCAACACCTACACCGATCTGGCCGCCGAGGCGCAGCGGGCGGTGGCTCACTTCCACATCACATCGCTGTCCAACAGCGACATCGTGATCGCCCAGCCGGCGAACTACAGCGACCCCAACGCGCTGTCGACCGGTTACTGCGCCTTCCACGACTACACCTACCCGGGTGAGGAGGGCGGGATCTACAACTCGATCACCAAGGGCATCTCCTACACCAACATGCCCTACGCGCTGTCGATCAACTCCGGTGGCGCGAACGTGTGCGGCAAGAACGCCGTCAACAGCGGTGCGGCCGGCACGCTCGACGGGTTCTCGATCGTGCTCGGTCACGAGATCGAGGAGACGGCCACCGACCCCGGAGCCGAGGACATCATCGGCAGCGGCACCAGCACCACCAACCTGGGCGGCTGGTACGACCCGTTGGACGCCAATGAGAACGGCGACAAGTGCGCCTGGGTCGGGGAGAACCTGCTCACCGCCACGGGTCCGCCGGAGCCGATCCCCGGGGCGCTGAATGACATCACCGGTAACCAGGGCCAGAAGTTCGCGGTCCAGTCGTTGTGGAGCAACCAGGCGGCGGCGGGAGCCGGCTATTGCGCCGGCGCCGGCAACGACCTGCCTGCCTCCTAGACCGCACCGAATCTCCCAACCTGCTCCGGACGGCAGTGACTGATACGGGGGCCGGCATGAGGCCGGCCCCCGTATCGCTGCCCGTACGGCTAGCCTCGACGGTCATGAAGATCGCGATCGTCGGCTATCCGAACGTGGGCAAGTCCTCCCTGGTCAACCGCCTGACCGAGTCTCGGGAGGCTGTGGTGCACGAGCGCCCCGGCATCACGCGGGACCGCAAGGAGTTGCGCACCGAGTGGAACGGCCGCTCCCTGACGCTGATCGACACCGGGGGCATTGACCTCGAGGATCACGACCAGTTGGCCGGGCAGATCCAGGATCAGGCCCGTGCCGCGCTAGCTGACGCCGGCGCCGCCGTCCTGGTCGTGGACGCGCGGGCTGGGCTGCGCCCCGGCGACCTCGAGATGGCTGACCTACTGCGCCGGGGCAATGTCCCGGTCCTCGTCGCGGCCAACAAGATCGACACCGGCACCGACCTGCATCTCGCCGCGGAGTTCCATGCCCTCGGATTCGGTGACCCGATTGCCGTCTCGGCCGCGCAGGGGCTTGGCACGGGAGATCTGCTCGATCGCCTGGCGGCGCTGGCGCCCGCGGACGAGGTTGACGATGACGATGACAATGCGGTGCGCCTGGCCATCATCGGCCGGCCGAACGTCGGGAAGTCCTCGCTGGTCAATCGCTTCGCCGGGTCGGGGCCTGGAGGCATCGATCGGGTCATCGTGTCCCCGTTGGCCGGGACCACGCGGGATGCCATCGATCTGCCCATTCGCTACCGCGACCGCGACCTCATCCTGGTCGACACGGCGGGGATCCGCCGGCAGGCCAAGGTGGGCGACTCGGTCGAGTACTACACATCGCTGCGTTCGAGGCGTGCGGCCGAGCGCGCCGATGTCGCCCTCGTCGTCTGTGACGCCACCGAGGGCGTGACCAGCCAGGACCTGCGGATCGCCGAGCTGGCGATGAAGAGCGGCTGTGCGACGGCCCTGGTTCTCAACAAGTGGGATCTGGCCGAGGACGTCGATCTCGAGCACGAGCGCGCCCGGGCACACAGCAAGCTCCGTCTGCGCCCGCGGATCCTCACCGCCAGCGCCAAGACCGGCCGTCACGTGGACCGCCTGCTTGTCGAGACCTTGGCCCTGGCCGACCGCAGCCGGACGCGGATCCCCACGCCCCAGCTGAACCGATTCCTCAGCGAGGTGGTGGCTGCGCGGCAGCCGCCCGTGGGGGCGGGCGGTAAGGGCGCGGGCTCTGGCCACCGCCTGCGCCTGCTGTTCATGACCCAGACTTCCGAGCGACCGCCGCGCTTCTCGATTCAGGTCAACTCGCGCGCCCGGGTGACCCGGGACTACGCCTACTTCCTCGAGAACCGCCTGCGCGAGCGCTACCGCCTGGAGGGCGTGCCGGCGATCATCGACTTCGTCGCCCGCAACGAGCGCCGGCCGACCGGCGCCCGGGGGGCGGCGGCGTGATTAATTCCCACCTGTGAGCGAAGCCCTGGCCGGCCCGGAGCCGGCTGCCGCACGGCCGACCCAGATCGGTTCGTGGCGCCCTAAGCCCCGCCGGCTCCTGATCCGCGGTCTGGCCGGAGTGCTCGCCGTGATCGTGGTCGCGATCATCGTCGGGCTGGCCAGCGACAGCTCATCACCCCAGGGTGCCTCCCGGGTTGTCCCGGCTGACGCACTGGGCTTTGTCGACGTCTCGCTGGACAGCCGACGCGGCGCTGTGAGCGACGTCCTGACGATGGCCCGCCGTCTCCCCGACTTCGGCCATTTCAGCGCAGACGTCGAGGCCCGTATCGGCGCAATCCTCTCGGGAGGACGGCCGGTCGATCTGGCGACGCAAATCCTGCCCTGGGCCGGCCATGAGGCCGCCCTGGCGCTGCTCAACACCACCACGGCAACCGCGGGATCGCTGATCGTCCTCGACGTCCGTGACCGCAGGCGCGCGCTGGCCTTCATCCGGAACGAGGGGGCGGTGGGCGCCGGGACATACCGCGGAGCCTCGCTATACGCCTACCGATCGGGAAGTGAGCTGTCGTTCGTCTCACATTTCCTGCTCGCCGGCCAGGACGCGAGCGTCAAGGCGGCCATCGACGTGGCCTCGGGCGTTTTGCCGTCGCTGGCTGCTTCAACCGTCTACCAGCGGGCGATGGGTCCGGAGCCGAGCGGGCGGGTCCTGAGCGCCTACGCCTCGCTGGCTGGCGTGCGGCGCTTGCTCTCGCCCCGCGGAGGGGTGGTCGGGGCCTTCGGCGACCTGCTCTACCAGCCTGCACTCCAGGGCGTGGCCCTGGGTCTCGAGCCCACCTCCGGCGGCGCGCGCGTGCTGATTCACAGCGCCCTGGACCCGACGCTCCAGCGTCTGGCCCCGGGGCAGTCCTCGTTTACCCCGACCCTTCAGAACGTGCTGCCCAGCGGCGCGATCCTGATGCTCGACGTCCGCGGCCTGAACCGCATCGCGCCGGCCGTCCTGAGCGCCGGAGCCACGGCGGGTATCGCCGGTGGTGTGCGCCAGTTGCTGTCGCGGCTCGGGGCGGCCCTGGGGGCCGAGGGCGTGAACGTGCACGCGATCACCTCGTTGTTCTCAGGCGAGACGGCCGTCGGTATCGTCCCCAACGGTCAGTCCAACACGCTCGTCGTCGTCTCCCGGGTGCCGAACGTGGCTCAGGCTCGGACCCAGCTCGCCGACCTCGAAATCCCCCTGGCCCAGCTCTTCCAGCCGCCCAACCCGACCAAGGTCCCGGTCTTCAACGACGTGACGGTGGGCGGGGTCAGCGACCACCAGCTGTCCCTGGCCAGTGGCCCCGAGCTCGACTACGCCGTCTTCCGCGGCCTGGTGGTGATCTCGACCAGCACCGCCGGCGTGGCCGCCGTGGCCCAGCACGCCCACAGCTTGGCTCAGGACCCGGGCTTCCGCAGCGTCCTGGAGACTCACCCGACCGGCGTGAGCTCGCTGATCTACGCGTCGCTGCCCGACCTGGTCGCCCTGGGCCGCAGCACAAACCTGATCAGCGGCCCCGGCTTCGGTCGCCTGGCTCCCGATCTGGCCGCGATCGCCCACGCCGGGCTGATCTCCACGCGCTCAAGCGGCCAGTCCACCGTGCGGCTGTTCCTGAGCCTGCCCTAGCCGGCCCGCCGCGCCCGCCGCGCCCGCCGCGGCCCGAACCGTCACACCCCTGGCACCGCTTCCACCGTTTTGTTGCTTTCCACTGTCGTCTTTTGACGTCGGCGCCTCGCAACCGTGCGAACTTATTGGGGTGTTCCATCGCGGTACCGAATATGTATACGGGGATGGAACACCTGCGGTCCCGGGGCTCGCTGGACGCCAGCACGGGGTGGTGGCAACCTGGCAGCTGGAGGCGCTGGGGAGCCGGCGGGGTGAGATCGCCCGCGGGGTACAGCGCGGCCATCTGATTCGCAAATACCGCGGGGTCTATGCGGTCGGACATGATCGGTTGACCGTGCGCGGGCGATGGATGGCGGCGGTGCTCGCCTGCGGGGACGATGGGATGTTGAGTCACCGGGCGGCGGCGGCCCTCTGGGACTTAGCTGGTATCCCGTCGGGTCCGATCGATGTGACCGCGCCCACCGCCCGCCGCATCGAGGGGATTCGCTGCCACCGCAGCCGGAGCATCCACCCCGATGACCGCACGATCATCGACGGGATTCCGGTCACCTCAGTCCCGCGCACGCTGCTCGATCTGGCCCCGACGCTGCATCCCCAACGGCTGCGGACGCTCATCGAGCAGGCTCAGCGACGGAACCTCGTCAACCTCGTCTCCCTCGATGCCCTCCTGTCCCGCAGCAGGGGACGGAAGGGAACCGCCGCGCTACGAGCGGTCTTGAGTGAGCTCCATGACGAGGCGCCCTGGACCCAGTCCGAGCTCGAACGCCGCTTCCTGGAGTTCCTCCGCACCCACGGCCTACCCGAACCGCGGACCAATGTCCTGATCGACGAGATCCTCGTCGACTGCTTCTGGCCCGAGCACAACCTGGTCGCCGAACTGGACAGCTACGGCTTCCACACCGACCGCCGCAGCTTCGAATCGGACCGGCGCAAGGGCATCACCCACGTCCGGGCCGGCCGCCAGAGCAGTCACATCACCCAGCGCATGATCACCCGGGGTGCCCGCGCCCTCAGAGCAGATCTCAGCGCGCTGCTGGCTCGGGCAGCGCGCTAAAGCTAAATGCGGACGCCCATCCGCGGGTGCGACCGGCTTTCGGGCGTGATGATCCGCCGTTCCGGTAGTGCCTCACCCATCGCGCCCATCAGACGCCGCGGCTCGGCTACGCCGTGGAAGCGGAAGTCCACTCCGTCCTCGTCGTCGGTGATGAAAACCACCGTCCCGATGCCCAGGAAGCGCTCGGTCATCGACTGGTGCACGGTCACGTCCTGGACCCAATCGAGCTGGGTCTGGCGCTTGCGCCGGACCACGAGCCCGGTTTCGATTCGCAGTCGGCGGTCGGTGATCGCGTATCTGACCCGAGCCCGGCGCAGTTCGCCCCGCAGCGCGAACAGGCCGAACACACCCAGGACACCGACCACGACCCAGCCCGATTGGACACGGCCGTCGGCCATCGCGCTGCCCAGTCCGGCGACGATTCCGCCGAGCAAGGCGAGGATCAGCGCCCGGATGTAGAGGAAGGGATGAGCGAGACGCGACGGATGACCCGAGAAGAACACAACTTCACCAGGCTCGGCGAACACGAGCCCACAGTAGAGGACCCCGGCGGCGGCATCCACAGCCGCGACTAGATTCGCTGCCGTGAGTACCCGCAGCCCATCCGCCCCGACGCCGGCCGCGAGCGGCGCTGGACCAGCCGCCACCGACGGTCACAGACCATCCACCCCGGTGGCCAAGGTGATTCCGCTGACCCGCACCCGGGCGGTCAAGGGCGCGTTTGACTACCGGATGGGGGAGGCCGAGATCGGTGTCGGCTCGATCTTGCGGGTTCCGTTCGGAGGACGGAGCACCTTCGGGGTCGTGGTCGAGACGGCCGCGCATTCGGAGCTGGCCGACGATCGCCTGGCTGACCCTGACGAGATCCTGCCCAGCTCGATCCCGGCGGACCTGGTCGCGCTGGCCGAGTGGATGGCGGCCGAGTACTGCTCCACGACCGCCCGTGCCCTGGGGCTTGTCCTGCCCCCGGGCACGACCGAGGGCGTCCGGCCCCGCCTCGGTCTCGTTGCTGAGCTCACCCCAGACGGATGCAGGGCGCTGCTTGACCCTGAACTCCGCCTGACCGACGGCCAGCGGGAGCTGCTTGCACGCCTGCGAGAGACCGGGTCCAGCGTCGCCGCCCAACTCGGCACCGCCGCCCTGCGCCGCCTTGAGGGGCGCGGTCTGGTTCAGATCGTCGAGCGCGAGCGGCCTCGGCGCCCGGCCGACCACGCCGTGGGCGCCGCCAGCGCTGTATCGCCCGCTCTGACCCCCGATCAGCGCGCCGCACTGGACCCGATCTTGGCCGCACTGACCGGCTCCGATGGGCCCCCCGAGGGCTTCCTGCTCCACGGCGTCACCGGCTCGGGCAAGACCGAGGTGTACCTCCAAGCGGTCGCGGCGGTACTGGCCGCCGGGCGCTCAGCCATCGTGCTCGTGCCCGAGATCGCTCTCACCCCTCAGGTGCTGTGGCGGTTTCAGGCCCGCTTCGGCGATGTCGTGGCCGTCCTTCACTCGGCGCTCGGCGTCGGTGAGCGCCATGACGAGTGGCAGCGGCTGCGCCGGGGCGAGGCGCGCGTCTGCGTGGGCCCGCGCTCGGCGGTGTTCGCGCCGCTCGACGGACTCGGGCTGGTGATCGTCGACGAGGAGCACGAGAGCTCCTACAAGCACGAGGGAGACCCCCGCTACGACGCGCGCAGCGTGGCGCTCAAGCGCGCTCGGATGGCCGGTGCCGTGCTGCTGCGGGGTAGCGCGACGCCGCGGCCCGAGAGCATCATCACCGGGCACCGTCTCTCGCTCCCCGCCCGGATCGACGGGCGCTCGATGCCCACCGTCGAGGTGCTGGACATGCGCGGGCGCCACCATCCGCTCCACCCCGAGACCCGAATGGCCCTGGCCGACCTGCGCCGTTCGGGGGGCAAGGCGATTCTGCTCCTGAACCGTCGCGGCTGGTCCAACTTCCTCTCCTGCCGCTCCTGCGGACGGGTGTGGCTGTGCCCCAACTGCGACGTGGCTCTCGTCCTGCACCGACATGGTGGTCTGGTCGCCTGCCACCACTGCGGCCATCGCGAGCCGGTCCCGAGCCGCTGCGGTGCCTGCGGATCGGTTTCAGTGGCCCGGCACGGGGCTGGGACCGAACGGATCGAGCATGAATTGCGCGACACGCTGGGGGGAGAGGACTTTCCGATCTTCCGGCTGGACGCCGACTCCACCGGTCTTGAGCAGCGGGCCCGCACGCTGCAGGACTTCGAGCGCGCGCCGGCCGGACTGCTGGTCGGCACGCAGATGGTGGCCAAGGGACACGACTTCCCCGACGTCTCGCTGGGGGTCGTCCTGGACGCCGATCAGACCTTGCGCTTTCCTGACTTCCGGGCGGAGGAGCGGACCTTTGCCCTAATCACCCAGCTCGCCGGTCGTACCGGGCGCGGTGCGGCCGGGTCTGATGGCGGCGGTGAGGCGGGTCGCGTGCTGGTGCAGACCCTGGCGCCCGATGCGCGGGCCATTGCCTTCGCCACCCGGCATGACTCGGACGGTTTCCTGGCCGACGAGCTCCGCCGGCGCCAGGCCCTGCTCTACCCGCCGTTCGCCACTTTGATCAGGGTGGTCTGCACGGCCGCCGATGAGCCGCTGGCCCGGGAGACCGCCGAGGCGCTCGCCGCCGCTCTGGGGGTCATCGATGGAGCCGTCCTGGGCCCCGCGCCCCTGTTTCGCCTGCGCGGGCGGGCCCGCAGCCAGCTCGTCATCAAAGCCTCTGCCCGTCCCGGAGCGATCGCTGCCGTCGGCCGGGCCGTCGACCGGATCGGGCCAGGGGCGGCACGCCAGGGAGCCAGCGTCAGCGTCGACGTCGACCCGCAGTAGGCCTGGATTCTCCGTCGCGTGTCCTAAACTGAAACCGTGGCCAACCAAGCAACCGATCAAACCGAACGCGACGATCTCGAGCTCTCCGAGGAGTCGCTCCAGGCTGCCGAGGACGAGGAACTCGATCCCGAGATAGCCGCGCGCCGGGCGGCGGCACTGGCTCACGTGCGCAAGTTCGGTGACCCGGTTCTGCGGACACGTGCCCGACCCGTGGACCGCTTCGACGGCACTCTGCAGGATGAGGTCCGGCGAATGGGCGAGCTGATGATCGACGCCCTCGGTGTCGGCCTGGCCGCCAACCAGGTAGGTGTCCTTCATCGTGTCCTGGTCTATCGGGTTCACCAGCAGGCTCCGGTGGCGGCGCTGGTCAACCCCGAAATCGAGTGGGTCGGTAAGGAGGCGGAGATCCTCGAGGAGGGTTGCCTCAGCCTGCCCGCGGTGCATGTCGACGTCGAGCGCCCGGTCCACATCCGCATACGGGCCCAGGATGAGAATGGTGATCTGATCACCGTCGAGGCGTCGGGTCTCGAGGCGCGGGTGATCCAGCACGAGATGGACCACCTCGATGGCGTCCTGGTCCTCGACCGCATCTCGCGCCAGCAGCGCAAGGAGGCCATGCGAGCGCTGCGCGAGGCCCTTCCGGCCTAACCGGCGATTCGCTTCGGCGAGACCACTGCTGTGCGCACGGTCTACCTGGGTACCTCCGCGTTCGCGGCCTCGGTGCTGCGCGCTCTGGCCGCTTCCGACCACCGTCCTGCCCTGGTCCTAACCCGGCCCGATCGCCCACGCGGACGCGGCCGGCGCCTGGCCTCGCCTCCGGTGGCCGGCCTCGCCCGTGAACTCGGGCTCGACCTCGACCAGCCCACCTCGGTCAACGACGAGGAGGCCCGGGCCCGCATCGCCGCCGTCGCCCCGGAGGCGGTCTGTGTGTGCGCATTCGGAGCGCGGATCAAGGAGCCCCTGCTCTCCGAGTACGAGATGCTCAACGTCCACCCCTCGCTGCTGCCCCGCTGGCGGGGCGCCGCCCCCGTGGAGCGCGCCGTCATGGCCGGTGACCCCGAGACCGGAGTCTCCATCATGCGGCTCACCGCCGGGCTCGACAGTGGACCGGTGTGTGCTCAGGCGGCCACGCGAATCGAACCTGGGGACACCTACGGGACGTTGGCCGAACGGCTGGAAAGGCTCGGTGCGGAATTGCTCATCGACGTCTTGAGCCGCCAGCCCGGCTGCGTCCCGCAGGACGAGGCCGGGGTCACCTACGCCGAGAAGCTGACCGCCGAGGATCGGCTGCTCGACCCGCGACGCAGCGCAGCCGAGCTGGATCGAGTGATTCGCGCGCTCAATCCCCACATCGGAGCCGCTCTCGAGCTCCCGGGTCAAGAGCGCCTCGGCGTGTGGGAGGCGCGCATCCTCCAGGAGAGCGCCAACCCGGAGCCCGGCCGGCTCGATCTCGATGGCACGGTGCCGGTGCTCGGCTGCTCCCCCGGAGCCCTTGAGCTACTCAGCGTGCAACCGGCCGGGCGCCGGCCCATGAGCGCGGCCGATTTCCTGCGTGGGCGCCGAGTCTGATGCCGGCGGCCACCCGCCCGTCCCGGGCGGTGATTCCGGGCGTCTCTCCGGCTCGAGCCTGTGCCTTCGCCGTCGTGCGCCGAGTCTTCGAGCAGGGCGCCTATGCCGACCGTGCCCTCATGGCGGAGGCTTCCGGCCTCGAGCCGCGCGATCGTGCTCTGGCCACGGCACTGGCCTACGGGGCGGTGCAGCGCCGGGCCACGCTCGACCACGTGATCGAGCAGCTGGCCGACCGCTCGGTGCGCCGGCTTCAGGCGCCGGTGCTCGCCGCGCTGCGTCTCGGGCTGCTCCAGCTCCTGTTCCTGGACGGCGTGGCCGAGCATGCCGCCGTGCACGAGAGCGTCGAGCTGGCCAAGACCGGCGGCTCGGAGGGTGGTGCCGGCCTGGTCAACGCAGTCCTGCGCCGGGCGGCCCGGGAGGGCCGGGAGCTGCTCGCCGAGCTCTCCGACGAAACCCCGGAACAGGCCGCCGTACTGCACTCGGTACCGACCTGGCTGGCCGAGCTCTGGTTCAACGAGCTTGGCTCCGATACGGCCCGCGGGCTTCTGGCCCGAATCAACGAGCCGGCCGAGTCGGCCCTGCGGGTCAACACGCTCCTCGCCACGCGGGAGGAGGTGGAGGCCGCGCTGCCCGTACCCACGAGTCCCGTGGCCGATCTGCCTGAGGCCCTCATCCTCGAGGGCGCCTTCGACGTGCACGGCTCCGAGCTTTGGCGCCGAGGGGCCGTCATGCCCCAGTCCCGAGCCTCGATGCTGGCCGCCCGGGCGCTGCACCCAGCTCCCAACACGCGGGTGCTCGATCTGTGCGCGGCGCCGGGGGCCAAGACCAGCCAGCTGGCGGCCCTGACCGGCGGTGGCGAGCTGATGATCGCGGTCGAGCGTCATGCGGGCCGGGCCCGGGCCCTCACCGAGACGCTCGCCCGCATGCACGTGAGGGCTGAGGTTGAGGTCGCCGATGCGGCCCAGCCTCGTCCCGCCGGTGAGCAGTTCGATGCCGTGCTGGTTGACCCGCCGTGCAGTGGTCTGGGCACGCTCCAGTCGCGGCCCGATCTGCGCTGGCGGAGCAGCCCGGAGCGGATCGCCGAGCTCTCGACGCTCCAGGCCCGGATCCTCCGGGCCGCCGCACAAGCCACCGCTCCCGGAGGCGCGCTCGTCTACTCCGTGTGCACGATTTCCCGGGCCGAAAGCGAGCCGTTGGTGGCGGCGTTCCTGGCCGAGCGAAAAGATTTTGCCGTCGAGGAACTCGGGCCGATGCTGCCCAGCGCCGCCGCCGGTCCCTACCTTCAGACCCTTCCGCACCGTGAGGGCAGCGATGGGTTCTTCGTCGCTCGCCTCCGACGCTCCGGTTAGTGTGATTGGCGGAAACAAATCGTGAACGAACCCCTAGCCTTTCACCTGTGAGCGATTCCGCACCTGAGCCCAAGCTCGGTCCCGAGTGCCCGAACTGCGGTGAGCCCTGGCTGCGCCCGACCACGGTCCCGGGGCGCTACCGCTGCGTGTACTGCCTGCGGCGTTTCGAGCTCGTCTCGGTCTGCCCGAACTGTGGAGAGCACTCGACCATCGTGCGCATGTCGAGCACCGCCATCGTGGCCTGCAATCACTGTCAGGGCAGCATGCTGCGGGCGGTCTGATGGGTCCGGCTGACGCGGCGCTCCGGCGCCGTTCGGTCCTGGGTGAGCTCCGAGTCGCGCCCTCGATCCTGTCCGCCGACTTCTCCCGCCTCGGCGCTCAGGTCCAGGCCGTGCTCGAGGCCGGCGCGCGGGTCATCCATGTCGACATCATGGATGGGCACTTTGTCCCCCCGATCACCTTCGGGGCAATCGCCGTGTCCGCTGTGGCCGACCTTGTCCACGATGCAGGGGGCGTCGTCGACGTGCACATGATGGTCGAGCACCCCGAGCGCCACGTCGCCGACGTGGCGAGCGCGGGCGCGGATTCGATCACGATCCATGTCGAGGCCACCCCACATCTGCACTACGTTCTGGGGGCGATCCGCGAGGCGGGCTGTGACGCCGGAGCGGCGGTCTGCCCCGGCACGCCGGCCTCGGCGCTCGACGACGTGGCGGCGGACATGCTCGACCTCGCGCTGTGCATGAGCGTCAACCCGGGCTGGGGTGGGCAGAAGTTCATCCCCGCCTCGCTGGGCAAGCTCGAGCGGATGCGCGCCGCTCTGCCCGATACGGTCGCGCTCGAGGTCGACGGCGGGGTCAACCAGGACACCGCCGGGTCCGTCGCGCAAGCCGGCGCGGGCGTCCTGGTCACCGGTTCGGCCATATTTGGAGCCGGGGATCCGGCCGCGGCCTACGCGGCCATAGCCGAGGCGGCTGGGGCGACTGCGGCCGGACTCGAGCCGCGGCGGTAGACCAGGGTCAGCAGGGCGCAGAGCACGGCCGTGGCGCCGAAGTAGCCCACCTCGACGCGCGTCACCTGGTCGGAGATCGTCGGCAGGGCCACGAAGAGCACGAATAGCGTGGCGGCGGACAGCCAGCATGCCGCCGCCCAGGGAGCGCGTCCGCGGGCCAGGGCGGCTTGATTGAGCGTGCCGGAGACCAGATGCAGCCCCATCCCCAGCCCGACCAGAGCCAGCCCATAGCGGCCGTACTGGAAGCCCTTGTTGCCCAGGAACGCGGTCATCACCGGAGGTCCGATGAGCAGCAGCCCGAGGGCCACGGCCAGCCCGAAGGCGGCGATGGCCAGGATGGTGACTCGGATGGCGCGGTGGAAGTCCTCCGCGTTCTCGCGGGCCTCGAGGCCGGCCAGGTGGGGGAGGATGGAGGTCTGGATGGCCTGGAAGAGCTGCAGGGGTGCGCGCACGATCAGCATCACGTTGAACACGAACCCGGTCAGCCCCAGGGTCAGAGAGCCGCCACCCGCGCCCGCCGCCACGATCAGGACGCCGGCGTTCATCAGGGCCTGCTCGGAGAGCATGATTCCCACCACCGCCGCGGCGAAGCCTGCCCCGTGACGCAGCGAGAGGTCTGTGTTGACCTCTTCGAGCTGAGCCTGGACCGGGCCCTCACCGGCCGCGTCCGCGGCGGGCACCCCGGAGGGGCCGCGCAGGCGGATGTGGGCAAAGGCAAACGGGAGCACGCACAGTGATGCGAACGGGGCGACGGCCATCCCGAGACCGACCGCGCCCTGGCCCGAGCCGATGCCCACGGCGACGGCGAGGGCGAACAGGAACCGTGACGTCGACTCCAGGAAGACCAGCGCGCCATAGAGGGCGAAGCGCTGGTGGCCGGCCAGCCACCCGCGGGCGAAGTAGCTGGCCGCATAGGCGAGCACGCCGATGACCAGAATCCAGTACAGGGCGCCCGATCCGTCGAACATGCCCTGCTCGATCGAATGGCGCAGGGCGAGGGCCGCGATCAGGAACAGGGCCGCGAATCCGAACTGAATCGCTGCCGGAACGCGAAGGCTGTGCCGGTCTTGGCCGCGGGCCCGGCGGTCGGCGATCGTCCGCGAGAGCAACTGCTCGATCGGCCGGTAGATCACCGACAGGATCACGAACATGATCGCCCAGCAGAGCGAGACTCGGCTGTAGGAGGCGGGGTCGAGGACGTGGCTGGCCACCGCCAGGTAGGCGAAGGTGAAGATGCCGGTGGAGGCGATCCCGACCGACAGCACCCGCGCGCCGGAGACGAACGAGGCCTGCTCGGAACCCCCGGCCTCGGGCTCAGAGGGCGGCGGCCCGTTGGCCGGCGGGGGCGTCTCGGCCACCGAGGACATCAGCGCACTCGCATCAGCAGCATCGTCCACGGAAACGGGGAGCGGACCTCGACAACGTCACCAAAGTCCGATAGGAGCCTCACGAAGGTGCGCCGGCTCCAATGGTTCAGGTGGCCCGGGGTGTTGCCCAGCTCCCGCAGGTAGGCCCCGCGGGCCACGTTGAGCACGCGCCACAACGGCTCGTGGGGGACGGAGACGAGCAGGTGACGGCTGGCCACGCGCGCCATTTCCGCAAGTACGCGCTCGGGATCGGGCACATGCTCCAGGACCTCCGTGGCGGCGACGAGGTCGAACTCATCGTCGGCGAAGGCGAGCTCCTCGGCGCGCATGGCGGCGAACCCGAGATTGGCAGCCTGCCGCTGCTTCCACTCGTCCTGGAGCTTCGGATCCTGAAGGTCGACGCCGACCACCCGACCGGGATCAAGGCGATGCGCCCACTGCTGGCTGAGGACGCCCTCGCCGCAGCCCACGTCCAGGACCGAGGCGGGGGAGGCCTGGGTGAATAGCTCCTCGAGCGTGCGCTCGAACCCGGCCATGAGCCGGCGGACGACCGGATTGCCCGATCCGTACTTGTCAAAAGTGTTACCGGTGGGGACGTCCGCGGCGGGCGCGGAGCTCATACCCCGAGGGCCTCGCGGTCAGAGGCGTCACCGTCGCTGGATGTGCCTCGGGGAACCCCGCCCGGTTCGTAGTGGGAGGGCTCGACGCCGAGCTGGAGCTCAATCCGCCGCACACGCTCGAAGGTCCGCTGCGAGAGAGTCCGCTGGGCGTCGAGCAGATCGCCGATGACCCCCAGGGCACCGAGCAGCATCGCGGCGATGAACAGCACGGCTCCAGCGATAAGCGACTGGATGTGCCCCGTGGCGGCATGCGAGTTGCCGATGAACAGGATCACGAACCGGATAAAGATGGCCAGGGCCGGGACGCCCATGATGAGCGCGCCGCCCCAGAACACCTTCAGCGGCTGATACTGGGAGTAGATACGGAAGATCGACAGGCCGTTGCGCCGGATGTATGCGGCCATGGACGGGAACAGGCGGGACTCGCGCGTCTTGGGGTTGGTCCGGATCGGCACGTGGTCGACCGCGACCAGCAACTTGCCCGCCTGAATGATCGTCTCCAGCGTGTAGGTGAACTTGGAGACGGCCTGCATCTGCAGGGCGGCCTCCCGGTTGTAGGCCCTGAAGCCCGAGGTCGTATCCGGGACCTCGGTCTGAGAGGCCTGGCGCACCACCCACGAGCCCAGCCGCTGCAGCAGCCGTTTGCCGGGAGAGAAGTTCTCGTTGCTGCCGACCCCGCGGTCGCCGATCACCATGTCGGCCTCGCCGAGAACGATCGGGGCCACCAGCTTGGGCACGTCGGCGCCCTCGTACTGGTTATCCGCGTCGGTGTTGACGATCACGTCGGCGCCCAGTTTCAACCCCGCGTCCAGGCCGGCCTGGAAGGCAGCCGCCAGCCCCTTGTTGTTGGTCAGCCGCACGACATGGTCCACGCCGTGGGCGCGCGCGGTCTCGATCGTGCCGTCGGTCGAGCCATCGTCGATGATCAGCCATTCGACGACGTCGAAGCCCTCGATGGCTCGCGGCAGATGGCTGAGCGTGACCGGGAGCTGCTCCTCCTCGTTGAAACAGGGAATCTGGATGATGAGCTTCATGGCCTCAGGGCGCTCGTGGCGACGCGCCGGCTTGGGTGAGTGGGGGCGATATCTGGGTGCAACACCGAATCCCTCGCAGGCGCGCGCTGTGGTTTCACACGGTAGCGGGATACCCGGGGGGAAACATGGACACCGGAGGCAGCGTGTATCACCCGCCGGGAGGCCGATGCGGGTGATCGGGCGCGGCCTATCCTGCTAGGCACCGATGAGCACCACCTTCTCCGATTACGACCGCCGCCACCTGGCCCGAGCCATCGAGCTGGCCGAGCAGGGACGAGGGTCGGTAAGCCCCAACCCGCTGGTCGGGGCGGTCCTGGCCAACGCCGACGGGGTGATCGGCGAGGGCTTTCACCGGGCCGCCGGCTTGCCTCACGCCGAGGTGGAGGCGCTCAGCGCCGCCACCGGACTGGATCTCTCGGGAGCCACCCTCTACGTCTCGCTCGAGCCCTGCTGCCATCACGGCCTTACCCCGCCTTGCACGGACGCCATTCGCGCCGCCGGTATCGCCCGGGTGGTCGTCGCCTCCGACGATCCGAGCGGACACGCCAACGGACGCGGTCTCGGAATCCTTCGCGATGAGGGCGTCGAGGTCGTTCTGGCCGACGGGGAGCTGGCCGACCGGGCCCGCCTGCTCAACCAGCCGTTTCGCAAACACGCACGAACGGGCCGGCCATGGGTCCTGTTCAAGTCGGCCATGACCCTGGACGGCAAGGTGGCCACGCGCAGCGGGGACTCGAAATGGATCTCTGGTGAGGAGAGCCGTCGCCGCGTGCACTACTGGCGCGCCGAGTGCGACGCCGTGGCCGTGGGCATCGGCACGGCCCTGACCGACGATCCGCGTCTCACCGCCCGGGTTGAGGGTGCGCTCCGCCAGCCCCGCCGGGTTGTCTTTGACTCTCTGGGCCGGCTGCCGCTGGGCGCCCAGCTGGTCCGCGAGGCTCGCCGGGTGCCGCTGACCGTGGTCGTCTCCCGCGCTGCGCCCCGGAGCGCCACCGACGCGCTGGAGACCCACGGCGCCGATGTCATCGTGGCCACGGGGGAGAACGAGCCCGCGCGGATCTGCTCCGGGCTGGACCAGCTCGGAGCCGCCGGGGTGGGGTCGATCCTCCTGGAGGGTGGCCCACATCTTGCCGGCGCTTTCCTCGACGCGGGTGAAATTGACGAGATCCGGCTGTTCCTCGCTCCGCTGATCCTGGGCGGCCGGACCGCGCGCGATCCGCTTGAGGGCGAGGGGTCTGAGCTGATCGCCGATGCCGCGCGCGCCAGCCGGTTGAGCTGCGAACGGGTAGGCGAGGACCTGCTCGTCTCGGCCCAGATCCGGGAGTGGTGAGGGTGTTCACCGGGCTGGTCCAGGACCTCGGCCGTGTGGCCGCCACGCAGCGCTCGCCCGACGGCGTGCGGCTGACCGTCGACACGGCGTTGGCCGCCGAGCTCGGGAACGGCGACTCGGTGGCCGTCAACGGCGTCTGCCTGACGGCGGTTGCGGTGGGCGAGGGCTCATTCACCGCCGAGGTGATGAACGAGACTCTCCAGCGCAGTTCGCTGCGTGACGCGGACGATGGCGCGGTGGTCAACCTCGAGCTTCCCCTCCGGGCCAGCGATCGACTTGGCGGCCACGTCGTCCAGGGCCACGTGGACGGGGTCGGGGAGATCACCGCCCTGAGCGAGGACGGCTTCTCGCGACAAGTACGGATCTCCGTGCCGGCTGAGCTACTGCGCTACGTGGTGGCCAAGGGCTCGGTGGCCGTGGACGGGGTGTCGCTGACGGTGGCCGAGCTCGACGACGCATCGTTTACCGTTTCGTTGATCCCCGAGACACTCGAGCGAACGAATCTTGGTTCCGCGGGCGTTGGGACCCGAGTCAACCTGGAGGTGGACGTGTTGGCCAAGTACGTCGAGAAGCTGATGGTGGCCGTCCGATGAGCGCCACCCGGACGTTTGCCTCCATCGAAGACGCCATCGAGGACATCCGCCAGGGCAAGATGGTCGTCGTCTGCGACGACGAGACCCGGGAGAACGAGGGCGATCTGACCATGGCCGCCCAGTTCGTCACGCCCGAGGCGATCAACTTCATGGCCAAGGAGGGCCGCGGGCTGATCTGCCTGGCCCTCAGCCCGGCTCGCTGTGACGAGCTCGGCCTGGATCTCATGGCGGCCAAGAACGAATCGGCCTTCGAGACGGCGTTCACGGTGTCGATCGAGGCGCGCTTGGGCGTCAGCACCGGCATCTCAGCCGCCGACCGCGCCCGCACCATCCAGGTGGCCATCGACCCCGAGACGAGTCCCCGAGAACTGGTCCAGCCCGGTCACGTCTTCCCGCTCAAGGCCCGCGTGGGTGGAGTACTCGAGCGCGTAGGGCAGACCGAGGCCGCCGTGGATCTGGCCCGTCTGGCCGGGCTGAATCCGGCCGGAGTGATCTGCGAGATCATGAATGACGACGGGAGCATGGCTCGGGTGCCGGACCTGACCCGGTACTGCCAGCGTCATGGGCTGAAGATGATCACCGTGGCCGACCTGGTCGCCTACCGGCGGCGCCACGAGAAGCTGGTCGAGCGCGTTGTGGCCACGGGCCTACCGACCGCCTTCGGTGAATTCGTCGCTGTCGGCTACCGCTCGCTGATCGACAACAAGCACCACGTTGCCCTGGTCAAGGGCGAGGTTGAGGGTGGCTCCGACGTTTTGGTCCGCGTGCACTCCGAATGCCTGACCGGAGACGTCTTCCACAGCATGCGCTGCGATTGCGGCGAGCAGCTGGAGTCCGCCCTGGCCATGATCGAGCGTGAGGGCCGTGGTGTGCTGCTCTACCTGAGCCAGGAGGGGCGCGGGATCGGCCTGCTCAACAAGCTGCGGGCCTACAAGCTTCAGGAGGAGGGGCTGGACACGGTCGACGCCAACCTACGTCTCGGTCTGCCCGCTGACCTGCGCGACTACGGGATCGGGGCGCAGATCCTCGTCGACCTGGGTTTGACCAGCATCCGGATCCTCACCAACAACCCGAAGAAGATCTCCGGCCTGGGCGGCTACGGGCTCTCGGTGTCAGAACAGGTGCCCATCGTGCACGCCGCCAACCCCCACAACGAGGCATACCTGCGGGCCAAGCGCGATCGCATGGGTCATACCCTGCACCACCAGGGCCTGCCGCTCGACGAGGAGATGATCCACGACGAGCTCGAGGGCGACGCGGAGCGTGACGATGGCCGCTGAGCGGCGCATTGCCCTGTGCGTGGCCACGTTCTACGCCGAGCTGGCCGAAAAGCTGGAGGCCGGGGCCCGGGCCGGGCTGATTGGCGCCGGAATCGACTCGACTGATCGCTTCGCGGTGCCGGGCGCCTTCGAGCTGCCGCTGATCGCCCGCTACGCCGCGCTGTCGGGTCGCTACGACGGCGTCATCTGCCTGGGAGCGGTGATCCGCGGGGAGACCGACCACTACGACTACGTGTGCACGGCGGCCGCGGAGGGGATCTCCGATGTGCAGCTGACCACCGGCGTGCCCTGCGGATTCGGGGTGCTGACCGTGGACACGATGGAGCAGGCGCTGGCCCGGGTCACCGGCGGGGACAAGCGTGACACCGGGCGCCATGCCGCCGAGGCCGTGCTCGCCTCGTTGGAGGTCCGGGACGAGTTGTCAGGAAGGCGCGGTCAGGCGGGGTTTGCCGCGGCCTGAGGCCGCTCCATGAGTCAGTCTCCGCCTTTGGCTTTGCCCTTGCCGCCACCATTGCTGGGGTGGTGGCCAGGCGGTATGGAGGCACCGCCCGAGCCGGGGCTCGATTGGCCGGCCGCCTGCCGGGCCTGGTTGAGCAGCGCTTGGACGACAGGCGTCTGGTTGGGGATCTTCAGTCGCTGCTGAAGCACCGGGATGGCTGCGCCCGGGTTACCCGAGAGCAGCAGCGAGCGGCCGAGATCGTAAAGCGCGTAGGCGTAGGTGAGGCTGCCTGGCGAGGCCGCGGCGAAAGCGTGCTGCAGGGTCCCGATGGCCGCCGGGTAGTTGCCGGCCAGCATCTGCTGGTGGCCGAGGGCCTGGAGCGCGAATGCCCCGCTCGGCGCCGAGGGTGCGCTCGGGGTGCTCGAGCTGGATGCGCCGGGCGTGGTCGAGCTCGAGGCTGAGGCGGCCGGCCGCTTGGCGGCTGCGTGGTGATGGGACGTGCGGGTCGTGGCGCGGCGCGAAGCCGGCGGGGATGGGCTACCGCCGCTTGAGAGCTGCGAGATCAGGGCGATCACCCCGAGCAGGACGATGGCCAGGGCGGTCAGGGCCACGGCCCGGCCGCTGCGGGCCGGAGTGGCGCGGGCAACGGGGGCGGTTCGTGGCGGCACCGTCGGAGGCCGGCGGGACGGGGAGGCCCCTCGGGCACTGGCCGCGTTGACGGCTTCGGCGGCCGCCGCTCCAGCCACCGCGGCCCCAGCCAGGGCCGCGCTGCGCCGCCGGGGAGGAGGCGAAAGCCGCTCGGTCCGCGCGGTCAGGGGCTCGGTGGCGGACGTTTGCACGCCGGAGAGAGCCGCGTCCAGGTCCTCGGTGAAGGCGCGCGCGGTCGGATAGCGGTCATCGGGATCCTTGGCCATCCCGCGAGCCAGCACCGGATCCACCGTCGCCGGCAGCACCGGCGCACGCTCGCTGGCCCGGGGCGGCTCGTCCTCGATGTGCTGACGCGCCTGAGCGGCAAAATGCGAGGCGGTGAAGGGACGGCCGCCGGTCAGCAGCTCAAAGGAGGCCACGGCCAGCGCGTAGCGGTCACTGGCCCCGGTGGCCTCCTTCCCTAGCGCCTGCTCGGGAGCCAGGTAGGCCGCAGTACCGAACAGCTGCCCGGTGCTGGTGATCGTGTCCTCGCTCTGCAGGTGGGCGATGCCGAAGTCGGCCACGTGCAGCCCGCGACTTGGGTCCAGGAGGAAGTTGGCCGGCTTGATGTCCCGGTGGACGATTCCGCGCTTGTGGGCATGATCCAGGGCGGAGGCGGCTTGGCTGACCCATCGCTGGGCCTCTCCCGGGGCCACGGAGTCGCAACGCAGGGCGTCAGCCACGGTGCCACCGGCCAGGAACTCCATGACGATGAAGGCTCGGGGCGATGGCTCGTCACCCTCTGACTCGATGTCGCCGACGTCGTAGATAGTGACGACGTGGGGATGATTTGCGACTCGCGCCGCCGCCCGCGCCTCGCGCATGAATCGGCGCACGGCATCCTCGTCGGTGGCGAAACGGTCCGAGAGAACCTTGATGGCCACCGAGCGGCCCAGGACCCGATCTTCGGCACACCACACCGACGCC
Organism: Solirubrobacteraceae bacterium; assembly: GCA_039922645.1. Lineage (GTDB taxonomy): Bacteria > Actinomycetota > Thermoleophilia > Solirubrobacterales > Solirubrobacteraceae > Palsa-465. The sequence goes on along the minus strand of JBDTEE010000034.1, from coordinate 5,926 downwards.
ATACCGCCCGTGGCGATGTGGCGTTTGACCCGATAGCGCTCGGGAAGTTTCAGCCCGAAGGCGGGCTGCACGGAGGTCCGGGCGCTACTGCTCATTGGGGTGCATCCCTACCCGCTTGAGATAAATGGCAAGCCAAACCGGGGGCTCATGGTAGTGGCCTTCGGCCTCACGAGGAGTCGAACTGGACGATTTTTCCCTGCTCGCGGAGACGGGGGCCGGGTGAACGGCCGTCGCCGGGCCGGATGAGAGCCAGCACCGTGTCTATACTCGCGGCCGATGCCCAAGATCTGTCATGTGTGCGCCAAGGGCCCGGCTTTCGGCCACAACCGGAGCCACTCGATGGTGGCCACCAAACGCCGCTTCGATCCCAATCTGCAGCGCGTCCGTATCGACGATGGCGGAACCCCTCGCCGCGTCTACGTCTGCACGCGTTGTCTGAAGGCCGGCAAGATCACCAAAGCTCGGTAGATGGGGGACTCTGAAGTGGGAGCCCCCGCGCGCTCGGGCGAGCTCTCCGGAGTGTCCGATCCGAGCATCGTCCGCTTTCGCGCCCTGATCGAGGCCGGCTTGGCCGCGCTCGAAGCCCGGCGTGAGGAGGTCAACGATCTGAACGTGTTTCCGGTCGCCGACGGCGACACGGGCGACAACATGGTCCTCACGCTACGCGCCGTGCTGCAGGAGCTCGACCGCTTGGCCGGCGCGTCGGAGGGGCGCACGATCGATGACATCGGTCGTGATGAGATCGTCGCCTCGGTGGCCCGTGCGGCCCTGCTGGGGGCACGCGGCAACTCCGGTGTGATCCTCTCGCAGCTGATCCGGGGGGCGGCCGAGGAACTGGCCAGCCGCCCCGGTGAGCTGGTCGATCCGGTGTTGATCGGTGCCGCCCTCGCCCGGGCAGCCGATCAGGCCTACGGCTCGGTGCGCGAGCCGGCCGAGGGCACGATTCTCACCGTCGTGCGCGAGATGGCCCATCGCGTGGCCTCCGAGCTGGCCCATTCCAGCGGCGCCCGGCTCGGTTCCGACGCCACGGTGCTCGAACAGGACGAAGTGATCGCCCGGGTTATCGAGAGCGCGCTTGACGCCGGTCAGGAGTCGGTCCGCCGCGGCCCCGATCTGCTGCCGATCCTCCGGGAGGCCGGGGTCGTGGACGCCGGCGGGTACGGCCTGACCGTCCTGCTGGCCGGAATTGTCGGCGCGCTGCGCGGCGGCGATGCCCCCTCGCTCGAGCATCACGCGGCAGCGCGGGTCTCCCATCCCCAGCATGCGTCGAGCAGCTACCGCTACTGCACCAACTTCGCGGTCAGCGGGTCGGCGCTCGAGCAGCGCCGGTTCATTAACGAGCTCGAGAAGATCGGCGACTCGGTTCTGGTCGTCGGCGACGCGACCACCCTCAAGGTCCACGTGCACACCGATGACCCGGACGCCGCCACAGCTCTGTTCGCCTCCGCGGGTGTGGTCTCGCACCTCGACGTGGCCGATATGAGCCTCCAGGTCAGAGCCCGGGTGCAGCGACTGGAATCCCGGGTGGCCGGCAGCATGAGCGGCGCCCTGGCCGTGGTCAACGGCGAGGGCATGAGCGCGCTGTTCCAGAGCCTCGGCGTCGGCGTCATTGACGGCGGTCCGACCCTCAACCCCTCCACTTACGACCTCTTGGCCTCGATCCACGCCGTGGATGCCGAGGAGGTGATCGTGCTCCCCAACAGTCCGAACGTGATCATGGCCGCGGAGCGCGCCGCCGAGCTGTCTGAGAAGAGCGTCACCGTGGTGCCCTCGCGTTCGCAGCAGGCCGGCATGGCCGCTGCGGTGAGCCTGGATCCCGATCGCAGCGCGGCCGAGAACGCCAAGGCGATGCTGGCCACGCTCGCGCACGTGCGGACGGGTGCCGTGGCCCCGGCCGCCCGTGACGACGCTCAGGGACGCTTCCGGGCCGGCGAGGCCGTCGGCTTCGTCGAGGAGGAGCTGGTGGCCTGGGGTCAGCCCCGGGACACGCTCTCCGACGTTCTTGCGCAGCTGGCCGAGAACGCCGAACTGATCACTTGCCTGCGCGGAGCGGATGCCCCGCTCGATGACCAGACCGTCCACGCTCTGGCCACCGACAAGATCGAGTTCGAGCTCTCCGAGGGCGGCCAGCGGAGCTACTGGTGGCTGCTCGCCGCTGAGTAGGCGGCACTACCCGTCGGCTCGTTAGGCGCGGGATGGACTGCGCTCCGCCAATCCCGTGCTGACGCCGACCGGTCCGACGGTCATGATCGCGGAGAAATGAGCGCCACTGCGTTTGCCTCGTCCCGTCCGCTGGACGCCTCGGAACTGGCCGCGGCGCCGATTCGCTACCCCCGTCCCTCGCGGCTGGCCCGCCCGCTCGAGGTCGAGGGCACCAAGGCGGCCAAGGCGGCCGAGGCGCTCGGCCTGCGCACCGTCGGCGATCTGCTCGAGCACCTGCCCCGTGACCGTCGCGAGGCCCGCTCGATCGCCCAGCTGGTCAGAGGCGAGGTGGCGACGGTGGTCGTCGAGGTCCGGAGCATCTCCTCGCGTCCGGTCCGCCGGCAGGGCATGCGGCCGCTGGTCGAGGCCGCGGTGGCCGATGACTCGGGGGTCATGAAGGTCACCTTCTTCAACCAGCCGTGGCTCACCCATCGCTACCCGCCCGGGACCCGCCTGGTGCTGCACGGGAAGTTCGAAGCCCGTAACCGGTTCCGAGTGCAGGGCCACGCCCAGACGACGGAGGCGGCGAGCGGGTCTGGGGCCGTGGCTCACTATGCGGCTACCGAGGGCCTGTCCTCGACCCAGATCCTGGCCCTGGTCCGGGCCCACGCCGGCGCCATCGCGGATGTGAGCGAGCCCCTGCCCGCTCTGCTGCGCACCCACGAGCGCCTGCCGGAGCGGCCCAGCGCCGTGGCCGCGGTGCACTTTGCCGGCGATGACGCCCAGGCGCTCGGCCGACGCCGCCTGGCCTTCGAGGAGCTCCTGCTCGTGCAGCTCGCCCTCCTGCGTCGCCGGCGGCATCGCCGCGGCGGCGCCCATGCCCGGGCTCTCGATGGCGACCGCGAGCTGACCGCAAGGTGGCTTGACACGATGCTCCCCTTCACTCCCACCGGGGATCAGTGGGCGGCGATCGAAACGCTGGATGAGGACCTCGCCAGCGTGCGGCCGATGCAGCGCCTGCTGATGGGGGAGGTGGGCTCCGGCAAGACGGTGATCGCCCTCTATGGGCTTCTGCGGGCGGTCGAGCACGGTCGCCAAGGGGCGCTCATGGCGCCCACCGAACCGCTGGCCGAGCAGCACTTCGCCACGGTTCAGGCGCTGATGCCCGGGGAAGCGGTGCCCATCGGACTGCTCACCGGCTCCACACCCGCCCGGCGGCGAAACGATCTGCTGGCCAAGCTGTCCACGGGCGAGCTCTCGCTGATCGTGGGCACGCACGCGCTGATCGAGCCGGTGGTTCAGTTCGCTGAGCTGGCCGTGGCCGTGGTCGACGAGCAGCATCGCTTCGGTGTGCGCCAGCGGGCCGCCCTCGACGCCAAGGCGCCCGAGGGCCTCAGTCCTCACGTGCTCCACATGACCGCCACGCCCATCCCACGCACACTGGCTCTGGCTGGCTACGGCGATCTCGATTTCACCCAGCTGCGCGAGCTACCGCGTGGGCGCCAGCCGATCCAGACCTATGTCTGCTCGACTGAAGCCGAGCGGGCCCGCGCCTATGACCGGATTCGCGAGGAGCTACGGGCCGGCCGGCAGGCGTTTGTCGTCTGCCCGCTGGTCACGGAGTCAGAGCTGCTTCAGGCCCGGGCGGCCACGGCCGAGTTCGAGCGCCTGCGCGACGGTGAGCTGCGGGACTTCCGGGTCATGCTCATGCACGGCCAGCTCCGGCCCGCCGAGAAGCACGGGGCGATGGCGGCCTTCGCGGCCGGGGCGGCGGATGTCCTCGTCGCCACCTCGGTCATCGAGGTCGGAATCGATGTCCCCAACGCGACCGTGATGCTGGTTGAGGACGCCGATCGCTACGGAATCTCCCAGCTGCATCAGCTCCGCGGCCGGATTGGGCGCGGCGGGCATTCGTCGCTCTGCCTGCTCTTCGGAGCCAAGGGCTCATCACGGTTACAGGCGCTGGCCCAGTACACCGACGGCTTCCGGCTGGCTGAGATCGACCTCGAGCTGCGAGGGGAGGGGGAGCTGGTCGGTACGCGACAGAGCGGGTTGGCTCAGTTCCGGGTCGCCGAGCTCCCGCGCGACGCTGAGATACTCGAGCGCGCCCGCGCCCGGGCGGAGCGGATCGACGACGACGATCCCGGTCTCGAGGCCCCCGAGCACGCCCTGTTGGCCGACGCGCTGGACAACGTGTTCGGCGTCGAGGCTCAGGCTCCGATTCGGGCCTGAGGCCCGCTTGGATGCGGGTCATCGCCGGTGTCTACGGGGGCAGGGAACTCGTCGCCCCACGGGGACGCGCCACCCGTCCGACCTCGGACCGGGTCCGCGAGGCACTGTTCTCGATCCTGGCCGATGTGACCGGCGAGCGGGTGCTGGACCTGTTCGCTGGCTCAGGGGCGCTGGCCATCGAGGCGCTCTCACGGGGAGCGACATCGGCCACCCTGGTCGACTCCTCGGCGGCGGCGGCAACAGCCATCCGGCGCAACCTCGATGCGCTCGGGATTGAAGCCGAGCTCGTGCGCCAGCCCGCCGCACGTTTCCTCGGGGCCGCACGCTCCGACGCGCGTCAATACGATCTCGTCTTCCTAGATCCCCCATACCGTGACGCCGGCTCGCTGTCCGCGGGGCTTACGGCGGGTCTCGTGCCGGTGCTGGCCCCTGAGGGCCGCGTCGTCACCGAGAGTGACCGCCGCCGGCCGCTGGAGCTCGGGCTGGCGTTGCTCGATGAGCGCCGCTACGGCGACACGCTGATCCGCATTCACGGTTTGGACACCACCGCGACACGCTGATCCGCCACTCCCTTCACCATGGCTCCCGATAACCGCATCGCTATCTGTCCGGGCACTTTCGACCCGGTCACCCTCGGCCACCTCGACGTCATCTCCCGCGCCTCGGCCATGTACGACACGGTTGTCGTAGCGGTGGTCAACCTCCCCTGGCGCAAGGGAGGCACGCTGTTCACAGCCGAGGAACGGTGCAGCTTTGTGGCCAACGCGACCAGCGATCTTCCCAACATCGAGATCGAGACCTTCAGCACTCTGCTGGTCGACTTCGCGCGGCAGCGCGGAGCCATGGCGATTGTCAAAGGACTGCGCGCAATCTCCGACTTCGAGTACGAGCTGGAGATGAACCAGCTCAATCGTCGTCAGGCTCCCGAAATCGAGTCCGTTTACCTGATGGCGTCGGCCAAGTACAGTTTTCTCAGGTCGAGCGGTGTTAAGGAACTCGCGACCTTCGGCGGGGACGTAGACGATCTTGTTCCCGAAGAAGTGGCGCGACACCTGAAGGAACGGCTCGGTCGATAACGAACTAGAGGTCGCGAAATGGATGTCTTAGTACTCATCGACAAGCTGGACGATCTCGTCCACAACGCCAAGCCTGTCCCGCTGACCGATCAGGTTCGCGTGGACAAGGAGGAGATCTACGACATCCTCGATCAGATGCGGGCCACGATCCCCGAGGAGATCAAGCAGGCCCGCTGGATCGTCAAGGAGCGTCAGGAGATGCTGGCTGAGGCCAAGCGCGAGGCGGAGCGGATCGTCAAGGAAGCCCGCGAGCGCCAGGAGCGGCTGATCTCCGACGAGGAGATCACCAAGCAGGCCGAGCGCGCCGCCGAGGACATCATTGAGGACGCACGCTCCCGCGAGCGCGAGATCCGCCTCGGCGCCGAGGACTACGCCGACGAGATCCTCAACACGCTCGAGGTCAACCTGAGCAAGTTCATTGCCGCCGTCCAGCGTGGACGGGATCGGCTGGCCGGCAAGGATGAGCCGGCCGAAGT
>JBDTEE010000033.1:0-3208 GCA_039922645.1 Solirubrobacteraceae bacterium | reverse complement strand
CACCCCCGCCCGAAGCCAACCCCGCAGCAGCTTGAGCATCCGCCGATCACACACCCGCCGCTCGATCTGAGCGACCAATGCATCGTGCGAAATTTCGTCAAAACAGCTTTGGATGTCGGCGTCTAGCTCGGATTCCCAAACAGCGAATGGGCGCCTGTTGGGTGGCTCAGGAGAATTGGAAGCGTAGGGGCCGGTTTTCCCACCAGGGGATCTTCAGGTCGGGGAGTTGGGCGGTGCGCATGATCGGGCTGTAGGTGCGGCTGTTCAGGCGGCAGGTGATGTGGTCGGGGTCGATGGTGATCTGGCCGGGGGTGGAGATGAACCGTCGCCAGAGGGTGTCGGGTGTTGCGGTCTCATAGCCGGGGAGGAGTCGTCGGAGGTGGTCGTAGGCGGCGGCGGCCCAGACGGTCAGGGTGGTGTCAAGGTCGACGTTGATTGCGACGGCGGAGGAGAGCGCGTCGAGGTGGAAGCTGCGGATCGATTCTTCGAGGCGTTGCTCGATCGCCATGCGTTTGGCGTAGCGGGCGACGATCTTCTTCGGGGTTGAGGTGCGGTCGTTGGTGAGGATCAGCGTCGGGTGGTCGTGTCCGAGGCCGCGGACGGCGATCTGTCGCAAGGCGATCGGGCAGCCGCGGACGGTGACGTCCTGTTCGTGGATTTGGGGTTTGCTGTAGGGGCCGCGGCGCTGGAGCGTGATCGGCGTCCACTGACTGTCGGGGAGCGCCTCCAGTTGTTCGGTGAGTTTCGCAGTCCGCGCGCGCAGTGTGATGAACGTCAGCTTGGCGGTGTTGAGTTCGGCGAGGCCGGCGCCGGTGGTGACCTTGCTGTCGAACACGAGCAGTTGGGGTGGGTGACCGGTCGCGTGCTGCCAGTGGCGGGCGAACGCGATCACCTCTGAGGCTTGGTCGGCTTTGGTGCAGGTCGCGTTGGCGTAGACGAGGTTGTGGGTCTGTCCGTCGTGCGCGAAGAACGACAGGACCGACTCGGTCCGCTGCGAGCGTCGCGGGACGTAATGCGTTTCCAGGGCGACGTCTTGGCCGAAGTGCATGATCGCGTGGAAGTCCAGATCAAAGTCGCCGCCCTGCGTCTGACCGGTGCGGGTCATCGCCTTGGCCAGGCCGGCCAGCAGCGCCTGGTCATGGCGGCGGGTCAGGCGGTAGCTGTAGCCACCGAGCGAACTGGACTTCGGCAGGCTCTCAAGGCCCGCGAACGCGGCGAGCCCCGGGTCGACACAGACATCGTCGACGTGACTGACACGCCGACGCCCGATCGCTTTGACAGCCAGCAGCGACAGGACGGTGCTGAGCGCCGGCACCTCACGCGTCCCGGGGAACCGCGCCTGTGCGACAGCGCCGGGAAGATCGAGCGCGACCAGGCCCGGGAGGAGCAGCAGCGCGCCGGCGTACGCACTGTCGACCCGCAATGGCTGCTCGGGCCAGCGCATCACCCGCACCCGCGGCGGATGGTCACGAATCGGGGTGCCGCGCTCACCCGGTGCGCGCGGCCCGAGTCGCTCATACCCCTCCGCGGCGAGCAACTCCCACACACCGGTGCGGTTCAACGGCGTGCCGGTGACAGCCAATGCCTGCGTGATCTCGGTCACCGACCGGCCCGTCGCGCGTAGTCGCAGGACCTCGTCGCGCGCTGCGGTCTTTGACGGCGCGGCCCGTGGGCCGGGCTTGCGCTCCCGGAAGAACACGCTCTCCTCGGGCGCGAAGTCGCGGACCATCGCCACGACCGTCGATGGCGCGTACCCGAACCGCTCAGCGACCAGGGCGGCGGACTGGTCCTGCACGAAGTACGCGCGCATCGCTTCGTAGTGGCGTTGCGCGACGCCGGTCGGCTCAAGGAAGAACCCAGCGCGAGCGCGCCGCCGGTCCGCTCGACCACCTGAACTGGTGCGCTTCGCTGAGCCCATAGCCCGGAACCATAGAGTCCTGCTCGGACACCGCGCCCGCTGGAAATCCAGCCGATACCCAGCAACGTCAACGTTCATTGACTATCCACCCGATAATCCCCGGCCGCTAACTCGGCCCTGGCTGGTCACGACTCCACCAGTCCGACGCGTAAGTTCAGCGAACTAGCACCTGTCCATGCGCTCTCGCAGACGAAAACCTCAACAAACCTGGGCAGATCCACGCCGATCAGCGCGCAACCACCCGAGTTTGGGAATCCGAGTTAGCGCGGGCCGACGCGAAGCCGGGCTGGTCATTCAAGCCTTGCTCGCTGCTGCTGTTTAGAAGTAGCCTCTGGGCTCGGCCTGGTCCGCTGTCAGGGAGAGAGATGTCCCATCGCTTTGCATACGCTGGCGGCAGCGTGGTCGTCGTCGCGATTGTTTTAATCGTTTTTCTCCCATCTTCGGCGACGACGATCGGTTCGAAGCCGAGCCGGCCGCAGTCGCCCGCGAGTGCTCCGGTGCTCTCGGGTGCACGGTCGCTGATCAACATCCTTGGCGTACTCAGGCGCCCGCAGACCACGGCTGATCGCGATCCGGAGCTCCTCAGCCGTCTTGACCGGCCATGGGTCGCGCTCCTCGGTTCCCCGATCCTGTCGTCGGTACGCCTCGCGAGCACCACTCCGTGGGGCGACAAGGTTTTCCTCGTCTTGTTGAGGCCGCTGACACGACAGTCGATCGCGACGCTCCCCACCGGACTTCGGCCGATCGCGATGCGCCGGCTCGCCGACGAGTATCACGGCGACACGCTCGGACTGTTTGATTCCACAGGCGGGACCTGCTGCTCGCGGCCAGCCGAGATCAACGCCGGCAGCGATTGGATGACGAGCGGTCCAGGTCTCAACACGCTGATTCTCGTCGTGCCCGACGGCGTGGCCAAGGTGACCGTGCTTTCCTCTCTAAAGCCAGCCTCCAAGCATCCCGGCCGCGAGACCGCAGTGGTCCACGACAACGTCGCGGCATTCCTGCCGCCGTACGCCGTCGAAAATCTCGGCGTCAACAGGATCATCTGGCGCGCCCCGAACGGACGCGTGATCAAACGGAGGGGCCGCCGCTCCTCCTGAGAGGTATCCAGGGCACCGACTGAACGTCTCGTCGTACCACAGCGGGAGCTCTAGCCCACTGCTGTTTCCGTCGCCGAGGCATTCACGCCGCATCGGCTCTTCCTATCCGGCAAAGGGAGCAGCCTGAGCTGCGCCCAAGCGAGCGTTCGCTGATCCTTAACCGGCGAGACCGGCTCGCTGCGCGCCAAGC
>JBDTEE010000032.1:0-14495 GCA_039922645.1 Solirubrobacteraceae bacterium | reverse complement strand
CGCTGGATGACGGAGGCTGCAAAACGCGATGGCAAGGCGATCGCGTTCGGCGGCGCCGTGGTTATGAGCCTGCCCTAGGCAATCCTGATGCCCCTGATGCCCGCCCGGTCGCACGGCGCCCGAACGGGCTTTTACTCGTTGAGCCGAGGCGTAGGGACGATGCTCGGACCACTGCTAGCAGCTAGCGGGGGCAGCGGTCGAGCTTTTGCGCGGGCCGCTTTCGTCCACCCACGGCTACGCCGCGCTCTGGGGGGTGGCGGGCACGGCGATTCTGCTCAGTCTGCTTTCGCTCAAGCGGCTGAGGGACGACGGGGCGGATCGTCGAGAGCTCCGCGCCCAGGCTGACCGGACCCGTCTGTCGACCGCTGATTGTTGGCAGGATGACAACCACTCCCTGCCGAGGTGGTTTTTAGTCTTCGCCCGGGGTAGGGTCGGACTCGATCATCGTGTCGCTCTTTCCCGTACTGCGTCAGCTTCGTGAGGATCCCCTCGGTTTGGGCCGGGCGGCGCAGTCGCGGCGTTCGGCCGAGCTCAAGCCGCGGACGAGCGAAGCCGACCGAACGGTCCGTTCCATCTGCCCCTACTGCGCGGTCGGTTGCGGGCAGCGGGTGTACGTCAAGGACGAACGCGTGATCCAGATCGAGGGTGACCCTGACAGCCCGATCTCGCGGGGCCGGCTGTGCCCGAAAGGGTCGGCGTCGCTACAGCTGGTCACGAGTCCGTCACGGTTGCAGAAGGTGCGCTACCGCGCGCCCAAGGCGACGGAATGGACCGAGCTCGAGCTCGACGAGGCGATGGACATGATCGCTGACCGGGTGATCGCTGCCCGGGCGGCGGGCTGGCAGGACGAGGATCCCGATAGCGGCGGTCGGGTGAACCGGACGCTCGGGTTCGCTCATCTCGGCGGCGCCACCCTTGATAACGAGGAGAACTACCTTATTAAGAAGTTCTTCTCGGCGATGGGAGCGGTCCAGATCGAGAACCAGGCCCGTATATGACATAGCTCCACGGTCCCCAGTTTGGGGACCTCATTCGGCCGTGGCGGCGCCACCACGTTCCAGCAGGACCTGCAGAACTCCGACTGCATCGTGATCATGGGCTCGAACATGGCCGAGAACCATCCGGTTGGCTTTCAATGGCCGATGGAGGCCAAGCGTCGTGGCGCGAAGCTGATCCACATCGATCCCCGCTTCAGCCGTACCAGTGCGGTGTCCGACCTGCACGTACCGATCCGCGCCGGCTCAGACATCGCCTTCCTCGGCGGGGTGATCAACTACATCCTCGAGCGGGGGCGGTGGTTTGAGGAGTACGTCAAGGCCTACACCAACGCCGCCACGATCATCGGCGAGGAGTTCCGCGACACCGAGGATCTCGACGGTCTGTTCTCGGGCTGGGACGCCGATACCTCCTCCTACAACACCTCAACCTGGCAGTACGAGGGCTTTGCGACCACGGCCGCGGCCGGCCAGCGTGAAGAGGGCGCGTCGTTGGGGGAGCAGGCCCACGGTGCGCACAGCGGCGAGCTGAACGGGGGGGCGCCGCCCAGCGTGGACCCCACGCTGACCAATCCACGGTGCGTGTTTCAGCTCCTGCGCAAGCACTACGCCCGCTACACGCCGGAATTCGTCGCGCAGGTTTGCGGCGTGCCGCCGGAGCTGTTCGAGCAGGTAGCCGAGGCGCTGTGTGAGAACTCGGGCCGCGAGCGGACCAGCGCGTTTGTCTACTCGGTCGGCTGGACGCAGCATTCGGTTGGGGTGCAGTACATCCGCGCGGCGGCCATCGTCCAGTTGCTGCTGGGGAACATGGGCCGGCCGGGGGGCGGGATCATGGCGCTGCGCGGTCACGCCTCGATCCAGGGCTCGACCGACATCCCGACCCTCTACAACATCCTCCCCGGGTATCTGCCGATGCCTCACCCGGTCGTGCATCCGTCCCTGGCTGCGTATGTGGAGGCGATGACGCCCGAGGCCGGCTTCTGGGGGCACGCCGACGCCTACGCCACGAGCCTGCTCAAGGCGTGGTGGGGCGAGCAGGCGACCGAAGAGAACGATTACTGCTTTGACTACCTGCCGCGGATCACCGGCGATCACTCGCACTACACAACCGTCGCGGACATGATCGAGGGCAAGGTCGAGGGCTACTTCGTGATGGGCGAGAACCCGGTGGTCGGCTCGGCCAACGCGCGCATGCAACGCCTTGGCCTGGCCAAGCTCAAATGGCTCGTGGTCCGCGACTTCGTCGAGATCGAGACGGCGGCGTTCTGGCGCGATTCCGTCGAGATCGAGGCCGGCGAGGTGCGGCCGGAGGAGATCGACACCGAGGTCTTCCTGATGCCCGCGGCGGCGCACACCGAGAAGGACGGAACCTTCACCAATACCCAGCGGTTGTTGCAGTGGCACCATAAGGCGATCGAGCCCCCCGGGGATGCGCGCTCGGAGCTGTGGTTCATGTACCACCTCGGTCAGCGCGTGCGTGAGAAGCTGGCGGCCTCGGCCGATCCGAAGGACCGTCCGATTCTCGAGTTGACCTGGGATTACCCGACCGAGGGGCGGCACGACGATCCCAGTGCCGAGGCGGTTCTGGCCGAGATCAACGGCTGCGGGCCCGACGGGCAGCCGCTCTCGGGCTATACCGACCTGAAGGCCGATGGCTCGACCTCGTGCGGGTGCTGGATCTACTGCGGCTGCTTCGCCGAGGGCGTCAATCAGACCGCGCGTCGCAAACCGGGTTCTGAGCAGAGTTGGGTCGCCCCCGAGTGGGGGTGGGCCTGGCCGATGAACCGGCGGATCATCTACAACCGAGCCTCGGCGGACCCCGAAGGCAACCCGTGGTCAGAGCGCAAGCGCTACGTCTGGTGGGATGCCGAGAAGGCGAAATGGACCGGTCACGACGTCCCTGACTTCAAGGTCGACATGCCCCCCGACTACGTGCCCGACGACGACGCGACGGCCGAGGACGCGCTGCGGGGTGACGCGCCGTTCATCATGCAGGCCGACGGGCGCGGCTGGCTGTTCGTGCCCAGCGGACTGACCGACGGGCCGCTGCCGACCCATTACGAGCCGGTCGAGTCGCCGTTCCCCAATCTGCTCTACGAACGCGACGCCAATCCGGCCGCCCAGCGGCTGTGGAACAGCGAAAACCCGTATCACCCTTCGCACGGGCATCCCGGCACTGATGTCTTTCCCTATGTGGCCATGACCTACCGCCTGACCGAACACCATACGGCCGGGGGGATGTCCCGCACCTTGCCGTACCTGGCCGAGCTGCAGCCCGAGTTCTTCTGCGAGGTCTCGCCCGAGCTGGCGGCCGAGCGTGAGCTCGAGCACGCGGGCTGGGCGACGATCGTCACCGCGCGCGGGGCGGTGGAGGCTCGGGTCATGGTGACCTCTCGTCTGCGCCCCCTCGTGGTGCACGGGCGCCCGGTGCATCAGGTGGGTCTCCCGTACCACTGGGGCCGGCTGGGCTACAGCAAGGGTGACTCGGCCAACGAACTGTTGGGCATCGCGATGGACTCAAACGTCCACATCAGCGAATACAAGGTCTCGACGTGTGACATCCGTCCCGGCCGTCGTCCGCGCGGACGCGAGTTGCGCAAGCTGGTCGAGGCCTACCGGACGAGAGCGGGGATCGGATGAGCATCGAATCGCTGCGGGTGCAGTCCTGGCCGGGCTCCTACGAGCCCGCGGCCAAGCCCCGAGTCGGTTTCTTCACCGATACCTCGGTGTGCATCGGCTGCAAGGCATGCGAGGTCGCGTGCAAGGAGTGGAACCGGGTCCCCGAGGATGGCCTCAAGTTCACCGGCGACTCCTATGACAACACCGGCGGGCTGGGCGCCGACACCTGGCGCCACGTCGCCTTCATCGAGCAGCAACTGCCGCTCGGGCTCGACGAGGGAGCCCCGCTGGTCACCCAGGCCGCCCGCGCCGAGCTCGACACGGTACCCGTGCACAAGGATGCCGGGCTGCGCTGGCTGATGTCCGCGGACGTCTGCAAGCACTGCACCGAGGCGGCGTGCCTTGACGTGTGCCCGACCGGATCCCTGTTTCGGACCGAGTACGGGACCGTCGTGGTGCAGGAGGACATCTGCAACGGGTGCGGCTACTGCATCCCGGCGTGCCCGTTCGGCGTGCTCGACCAGCGCAAGGATGACGGGCGGGCGTGGAAGTGCACCCTCTGCTATGACCGCCTCAAGGATGACCAGGAGCCGGCGTGTGCGAAGGCGTGTCCCACCGACTCGATCCAGTTCGGCGAACTGGACGAGCTTCGACACCAGGCCGACGAGCGGTTGCGCGTGCTCAAGCACGGAGGGGTCGCCGAGGCTCGTCTGTACGGCCGCGATGATCAGGATGGAGTCGGCGGGTTCGGAGCGTTCTTCCTGCTCCTCGACGAACCCGAGGTCTATGGCCTGCCGCCCGACCCGAGGGTGTGCACACGCGACCTCGGCGAAACCTGGAAGGCGGCCGCGGCCGCTGCGGCGGTGCTGGTCGGAACGGTGCTGGCGACGTTCGCGGGACATCGGCCATGAGCGCCACCCAGACCAGCCCGACGCACTCCTACTACGGACGGGCGATCCTCAAGGAGCCGGTTTGGACCTGGGAGATTCCGGCTTACTTCTTCACCGGCGGCCTCGCCGGCGCTTCCGCCACGCTCGGGCTGATGGCCGACGTCACCGGGAACAAGCCGCTGGCTCGCAGCGCCTGGACCGCTGCGCTCGCCGGGGTCAGCGTGAGCCCGGTCTTCCTGATCTCCGACCTCGGACGGCCCGAGCGGTTTCTCAACATGCTGCGCGTGTTCAAGATCACCTCGCCGATGAGCGTCGGCTCCTGGATCCTCAGCGCGGCAGGTGGGGCCTTCACAGCCTCGTTCGCGCGAGTGCGGTTGCAGAGGCTGACCCGGATCGGGGCCGCCGGCGGAGCACTCGGCGGTGCGGTCCTCGGCCCGGCGCTGAGCACATACACCGCCGTTCTGGTGGCTGACACGGCGATTCCGGCCTGGCATGAGGCCCGCCGCCAACTCCCGTTCGTGTTCGCCGGCAGCTCGATGGCCGCCGCCGGTGCGGCGGCGTGCATTCTCACCCCCGTGGCCAACGCCGGCCCCGCACGACGAGTGGCGGTCGCGGGGGCAACCCTCGAAGGCGTGGCGTCACAGGTTATGGAGCGCCACCTGGGGACGCTCGGACGGCCTTACCACGAAGAAGCGGCCGGTCGCTTCTCGCTCGCCGCCAAGTCGCTGACGGTTGCCGGGGCAGCGGTGATCACGCGCTTTGGACGGCGGAGGCTGGGCGCCGCGACCGGAGGCCTGCTCCTACTGGGCGGATCAATGTGCGAGCGCTTCGCCGTTTACCACGCCGGCATTCAGTCAGCTCGCGATCCGCAGGCCACGGTCGGACCCCAGCGAGCGCGGACCGCGACCGCCACGCCGGCGAACGCTCCGCTCACTGCAGGGTGAGCGCGAACGCGCCGGCGAGAATCGCGGTGCCGGCCGTCACCCAGGCGACGTAGTCGCCGGGATGGCCGCTGTGCAGCCCACGAATCCAGCTGGCCGCCGCTCGAGCCCGGCGGGAAATGATGCTCGGCGAGTCGTGCGATCGGCGCGGTAGCACCAGAGCGCCCAGCCCGAGGAGCACCGCCCCGATCGACGAGCCACCGGCGTACAGGTAGTCGGCGAGCGTCGGGCCGCGCACTAGCACGGCGGGGAGCGCGGCCGGCGGCCGAGCATGGAGGACTGCGGCGATATACCCCTGGCGGTCTACGAACCGTGCCGCCGCGGCCTGCGCGACCCGGTCAACGCCGGGAACGACCCCGACCGCCAGCCCGGCGAGCAGCAGGATCACCGCCGGTAGCCAAAGCAACGCTGGGGTGCGGTCGCTGCGACCCTCGGTCTCCTGGCTGGTCTCCTCGTCGGCTCGGTTCTCGCCGGGCAGTCCGCTCCCCTCGCTGGGACCCCAGCCGAGGAACACTCGCCCTGCGGCCCGGATCACCGCGGCGGCGGTGATGATCTCGGCAACGGTGAACAGGGCGGGTACCCACGAATAGCCGCGCGCAAGGGCCGCGTCCTCGATCGTCGACTTGCCCAGGAACGTGCCGAACGGCGGCAACGCGGCGAGCGCCAGCGCGCCGACGAAGAACACGATCCCGGTGAACGGCAGGTTGCGCCCCAGGCCGTGCAGGTGGCGCTCGTCGACCCGTGAGCGTCGGTGTTGAATGATCCCGACACAGATAAACAGCGACGACTTGACGAAGCCGTCCGCGACCACGTAGATCGCGGTACCGGCCAGTCCGCCCGAATCAAGCAGGGCGATCCCGACGAGGAACAACCCGACGTAGCTGATCGTCGCGAACGCGAGCATGCGCTTGATGTGGTGCTGCAGGAAGCACATGGTCGCCCCGAGCAGTGCGGTGACTGCTCCCGCCGTGAGCAGGATCATGCGCAGGGTGCCCTGGTGGGCTCCGAGCGCGCCGGCGTAGACGACCCAGTAGATCCGGGCAACCGCGTAGAGGCCCAGTTCGCTCATGACCCCGGCGAACAGGATGCACACGGGCGTGGGGGCGGTGGCGTAGGCGTCGGCGAGCCAGAAATGAAACGGCACCACAGCGGCCTTGACGAAGAACCCGGACACGATCAGCCCGAACGAGACGAGCACCAGACCGTCCGGGCGATGGCCGGCCAGCATCGCGCCGATCTGGGCGAGGTTGAGCGCCCCCGTACGCCCGTAGAGCAGGGCGATCCCGATCAGGACGAGGAACCCCCCGATCGCGTTGGTGATGGCGAAGTTCAGCGCTCCCTGGAGGGGCGCGCCCTCGTCGGGGCGGTGGCAGGTTAGGGCGATCCCGGCGATCGACATCAGCTCGAAGAAGACGAACAGGTTGAAGATGTCGCCGCTCAGACTGAACCCCATCATCGCCGCCATGAACACCAACAGCAGCGCCGGGAAAACGTGCCCGACGGACTCGAAGTGCCGCCAGGAGAACACGAGCGCGGCGATCGTCAGCAGGCCAACGAACGTGGCCAGCCCTGCGCCGAGGGGATCGATCGTAAACGAGATCCCGATTGCCACTCCGTGGCGGGGTTGCCAACCGCCGAACCAGGCCACCGCATCGCCGTGACGGATCGCCAGCACCAGATCGATCGCGCACAGCGCGGTCGCGGCGACGGCGGCGCCGAGCGCGATCGCTTCGGCCAGCCGCCGCCGGCGCAGGGACTGAGTGGCGCCCAGCAGCCCTGCGCCCAGGAACGGCACCGCGACCGGCAGCGCCGGGAAGACGGTGGAACTCATCCGGTCAACGAGACGATCTCATCGGGGTCCACGGTGCCAAAGCGCTTGTAGGCCTGCAGCGAGAGCGCGAGCAGGAGCGCGGTCACCGTCGCCTCGACCACGACGTCGGTCAGCGTCAACGATTGGACCACCGGGTCGACCACGCGGCTCGAGAGCGGGATGTCGGCGAACACCGGCGCCTTGCCCCCGGCCCGGTAGCCGATCGCCAACAGCAGCACGTAGGTCGAGGCCTGGACGACCGACAGGCACAGGATCAGGTGCACCAGATTGTGGCTCGAGACGACCCCGTATAGCCCGATCAGCAGGAGCCAGGCGGCGACGGCGTAAGCGAGAAAGCTCACAACGGCCTCAGGGCCTGTCGGCTCACTGCCGCCGCCCAGTCAGACGCCGCTGATCCATGAACTCGGCGAACACGAGCGTGAACGCACCCGCGACCTCGAGTCCGACGACTGCGCTGAGCAGTGCGATCGTCCCCCCCGACAGGAGGTTGCCCATCGATCCCTGCGGAATGAAGTTGAGCAGGAACCGCGCGCCGGCTATCAGTCCGCCCACCCCGATCGCCGCGTAGCCGGCGGCGCCGAGTCCTTCGGCCAGCTCGACCACCGGGATCGGGCGCAGGCGGGTCATCGCCCGGTAGCGGCCGGCCAGGTAGACAAGGATCAGCGCCGCGGCGAGAATCACGCCACCCTGAAAGCCGCCCCCGGGGGTCAGCTGACCCTGGCTGGCGAAGTAGATTCCGAGCACCAGCACCGGACCCACCAGCGCCAGGCCAAGCACCCGCAACGCGGCGCTCGTCTGGCTGGGGCGGCCGACCGCTGACTCGGACGCGTCGTCCCGGTCCCGGTCATCGTCTTGGCGCTCGCCGCGCATCCGGCGTAGAACGATCACCAGGCCGACCGCCGAGGCGAACAGGATGAACTCCTCGCCCATCGTGTCCACCCCGCGATAGTCGTAGGTGATGCTGTTGACGATGTCAGTCGCCTGGCGCTCGGGCACCGCGACGTGGGCGAGCAGGAGCCCGTAGCGACCGTGGAAATGACCGACGCCCGGCAGACCGGCCAGTCCGTGGACGAGGAGCGCCGCGAGTCCGGCCGCTGCGACGAGGAACAGTCCGCGGCGCCCCCGGTGGCTCACTGCTCGATCTCCGGCTCATCATCGCGATGCTCGCGTAGCTTGGCGAGCGTCAGCAGGATCATCACGGGCAGCGCTACCGCGCCGATCACGATCTCCGACAGGGCCACGTCAGGAGCCTGGAAGACGAAGAACAGGATTGCCAGCAGCAGCCCGAACACCCCAGAGACGATCGCCTGGCGCAACGGATCGCGACAGATCACGACCCCCGTGCCGCCGAGCCCGACGAGGATCAGCGCGCCGGCCTGGAGTACGTTCACGGCTCCGCCGGCCCCTCAGGCGGAGGAATGTCAAGCTGACCGCGCTCGCGCAGCCGCGCCGCCCGGGCGGTGATGTGCGTCAGCAGCGGGGTGGTGACCAGGAAAAAGGCGGCGACCAGCAACCCCTTGTTGGCAATCAGGGAGAAGCCCTCGCGGGCCAAGATCGCTCCCGCGATCAGCAACGCGCCAACGCCGGCGGGTCCCGTGTAGTGCAGGCGGTCCAGGGGGCCGCGCATGACCGCGACGCCGAGCACGCAGAAGAGCTCCAGCGCCACCCCGGCGATCAGCAGCCCGGCGACGACCACGTCACCGAGCACTCCGCACCCTGCGCTCCCGAGTCACAACTCCCCCTCCAGGAACCGCACGAAGGCGACCGATCCAATAAACGACATCACGGCCAGCGCGACCGCGAGATCCACGAATGGCTGGCGGTGAAAGCCCTCGGCGAGCAACAGCAGAACGAGCGTCGCGACCACCCCAGCCAGACTGAGCGCCACCACTCCCTCGATTGCGTCTGAGAGCAGGCACGTCAGCCCTAGCGGCAGCATCGCTGCGATTAGCAGCACGACCGCGGCAACGATCCACTCGTTCATCCCAACCCGAGCGGGTCGACGCTGGCCCCGTCGCGTGGCTGCGGAACGAGTTGATGGACGAGCATCACTTGCTGGGCCGGCTCGACGTCGAGCACGATCGTGTTGGGTGCAAACGAGCCGACCGCGGTGGCCACGGCGCAGCGGGCGCTCACTTCCCCCGGGCCGCCTGTGGGCTCAAAGCGCACTGCCCGCAGGGCGCCGGGGGCGCGCTCGCCCCCCCGCAGCGCGCGCACCAGGACCAAGGTCAGTAGCCGCATGTCGGGTCCGAACTGGGCCAGCGGGCGCCACAGCCCGAGTGCCCAGCCCGCGCGGGGGTCGAAAGCGACCAGACGCTCGGCGTAGACGAGCGTGGTACCCGTCGCCCCGACCGCGGCGGCCACCGCGCCGTCGACCAGGTTGGCCAGCACGACGGTGTCCTCCAGCCACAACCACAGCCCGACGCAGATCAACCACCAGACCAGCCAGCAGGCCGCGATCGCCCGCGCCGACGGGGGCGGGCTGGGCAGCGGATGCGACAATGGGACGTTCGGGGGTGACGTTGTTAGAACGTTATGGGGCCGCCCGGCGGAACCGGCTAAGCGAGTTCGTCAGCCAGGCAGGCGACGCCGGCCACGTCCTCAAGGCGCGTCTCGTTGCGGCGCAGGAAGACCAGGTCACGAGCGCCGAGGACGCGCGCGAAGGCGCGCGCCGGAGGGTCGATCTGTTGGTGGGGCAGGGCGCTCAGCACGCGGCCTGGGGTGAACAGCAGGGCTACGCCCCGGGCGGCGCGAACCAGGGTCAGGCGGTTCACGGTGACGTCGGGCCCTCGGTGTGCTGGTCGACCGCGCACTCAAGCAGCAGGGCGTGGACAAAGGCTTGGGGGAGGTTGCCGCGCAGCTGGCGCTGGGTGACGTCGAACTCCTCAGAGCACAGCCCGGGCGGCCCGCAGGCGGCGCGGTTTCGCTCAAGCCAGCGCGCGGCGGCGACGTGATCTCCCTGCTGTTGGTAGGCGAGGGCGAGCAGGAACCCGCACAGCAAGAAAGCGCCCTCTGATTCTCCCAGGGGGCGTTCGTCGGGGCGGTAGCGGTAGCAGTAGCCGTCCTGGGTGAGCTCTGAAGCGACGGCGTGGAGGGTCGCCAGCGAGCGGGGGTCCGAGGCGGGGATCGCGCCGCGGATCGCGGGCAGCAACAGCGCCGCGTCGATGCGCGGATCACCCGGAGAACGCTGCCAGCGCCCGGAGGGGTGCAGGGCGTGCGTGGCGGTGTCAGAGACGATCGCGTCGGCCAGCGACACCCATTGGGAGGCTTGCTCGCCGCCCGAACCCTGCCGGGCGATCGCGCGCAGCCCGGCGGCACAGATCAACCGGCTGTGGGTCCAGGCGTCGGGGTCGATCTCCCAGATGCCGGCGTCGGTGTTGGGCTCCTTCCAGCGCTGCTCGATCGCGGCGATCGCCGCCTCGGCGGCGCGCCAGCCATCGGTGTCGAGGTGGTCGTGACGGGCGGCGGCGGCGAACAGGAGCAGCGCCTCGCCGAACGCGTCGAGCTGGAACTGCTGATTGACCCAGTTACCGACGATATCTGAGCCGCCCGGGTAGCCGGCCAGGTCGAGCCGGCGCTGGTCGGGCACAGCGCCGCCGGTGATCGTGTACGCGGGCTTGAGTTGCGGCCCGTCGGCGAGCAGTCGCTCGGTGACGAACCGCACCGCGTCGTCCATCAGCCGGTAGGGGCCGGCCTTCGCGACGGCCTGGCCCGTGTAGCACTGGTCGCGGATCCAGACGTAGCGGTAGTCGTAATTGCGGCCCTGGCGGGCGCGCTCGGGCAGCGACGTGGTCGCCGCGGCGACCATGCCCCCTCCGGCGCTGGTCAGCCCCAAAAGCACGGCGTAGGAGTGACGGGTATCGCGCGGGGCGACGCTGTTGTCGAGTTCAGGCACATTGTCTGACCAGTGCGCCTCGACGCCCTGCCAGGCCCAGTCGGGGTCCGGCGGCTCGGAGTCGCCTTCGGCGGTCGCGAACACGAGCACGAAATCGTGGTGGGCGCCCGCGGGCAGCTCGAGCTCGAGGGCCAGCGCTTTACCGCCGTGGCCGTCGGGTACCGGCTGGGCGTGCTGGCCGCCGGTCCAGTGCAGGCGCGTATCGCCCGTCTCGGCGGTCCAGGCCCCGTCGTCGCGTTTGTTCAGCCGCCGCAGCGGGTCGTTGCCAAAGGCCGCGCGAGGACTGAGCACGGCGTTGACGTGAGCGGTGCCCTCAAGCGCGGTGACCCGGCGCAGGATCACGGCCCGGCCGGCGGCACTGGGGAGCGCCAAGGCCTCGCGGCACTCGATCGTCGCCTCGTCGGTGATCCAGCGGCTGCGCCAGATCAGGCTGCCGGGCTCGTAGTAGCCGCCCCACACAAACCGGGCGCGGGGGGTGATCGCGTAGGCGCCGGCGCCTCCGATCAGCGACGAGAAGACCGCGTCTGAGTCCCAGCGCGGAAAGCACATCCACGCGAAGTCGCCGCGTGGGCCAACGAGAATGCCGCGCTCTCCATCGGCCAGCAGCGCGTAGTCGCGCAGAACGTGGGGTCGCTCGGCGCCGACGGCGCTGGCCGGCGAGGCCGAGGCGCTCATCGCGCCAGCCTGCTCGCCACCGTGCCGACCGCCGCCGCGGCCCCGGCGACCGCGCCGGCGACCAGTGGACGGTGGGTGGCGGCCCACAACTGGGGACTGCGGGTCTTGGCCTGAGCGTCGAACATCCCGTGCGTCGCGGCTAGGTCCTGGACCGGTGCGTAGAGGTTGTCGGGTCGGCCGGGGGCGACCGGCATGTCCTGGATCTGCTGACCCTTGATCCCCGTCTTACCGAGGTACCAGTCGGCGAAGCTGGGCGCCAGGGTGGTGCCGATGATCGCCTGCACCGCGCTGTAACCGACCCACAGCTCGCGGCGCCGGTGATGGGCGGCCCAGTAGACGGCCTCGGCCGGGATCTCCGGCTGGTAGATCGGCGGCACCGGCATCGGATGCTTGGGCAGCTTTGAGCGACACCAGTTGAACTGCGTCGTGTTCACGCCGGGCAGCTGCACCATCGTGATCTGGACCTTGCTCTTGTCGGCCAGCAGCTCGGTGCGAATCGAGTCCGTGAACCCGCGAATCCCGAACTTGGCGCCGCAGTACGCGGCCTGCAACGGGATCGACCGGTAGGAGAGCGCTGAGCCGACCTGCACGATCTTCCCCCGGTCGCGCGCCACCATCCGCTTCAGCGCGGCCATCGTCCCGTACACGGTGCCGAGATAGGTGACCTCGGTCGCGCGCTTGAACTCCTCTGGCTCGGTGTCGATGACGCGTGCGAACACGGTCGCCATGGCATCGTTGACCCAGATGTCGATCGGACCCAGCTCCGCCTCCACTCGTGCGGCCGCCACCTCGACCGCCTCGTGGTCGGATACGTCGGTCGGCACCGCCAGGGCCCGGCCGCCGAAGGACTCGACCTCCTGCTTGGCGCCGTTCAGCCCCTCCTCGCCCCGTGCCAGCAGGCCAATGTGCGCGCCGCGCTTACCGAACGCATGCGCGATCGCGCGGCCCACCCCGCCTGAGGAGCCCGTCACCACGACGACCTCCGGTTTGCTCTTGTCAGCCATTCCCATGCTCCTTCGTTCTCGTGGTCAAATCTCGTCGCGGTAGCCGTAGAACTCGTGGTCTTCGTTGTAGCCACCCTGGCCGGCTCCGTAGTCGCGGAAGTCGCGGACGAACTCGATCTCTCGGATCCACTTGACGTGCTTGAAACCGAGCTGGTTCTCGACCCGCAGACGCAGCGGGCTGCCGTGCAGCACGGGCAGCGGCTCACCGTTCATCTCATAAGCAAGCAGGCTCTGGGGATGGCCCAGGTCGCGCATCGAGTGCGAGTCGTAGTACTCGCCGCCCTCCCCACCTTCCCCGAACGAGCGGAAGATCGCCCAGTGCGCCTCGGCCCGCGGCTTGACCAGCTCGATCAGATCCGAAAACGGCAGCCCGCCCCACTTTCCGATCCCCGACCAGCCCTGGATGCAGTTGTGCATCGTGATCTGGTCCTGCTTGGTCATCGCCTTGATCTCGTCCAGGGACAGCGAGACCGGATGCTCGACCAACCCGCTGACCTCGAGCCGGTAGTCGCGCCAGCCCCCGTCCTTCAGCGCCGTCCAAGCCTCACTGGTCGGAACGAGGCCGTTGGGCCAGAAATGGGGACTGATGTCGGACTCGCGGTACTCGGCGCGGGGCGCGTAGTGGTCAAACAGGAGGTCCATCAGCCGGCCGACGGTAGCGCTCGAGATCCGTTGCAGGACCCGGGTGTGGGTCCAGGAGAAGCGGATCGCCCAGACGTTGAACGCGATCGTCACCGCGAGTGCGAGCAGGAACAGGGCGACGCCGTCGAGGCTCGCCGAGCGGTCCAGTCCGAGCGTGATCCCCTCCAGGTTCCGCGAGAAGCCGGTCGCCGCCACCATCAGCATATGCACGGCGAAGAAGCCCACGAACACGACCATGACCACGAAGTGCAGCGATCGCGCGAGCTGGCGGTTGCCGAACAGCCGCTGGTATCCCTTGAAACGGTTATCCAGCGCCGGTGACATCGCCAGGCCGGTGAGGATCGCCAGCGGTCCGAACACGAACACGATCACGAAGTAGCTGAGCTGCTGCAGCGCGTCGAAGCGGAAGTAGCCCCCGGCGCGGCCGGCAGGTGCAGCGCCGCGTACTGCACCAGGCACGACGCCGCGGACGGCAGGATCGAGAGCTGCGTTGGGACGAGCTTGAGGTAGTGGTCAGTCACGAACGTCAGCACGATGAACACGACCCCGTTGAGCACGAACAGGATGTCGAAGATGAAGTGCCAGTGGCGCGCGACCCCGATCGTGTGCCGGCCGCCAGGCATCCCGAACAGCGGGCTGAGCATGATCGCGTCGTCTTTGGCGGTCCACACCCGGTCGGTGGGGACCGGCCCCCGGAACCGCAGCCACTCCCGGCCTGGAGTTGAGTGGACCTTGAGATACAGGCGGGGATGGTCGGCGAGGATCTGCCAGCCGGCACGGACGATCATCACCATGAAGAAGAAGTTGGCCGCGTGGGTGACGATCACCCACGTTGAGACCCCCGGCTGGAAGTGCGGGCTGCTGCGCACGCACCCGTGCGCGTTGACGAACGAGCGTCCGGCGCCGGTGGCGATGAAGATCTTCCCGGCCAGGACGACCAGCGCGACCCCGGCCACAAGCGCGGGCAACAGCCACCACACGGCTATGAACCGGCGGCCGAGGC
>JBDTEE010000031.1:0-8658 GCA_039922645.1 Solirubrobacteraceae bacterium | reverse complement strand
GTGCGGACGGCTTGAGTTTTTTGTTGGTCAGCTCGGCGAACCAGCGCTCGACGAGGTTGATCCACGAGCTGCTGCTGGGGGTGAAGTGCAGCACGAACCGCCGGGCTGCTCGACTTACGTGGCGCCTGGGAAGTACGCCCAGATCGCTTGGATCCCTCGGCCTCGGCGGTAAGTCGGAGCGAGATCGTCGCGAGCGACTGTTCCAGCGCGTCGATGAGCTACTTGACGCGGTCGGTGAGCCGCGCTCGCTAGCCGCCGCGGGGGTCGATCGCGCCCAGTTCGAAGCCGAGCGGCCGGAGCTCGCAAAGGCCGCCTTCAGCGATCCGAGCATCCGCACTAACCCGCGGATCCCGCTGCTGCGCGAGATCGTGACGCTGTTGCAGACCGGCTACGACGATCGATGAGTACCAGGTCAGCGGCAACCTCACCTCGCTTCCGGGGGGCGCCCCTGTAGGTCAGTAGAAGGCGCGGATGGCGAGATTCGGTCCCCTCCCCGATACTGAAGCATGATGAGCTCGCAGGGCGCATTCACGTATCCGAGCGGAAGCGACGCCGAGATCGCGCTGCGGGACGGATCGACCGTGCACGTGCGTCCGGTTCGGTCCGGGGACAAGGCCGCGATCCGGACGTTCCTCGAGGGCGTCTCCCCGGAATCGATCGGTTTTCGCTTCTTCGGCATCCCGAACCTCGACTGGGCAACCGACTGGTCGGTTGACGTCGACTATGCCAACCGCTTCGCGCTCGTGGCCGAGAGTGGCGCGCCTCGCTGCGTCATCGCACACGCCGCCTACGTAGGGATCGATGCCGAGCACGCCGAGGTCGCGTTCCTGGTCGCTGACGCGTGGCAGGGAAAGGGCATCTCCACGATCCTGCTTGCCCAGCTGGCGAGCGTCGCCGAGCAGCACGGCATCACGACTTTCACTGCCGAGGTGCTGCCGGCCAACCACCGGATGATCGAGGTGTTCCGCGAGAGTGGCTTCTCGGTCGAGATGCGCTCGACGCGCGACGCGATCACGATCCAGCTGCCGACGTCGCTGTCTGATGAGGCGCTTGCGCGGTTTGAGGAGCGCGAGCGGCTGGCAGCGATCGCGGCGGTGCGCAGCGTCCTCGAGCCGCGCTCGGTGGCGGTTATCGGGGCGTCGCGCAGGCGCGGCACGGTCGGCGGGGAGATCCTTCACAACCTGCTCGCAGCTGAGTTCAACGGACCCGTCTATGCCGTGAACGAGCGCAGCGATGTGGTCCAGTCGCTGCCGGCGTACCGCTCGGTCGGCGATATCCCGGGGCCGGTTGACCTCGCGGTGGTCGTCGTCCCAGCGGAGGCAGCGGTGGGGGTGGCACGCGAGTGCGCGGCCGCCGGCGTACGCGCGCTGGTGGTGATCTCCGCAGGGTTCGCGGAGACTGGTGAGGACGGCGCGCGTCGGCAGCAGGAGCTGCTCGAGGTGTGCCGCGACGCGGGCATCAGAGTCGTGGGTCCCAACTGCCTCGGGGTGCTCAACACGGCGTCCGAGATTCGTCTCAACGCCACCTTTGCTCCGCATCCGGCGGTTCCGGGTCGGGTCGGGTTCATGTCGCAGAGTGGCGGTCTCGGGATCGCGATCATCGAGGCGGCGGGCCGGCTCGGCGTCGGACTGTCCTCGTTTGTGTCGGTCGGCAACAAGGCCGACCTGTCGGGCAACGACCTGTTGCGCTACTGGGAGCAGGACTCGGGCACGGACGTCGCGCTGCTGTACCTGGAATCGTTTGGAAATCCGCGCAAGTTCGCGCGCATCGCGCCGCGGTTTGCGCGTCGCAAGCCGCTGCTCGTGGTCAAGAGCGGGCGCTCCGCGGCCGGTGCCCGCGCCACCTCCTCGCATACCGGCGCGCTGCTCTCGGCCTCCGACGTTACCGTCGATGCGCTGTTTGAGCAGGCGGGCGTGATCCGCACCGACACGCTGCACGAGCTGTTCGCGGTCGCGTCGTTGCTGAGCATGCAGCCTGTGCCGCGCGGTGACCGGGTCGTGATCGTCACCAATGCCGGCGGGCCGGGCATCATGTGCGCCGACGCCAGCCAGGCCAACGGTGCAGACGTGCCGGAGTTGGCCGCCGAAGTGCAGGCCGCGTTGGCGAAGTTCCTTCCCGCTGAGGCGTCGCTGCGCAACCCGATCGACATGATCGCGACTGCCTCCGCCGACGATTACCGGACAACGCTTGAGACGCTGATCGAGGCGCAGGCGTGCGACGCGATCCTGACGATCTTTGTCCCACCGCTGGTAACGGAGGCACGTGACGTCGCGATCGCGATCCGTGAGGTGGCCGAAACCAAACCCGCAGTTGCGATTGCGGCGGTGTTCATGAGCAGCGAGGGTCCGCCGCCGGAGCTTCGCTCTGGGCTGGCGAGCGTGCCGGGCTTTGAGTTCCCCGAGGACACGGCGCGCGCGGTGGCTCTTGCCGCCAAGCATGGCCGCTGGCGCGCGCGTCCCGAGCAGCAGCCTCCGGCGCCAGCGGACACTCGGCCCGAGGAGGCGGCAGCGATCATCAGCGAGGAGCTCGCGCGCGGTTCCGGATGGCTGGCGCCGGCAAGGGTCGCGGCGCTGCTGGACTGCTACGGCTTACCCCTGATCGCGACGCGGGTCGTTGCCGACACGGACGAGGCGGCTGCAACCGCCACCGAGCTCGGGGTTCCGGTGGCGCTCAAGGCGAGCGCTCCCGGGCTACTACACAAGACGGACGCCGGCGGCGTGAAGCTCGGACTCAGCGGAACGGACGAGGTGCGCGCGGCGGCCGCCGAGATCGAGGCCGCAGTCAAAGCAGCGGGGCATCGCCTCGACGGTCTCGTGATCCAGCCGATGGCGCCGGCAGGAGTCGAGTTGATCGTCGGGGTCGTCAACGACGACAGCTTTGGGCCGGTCATAGCCTGTGGCGCCGGAGGGACGACCGCCGAGTTGATCAAGGACGTCGCCGTGCGGATCACGCCGCTGAGCCAGATCGACGCCCGCGAGATGATTCGCTCGCTGCAGACCTTTCCGCTCCTCGACGGTTTCCGTGGCGCGCAACGTTGCGACGTCGCTGCGATCGAGGATGTGATCCTGCGCGTGAGCGCGATGGTGGAGGCTCATCCGAAGATCGCCGAGCTCGACTGCAACCCGCTGATCGCCGGGCCCGAAGGGGCGTTCATCGTTGACGCTCGCGTGCGCGTGGAGGCGGCGCCCCCGTCCCCGCCAGTGTCCTCGCTCCGGGCGTAGGGCAGCCCGCCCGCACCGGCGGCGCGGACCCGGAAAGCACCTCGGGCCTTGCCCGCCCGGTGATTACGTGAGGATGCGGAGAAGTACGTACGCAGATCGTGCCCTGGCCCCGGTTACCCACAAGGTGTCGGCGCGTAGCTTCAAAGCATGGGGAAGACCCTCACCGCGCTGGACGCCATGTTCCTTGAGCTCGAGCAGCTCGACGAGGGCGCGCTGATGAGCATCGGCGGGGTGATGGTGTTCGATCCGTTGCCGGGCGGAGGCGTCCCGTCGGTCGAGGAGGTCTGCGCCGACCTCCTAGCGCGGTTGGGCCAGCTGCCGCGCTACTCGCAGAAGCTCTCCTCGACGCGCACGGGGAGGTTCGCCTGGCCGCATTGGATAGACGACGAGCAGTTCGATATCCGTGACCACGTTCGCCATGCGGCTTTGCCGGCGCCGTGCACCGACGCCCAGCTGTGTGACTGGGCGGCAGACTTCTATTCGCATCGGCTCGATCGAACGAGGCCGCTGTGGGAGATTGCTGGTCGAGGGCCTCGAGCACGGCCGCTGGGCGTTGGCCCACAAGACACACCACTGCCGCTGTACGCGTTCGGTGCGCCGATACGAGAGGTCTATCCGCTCGTCCCGCTCGCGGCCGAGCACGCCGTCGGGATCGCGATCTTCTCCTACAACGGACTCGTCGTGTTCGGGATTGCTGCCGACTGCGATTCGACGCCCGATCTGGCCGTGCTCGCAGATGGCATCGAGGAAGGGATCGAGGAGCTGCTGGCCATGGTTCCGGACCGTGAGCTGCCGTCCACTCAAGCGTTACCGGCTGAGCCGGCTGCGATCCAATGACAACTAACGAGGTTTGAGATGTCCGTACGTATGGCAATCAACGGATTCGGGCGGGTCGGACGCAATGTGCTGCGCGCCGCCCACGAGAACCAAGCCGACATTGAGGTGGTGGCGGTCAACGATCTGGTCGACTCGGCAACCCTCGCGCACCTGCTCAAGTACGACTCGGTGTACGGACGCTTCCCTGACCGGGTCGAAGCCGAGGGAGACGGGCTTGCGATTGGCGACACGCACGTGCGGGCGCTCGCCGAAGCCGATCCGCTGGCCCTCCCATGGGCCGAGCTGGGGGTCGACGTGGTGATTGAGTCCACAGGGCGGTTGCGAACGCGCGCCGGCGCCGCGCAGCACCTCGAGGCGGGTGCGCGCAAGGTGATCATCTCGGCCCCCGCGAAGGGCGCCGAGCACCCTGACGCGACCGTTGTGCTGGGCGTCAACTTCGACGGGGTGTACGACCCCGAGAACCATCACGTGATCTCAAACGCGTCCTGCACGACCAACTGTCTGGCCCCGGTGGCGAAGGTACTCCACGATACGTTCGGCATCAGGCACGGCCTGATGACCACGATCCACGCCTACACCGCCGATCAGAACCTGCTCGACGGTCCGCACACGGACCTGCGCCGAGCGCGGGCCGCGGCGCTCAACATAATCCCGACCTCGACCGGTGCCGCCAAGGCGCTCGGGCTCGTGATTCCCGAGCTCGCGGGTCGCCTGCACGGTTTTGCCGTCCGCGTCCCGATGCCGACCGGATCGCTCGTCGACCTGACCGTCGAGATCGAGCGGGAGACGACCAAGGAAGAGGTCAACGCCGCGTTTGAGCAGCACGCCGACCGCAGGGCGCTGGAGGGGATCCTCGCCTACACCGAGGACCCGATCGTCTCCGCGGACATCGTCAAGTCGCCCTACTCGTCGATCTTCGACGCCGGGCTGACGAGCGTGATCGACGCTACGCAGGTGAAGGTGGTGGCGTGGTACGACAACGAGTGGGGATACTCGAGCCGGCTCGTCGACCTGGCCCAGCGGGTACTCGTCCCCGTGGCACAGCGGGCATAGTCATGGGGCACGCCACGCAACTCGCGGCGCAGCCTCCGCCCGCTTCGCCGGCGGTCAAATGGGTGTACGACTTCGCCGAGGGCTCCCGGGAGATGCGCGAGCTGCTCGGTGGCAAGGGCGCGGGTATCGCCGAGATGACTCGCATCCTCGGTCCCGAGCTCGTGCCCCCCGGGTTCACGATCACCACCGAGGCGTGCGTGGAGTACATGCGAGCCGGCGCATTGCCCCGGCGGATCTCGATGACCAGGTCGACGCTGCGCTCGCCCGTCTGGAGCGGCACTCCGGCAAGCGGCTCGGTGATCCGGAGGATCCGCTGCTTGTCTCGGTGCGCTCGGGCGCGCGCGAGTCGATGCCGGGAATGCTCGACACCGTGCTGAACCTCGGCCTGAACGAGGCGTCGCTCGCCGGCTTGGCCGCCCTCACCGGCGACGAGCGCTTTGCTCGGGATTGCTACCGGCGCTTGGTGCAGATGTTCGGAAACGTCGTGCGGGGCATCCCCGGCGAGCGCTTCGAGGACGAGATCGCGCGCGTCAAGCGCGAGCGCAGCGTGATGCTGGACATCGACCTCGACGCCGCCGCGCTGCGGGAGCTGACCGACAGCTTCGCGGCTTTCGTTGACTTCCCGAGCGACCCGCGCGAGCAGCTGACGGAATCGATCCGCGCCGGGTTCGACTCGTGGACGGGCCAGCGGGCGATCCAGTACCGGCGGATCAACCTGATTCCCGACGAGTGGGGGACAGCGGTCAACGTGCAGCAGATGGTGTACGGGAACAAGGGTCAATCCTCGTGCTCGGGCGTGGCGTTCAGCCGCGACGAGTTGACTGGCGCACCCGAGCCCTCGGGCGACTTCCTGGTGGCTGCGCAGGGAGAGGACGTTGTCTCCGGGGTACGCACTCCGCGCGAGCTCTCCGAATTGCGAGCTTGGATGCCGGAGGTGTTCGACGACCTAACGGCAATCCTGCGGAGGCTAGAACGTCACTACAAGGACATGCAGGATACGGAGTTCACGGTCGAGGAGGGGCGTCTGTACATGCTCCAGACGCGCGGGGTCAAGCGGCCCGCGCAGGCGGCCGTCAGGTTTGCCGTGGACGCCGTAGGCGAGGGACTGCTGGCGAAGGCCGAGGCGATCGCCACGATCGACGCGAGCTCGCTCGATGCCCTCCTGCACCCGTCGTTCGACCCCGAGGCCCGCTTCACTGTGATCGCGCGTGGCGTGGCTGCCTCGCCGGGTGCCGCCAAGGGCGCGATCGTGTTCACCGCTGAGCAAGCCGTCGCCCGCGCGGCGGACGGAGAAAGGGTGATCCTGGTGCGGCCGTTCACCGAGGCCGAGGACGTGGCTGGCTCCACGCCGCTTCCGGGATCGTCACGGCCGAAGGCGGCAAGGCCTCGCACGCGGCGCTGGTCGCCCGCGGGATGGGCCGTCCCGCGGTGACGGGCGCGGCGGACCTGGAGATCGACCTGCACACCGAGAAGGTTCGGGTGGGCGACCTCGTCTTGCGGCGCGGGGACCGGATCGCGATCGACGGGAGCGCGGGCACGGTGACCACTGATGACGTGCCGCTCGTGGAGGCTGGCGTCGACGCCCGGTTCGAGACGGTGTTGCGGTGGTGCGACGAGCTGCGCGAGCTGGGTGTGCGCGCCAACGCCGACACGCCCGAGGACGCCCGCCGCGCGCGCCGGTTCGACGCCGAGGGCATCGGACTGTGCCGGACCGGGCACATGTTCATGGCTGCGGATCGTCAGCCCAAGATGCGAGCGATGATCATGGCCGACGATGAGACAGGCCGCCGCGCTGCGCTCGGGGAGCTGCTACCGCTCCAGCAGGCCGACTTCGAGGGGCTGTTCGAGGCGATGGCCGGGCTCCCGGTGACGATCCGCCTGCTTGACCCGCCGTTGCACGAGTTCCTGCCGGACCGCTTCGAGCTGCACGAGCAGATCGTGCGCGCGCGGATCGAGCGGAGTTCGCGTCTTGCCGAGCTCAAGCATCAACTCGGGCGTATGCGCTCCCTCGAGGAGACCAATCCGATGCTGGGAACGCGAGGCGTCCGGCTCGGCGTGATCCACCCTGAGATCTACGAGATGCAGGTCCGTGCGATCGCTCGCGCCGCGCGTGCGGTCCACGAGCGCACCGGCCGAGCGCCTCGGCTCGAGATCATGATTCCGCTGGTCGCCTACGCGCGCGAGCTCGAGCTGGTGCGCGCCCGGGTACTTGCTGTGGCGTCCGGGGAGGGTTTGGCCTACGACTCTGAGTTCACCGTCGGTACGATGATCGAGTTGCCCCGCGCGTGCCTGATCGCCGAGCGGATCGCTCGCCACGCCGACTTCTTCTCGTTCGGCACCAACGACCTGACCCAAGCCGCGATCGGCTTCTCCCGCGACGACATCGAAGGGCGGATCATCCCGCGATACGTCGCAGAGAAGATCGTGACCGGGTCGCGGTTCGCGAGCCTCGACGAGGCCGGCGTCGGTGAGCTGGTGCGGATCGCTGTGGAGCGCGGCCGCCGAGCGCATCCCACCCTCGAAATCGGCGTCTGCGGTGAGCACGGAGGCGATCCGGTTTCGATCTACTTCTTTCACGATACTGGTCTCGACTACGTGAGCTGCTCGCCGTTCCGCCTGCCGATCGCACGTGTCGCGGCCGCCCAAGCGGCGATCCGGGCCCGCGGGGTGGGCAACTCGGGATAGGCTGAATCCGGTGATCGAGCTCCTCGAGTTGGACCGCGGCGAGTGCCTGAGTTTGCTGGCCGCCAACAGCGGCCGAGTCGGCCGCGTTTCTGTCAGCGTGCCCGCAGCGCCACCGATCCTTCGTCCGGTCAACTACGTGTTCGACCGCGAAACAGAGTCCGTCGTGTTTCGCTCGGCACCGGACTCTGCGCTGCACGGCGCTCTCGGCCCGTCGGCCGCGGTGTTCGAGATCGACGGCGGGGATCCCGTCGAGCGCACCGGCTGGAGCGTGATCGTCGTGGGCGACAGCGAGGAGGTGACAGACTCCGCTGAGATCGACCGGCTTGACGAGCTCGAACTCGAGCCCTGGGCACCGGGCCCCAAGGTGCGTTGGGTGCGGGTTCGCGCGACATCGGCCACCGGTCGCCGCATCGTTCGTGGGCCCGATGTCGTGCCCGACGATGGCGCCTAGGGCCGGCGGGTTCCCTCCGCGTGGAATTCCGGGGTCGCCCCGATGACCGCTTGGTTTCGATTCCGCCGTCGAGCGGTTCCTCGGTGACCTGGCGTTCGAGCGGGGGCGGGTGTTCGACCCGCCGCCGGGGCGCAGCGGCAAGCGGGTGTTGGTGATCGGCGCGGGCCCGAGTGGACTCTCGGCCGCCTACCATCTCGCGCGGTTCGGCCACGAGGTCGAGATCCGCGATGCCGGCCCCGAGCCGGGCGGAATGATGCGCTACGGGATCCCCATCGCTTTGACGGCGTGATCTCCGGCGATGCGGACTTCTTCGAAATCACAAAGCGGCTACACAATCACCTGCACGGCGCCGATGGGGATGGGGATGCTCTGGGTGCGGCCGAGCGGGCGTTGTACGAGCGCACACTCGCG
>JBDTEE010000030.1:0-8259 GCA_039922645.1 Solirubrobacteraceae bacterium | reverse complement strand
GCTCAATCCAGGCAAGTCGCAGGGGCGGCCAAACGAAAAGCACGGGCTCGAAGCCCATCGCCAAAAACGGCCTACCCGTCTGCGTTCTCCCAACAGAGGCCCCTGTCCCGGATCATCCGACGCTATGCCGGGACCCGGACGGACCCTCCGAGAAGCAGTTTCATGCCGCGAGAAGGAGGGCTACAGGAGACGCTCGGTTGCGTCTGCGCCTTCCCTGCTTGGAGTGCAACGGGGTGCGCTGGCCGGAGCGGCTGCGGCTCACATTCGCCGGCACCCAAAAGCGGATCTGCCGCACAACATCGCGGCGCGTGCCGGCGCTCAGTCGCCGTGGACCGGGTCGCCGACTCGACGTTCACGCTGCTGAGCTGTCGCGCGCTCGGTGCGTGGGTGCTGTCGAGTTCTGCGAGGAGTTGGCGGGTGCGTTGCGCGATGTCATCGCGGATGGCTCGAACTTCGATGCGCGCACTAGGAAACCACGGTCGTCAGAGCTCGAAGCGACGTCTCTGTTCCTGGCGGAACGATCTGACGTCCGTCAGAATGAGCAGATGAGCGACGACCGTTGCGATCTGCTCTGTCTCGATCTCGAGAAGGCCGAGGTGCTACGCCGCCGGCGTCTACCCGACTCGGGTGCGACGGATCTAGCGAGCTGTGCCCGTGCGCTCGCGGACCCGACGCGGACGATTATCGCGGCGGCGCTTGCGCAGACCGACGAGCTGTGCGTCTGTGATCTCGCGTGGGTTACCGAGCGCCGGATCCAGGCGGTCTCATATCACCTCGGCATCCTGCGCACCGCGAGCCTGACCGTGTCCCGGCGGGCGGGCAAGATCGTCTTCTACGCGCTCACCGATCGCGGCCGCCGCCTCATCGACGCGCATCTCGAAGGCGCGGAGGTACGGGCGTGACGAGCCGGCCGCTCGAGCTATCCACGCTGCCACGTGACCCTGAACTCGTGCGGCCCGGGGGCGATGGTGAGCGGGATCGGTTGATCCGCCGCGCTAAGGCGCTGTCGTGGCTGAGCTTGGCGTGGATGACGGTCGAGGGCACCGTCGCAATCATCGCTGCGCTGGTCGCCGGGTCGGTCGCGCTGCTTGGGTTCGGAATCGACTCCGCGATCGAGGGCGTGGCGTCGGTGATCGTGATCTGGCGGTTCACCGGCACCCGCCGCCTCTCCGAGGACGCCGAGCGGCGCGCGCAGAAGCTCGTTGCGGTCTCGTTCTTTCTGCTCGCGCCGTACATCGCGCAGGCCGCGATCCGTGCGCTGATCAAAGCGGAGCATCCCTCCACGAGCTTGGTCGGGATCGGTCTGTCGATCGCCTCGATCCTCGTCATGCCGCTGCTTGGTCGCGCTAAGCAGCGGATCGGCGCTCGACTCGGCTCGGCTGCTACCGCTGGCGAAGGCGCGCAGAACCTCCTCTGCGCCTACATGGCCGCCGGCGTGCTCGTCGGCCTGGTGGCCAACGCCGCGCTGGGATGGTGGTGGCTCGACCCCGTGATAGCGCTTGCGATCGCCGCGCTCGCGATCTCTGAAGGACGAGAGGCTTGGGCCGGCGAGGGCTGCTGCGTCGCTTCCCCGATCCCCGCCGTCGATCCGTGCGGGGAGAACTGCTGCAACTGATGGGCAACGCGCACGTTGAGGAGCTCGGGATCTGCGTACGTCACTCCGGCTTGTGCGCGTCGATGCGCTCGACGATCCCAAGCTTCGAGCGGTGCACGTGATCGATGACGAAGGTCTCGGCTTGGAGATGCTCGAGGGGTTCGCGGGCGATGTGGTCGCCCGCGAAGCGCACCGCCAGCGGGTCGAGCAGCAGCTGGCCGGCGCGAATCAGTGGTTGGGTGCTGCGCACGTGCTCGAGTAGGAGGAACCGGCCGCCGGGTCGCAGCACCCGCCGTACCTCGGCGACCGCGGCGCGGTCGTCGGGGATCGTGCACAGCGACAGCGTGCAGACGACCGTGTCGAAGCTCTCGTCCGCGAAATCGAGCGCTTGCGCGTCGCCGAGTTGTAGGTCGGTTTCGCAGGCGGCCTGGCGGGCGCGGGCACGGGCGATGTCGAGCATCGCCGGGCTCAGCTCGATACCGCGCAGCCGTACGTCGGGGTGGTAGTGGGCTAGGTTGCGGCCGGTTCCGACGGCGAGCTCGAGTACGTCGCCGGTCGCCTGGGAGCACGCCCATTCGCGGCCGCCCTTGAATAGCAGCCGTTCGAAGAAGCTGATCTGCCGATCGTACCTGGGTGCCTCTTTGTCGAACAGCTGCCGGATTCGGTCGGTCTCGCTCGCGTCCATTGGTTGTGTTCCTTCCTATTTTCTTGTGCCTTCGCGGGCGTGTTGGACGATGTATTCGGCGTCGTGTCTGACCCAGTGCAGCAGCGAGGAGCCTCGCGAGTATTGATCGTGCATGCCGAGGAAGTACAAGCCGGGTGACTCGGTGACGCCGCGGCGGTGCCGTGGCGCGCCGTGCTCGTCGAGCACGGGCGCGTGGATCCACGAGTAGTCGGGGCGAAACCCCGTCGCCCAGACGACTGTGCCCACCTCGATTGCGCGATCGTCGGCGAACCGCACCGTCCGTCCATCGACGGCGGCCGTGCGGGCGAGTAGCTCGACCCCGTGGCGCCGTGCGAGCTGACGCGGGCTTGTGCCGATGATCAGGTCCCCGCGCTGGGTGCGTCCGCGCAGGCTGTCGAGCGGGGCCACGATCAGCCCGAGGTGATCGCCCCACCAATGCAGGCTCTGACCGAGAACGCGTCGAGGCATACTGGGGAGCTTCGTACCCCGCGACAGATAGACGCGATGGGTACCCGAGAGCTCGCGCGCGATCTGAACGCCTGAGTTAGCGGAGCCGACGACCAGCACCACGCCGGCCGGGGCCTGCTCGGCGTTGAGGTACTCGGCGCTGTGGAGCTGTGTCACCTCGTCGCTCAGGCGGTCGGCGATCGGCGGCGTGTGGGGCTGCTGGTAGGCGCCGGTCGCCACGATCACCTGATCGGCTTCGAGCTCTCCCGACTCGGTCGCGAGGCGATAGCCGGCGTCCGTGCGCGCGAGCGATGTGACCCGGGCGTCGTGTCTAACCGGCAGCTGAAATTTGCTCGCGTAGGTCTCCAGATAGTTGGCGACCTCATCCTTGCCGGGATACCGGTCCGGATCGCCCGGGAACGGTAAGCCCGGCAGCGAGCTGTAGCGAGCGGGGGTGAACAGCTCAAGCGAATCCCAGCGCTCCCGCCACGACTCGCCGCCCTGGGTCCGAGCGTCGAGGATCGCGAACCGCGTGTCGGTCTGTGAGAGGTAGTAGCCGGCCGCGAGTCCTGCTTGGCCGCCACCGACAACTACGACTTGTGCTCGCTCGAGCATGCTCAGCCGATCGCGGTCATCAGCGCGACCGTTCGCTTGGGTTCTGAGCGTGCGTCTGGTGGCGCTGCGCGCGGCGCGCGAACCACGACAGGCGGCCGAGCGGCGTTCTGGTCGCGAGCCACACGATCGCGCCAGCGCCGAACATCATCAACAGCATCGCCGCGCACACGAGAAGTGGAAGGGTGCTCATCATCAGATCAACCTCAATCTCTGTATAATCAGAGCATATACTCTAATTAGAGTAGTGTCTCTGGCTGTAGCACCTTGGCGACAAACCCAACCGTGAGCCCGCGCACACCGACCCAAAAAAGACCCACCCGAGCGCAAAAGCGCGAAGCCAACCGCGGGCGGATCCTTGACGCCGCCCGCACGGTCTTCGGCGCCCACGGCTACCACGCCGCCACGATCGAGGAGATCGCCGATGAGGCCGGACTGTCAAACGGCGCGATCTACTACAACTTCCGAAACAAGGAAGAGCTGTTCCTCGCGTTGCTCGACGCGCGCCTCGACGAACGCCTCGAACACACCCGGCAGACCCTCGCCGCCGGCCGCGGAGCGGGCAGCGGGGATCGCTCGCTACACGAGGAGGCCCTCGACGTCACCCGCAGCTTCAAAGAGAGCCGCGAATGGCGGCTGCTACTACTCGAGTTCGTCGCCTACGCCGCACGGAACCCAGGCTTTGCGAAGCGATTCAAAGACCACAAACGCAGACTCAGAACAGCGCTCGAGGAGCTGATCGAGCAACATCTGAGCGCACGCGGGATCACGCCACCGATCCCGATCGACCAGCTCGCGATGGCGATCACCGCACTCGCTAACGGACTCGCCGTCGAAGAGCTCTCCGACCCCGGCGCCGTCTCGGACCAACTGCTCGGCGACCTGCTCACAATGCTCCTCTCGCAGCGGCCCCCGCGCAACGCTAAACCTGCCCGAGAGCGCTAGGCCAGAACCGTCGCTTCTGCGAACCAACCAGAGCGGCACGACTATCTCTCCCCAAGGTCTGAGCACGAGGAACGGCCGCGGCGGCCTGCGGCACCTGCTTTCTTGGAGCGAAACGTTGTCCGCGACTCCGCCGACAGCTACGCGCCTGCATTGCCGGCAAGGCAGGGAAGAGGACCAGGCACCTGCATCGCGCGGAAACTGAGGGCCGGGCCGTCTGGGCGAGCAGCCCGCCCCATTGGCGTGATCGGGAGCGGATGTCTCTGTTCGGTCTCTATAGCTCGCGATGCTCGAAGCTGGCCACTGCGACGGTCAGGACGATGAGGAACCAGCAGGCCACCCATAAGAGGTACGGCCAGGAGGGTGCTCCTTGGGCGTAGAACGGGTTTCCCTGTCGGCCTCCGGTGACCTGCTCGGCGATGACGGAGGGTGGCTGGAGGTAGTAGATGGCGGCGTGCCAGAGCCCGTCGGTGGGTAGCACGAGTCGTCCTATTTGTCCCACGGTCCGTAGTGCACCGATGTTGAGGGTGGTGCCCAGGGTGCCGACGACTCCGGCCAGCCATCCGGCGCCGAACACCGCAACAGCGATGACACCCGCGGCGATGACCGGCATCCGCGTGCTCAACAACAGGGACAGGGTCAGCAGCAGCGCGCCCTCGGCGAACAGGTAGACACCGGCGAGTAGCGGGTTCGGTGGCACAAAGCCGCTCACCCAGTCCACGACCCCGAACTCAAGGGCGCAGACGACCCCGGCATAGCCGGCGAGCAATGCTGCGAGGCCGAGCCACTTGCCGAGCAGCACCTCGACCCTCCGGACGGGGCGGGTCACGACGGTCATGAGGACACCAGATTCGATCTCGGAAGAGATCGACGGAGACGCGATCGCCGACGCGCTCAGGGCGAGGACGAAGCTGAACATGAACATGAACAGGACGAGCGCGTCCGGGACCGCAAGGTGACTCTCACCGGAGGTGATGCTGTGGGTGTGGCTCAAGCGGTCGAAGCCCCATGCACTGAGACCGACGATGATCACGGTGATCGCGAGGAAGGCGAGGAGGAGGCGTCGGCGCACCGCCTCTTTGATCGTGAGAGCGGCGATCGTCCAGGTCGGATTCATCGTTCGCCCAGCAGCTCGAGGAAGCGGGACTCGAGACTCTGCTGCTCGGGGATCACCGCCTCGACCCGCCCCCCAAGGGCGACCACCGTGTCGACCAAGTCGGCGATCCGAGACGGATCGATGCCCTCGACCACAATCCACTCGCGCTCGCGTTGCCATCGACCGAACCGACCGAGGCCGCTCCACCAGCTCTCGCCGAGCCCTCCCACCTTGAGCCGCACCCTGGCATGGCGGCCGAGCAACTCGGCGAGGGTGCCGGTGGCGATCGCGGTCCCCCTGTCGATGACCGCAACGCGATCGCACACGTGCTCCGCCTCTTCGAGCAGGTGGGTGTTCAGGAACACTGTGGCGCCCCGCTCGCGAAGTCCACGAATGATCTCGCGTACGTCGTGGCGTCCGACAGGGTCCAGGGCGCTGGTGGGCTCGTCGAGGACGACCAGCGTGGGGTCGCCGAGCAGCGCCACGCCAAGTCCGAGCCGCTGCTGCATTCCCTTCGAGAAGCTGCCGACTCGATCATCGCCTCGCTCGAGCAGGCCGACGGTCTCCAGAGCTCTGCGAACCTCCTCCTTCCAGGCGGCCCGAGGCAGCGCGAGGAGCCGGCAGTGCAGGCGAAGCACCTCCGCGGCGGTGAGCAGGGGTTGGAAGCGAAACAGCTCGGGGAGATATCCGATCTGTCGTCTCGTCTCGCGATCCCCCAGGCGCGCGCCGAGCACCAGGGCCTCGCCGCCGCTGGGACGCGCCAGCCCGAGCAGAAGCTTCACCACCGTGGTCTTACCAGCCCCGTTCGGGCCAAGGAAGCCGAAGACCTCGCCTCGCTCCACCGTCATGGACAGCGACTTCACCGCGATCGTGTCGCCGAAGCGCTTGCTCAGCGCCACCGTGTAAACCGCCGGGGACAGCGTTGCCCGGGGGGAGCGGGTCCCGGCGTCGGACTTCGCGGCCTCCGACACCGGGACGGCGGTGTCAGCCGCGGATGGGTCGCCCACGTCGATGGCTGCCCCCTCAGCCGAGTTGGTCGGCGACATTCAGAAGATCTCGCGAATCGAGGATTCCCGCGACTACATGGAGCATGTCCCAACCGTCCTCCCAGACCACTCCGCCAGCTGCGTTCGAGGAGTCAGCCAGGAGCACGCCGGGCCAGCCAGCGACCTGTACTGAGCGAACCGAGGCGCCTGGCGGAACGGGCACCGGGAGGATCGTTCGGAGGTCACCGAGCAGGCGCACCTCCTCCGCCAGCTGCGGTGGGATGTCCGGCTGGCCCAGCAAGAAGGCCTCAACCCGGCTCATGCTCGCACCCGCGGAGCGCGCCGTCGGGCGCGGCATCGTCGCCACCGCGAGTGTGGGCAGCTTGCCCCCGCTCGCCCCGGCATACTCAACGAGGACGGCCGGGCCGGCGTCAAGCGTCACCGAGCGCCCTCCGACGCCGGCGTCGGTCGAGCTGAAGGTCACGGTGGCGCTCACGCGCGGCTGAACGCCGAACTGCTCCGCAGCGCCGACCCCCGCGGGAAGGCGAGCGGGCAACGACACCGGAAAGCCCGCTTGCGCCGTGGCCTCGGCGAGCGAGGACACCGGGTGGGCAGAGCCTGAGGAAGACCATTTGATCCTTCCGAACCGAGCCGTAATTGATCCGTTCGGGCTAGAGAAGCCGCCGAGCACGTGGTCGTCGCCCAGGCCCATGAAGGTGGTGATCGCCCGCACGTCGCCCTGGCTCACGGTCACCGGCGCCACGTGGGTAGGGGCGAAGATGGTGGTAAGCGTAGCTGCCGTGGCCGTGCCTGCGACCACAATCCCGACCGTGACTAACCCCAGCCCGACGCGCAGCGACACCCTCGGGAATCGCGCGCGGCGCCGGAAAGCCGGAGCTGGCCGGCGGTGCCGGCGAGTTGCCTCCTGCGGTCGAGGGTACAGCTCGCGCTGGAGCCGAGCCCATGCCATGTCCGCGTCGGGCACCAATCGCGGGGCCGACAACAGCCGGGCCGCGAATTCCGTGTCCTGAGCGATCCGTGCTCGGCGAGCGCTGCAGCGTTCACAGCTGCCGGCGTGCTCGGTGACCCTGTCCGGAACGGCCAAGGGCTCGTCATCCAGGCGCCGAAGCACCCCGTCAGGAATGTGTCTCATGTTCCATCTCCTTTCGAAGCGCGGACTCTGCCCTTCTGAGCAGAGTCCCCACGTGCCCGACCTTGACCCCGAGCGCCTCTGCGATCTCCACATAGCTCATGCCACCGTGACGCATCACCAGGACCGCAGCCGACCGGCGAGGCAGACGGGCCAGTACGCGACGAAGCTCTCCCCGCGCTTCCCGAACGATCACCGTGTCCTCAGCGCTCGGCAGGGAGCCGACGTCTTGCAACAGGCGCTGACGCTTGTCCCGACGGCGCTCCCCCCGAAGCGCGTTGAGCGCCGTGTGCACCGCAGCGACCCTAACCCAGCCCGCAGCTTGGCCGTAGTCGCCGGGAAACCGCCGATAGGCGGCGAGGAAGACCTCCTGCGCCACGTCCTCCGCCTGCTGGGGGTCGCGGACCACACTCTGTGCCAGGCGAACGACGACCCGATAGTGCTGGCGAAAGAACGCCTCGAACCCAGCCGACGCCGCTGCGCCATCAACGCACTCCGACCGCTCGTCCTTTCGCGCTTGCAACCTCATCACACCACTCAGCACCGCCGCAGCCCGAAATGTGACACGTTGGCCGACGCGGCGCCGCTACCCCGGCGGGCGGTTCGTCCCTGGTGAGGAAGCCACGTCGATCCTCGGCCGGAACAACAGGCCTCGCGGTCAATCGCGACGTCGTCCAAGATTGACGAGGCGCTGGAGCGCGAGGAACCAGTCGTCAGCTCGTGCAACGTCAGGACGATACGGACCGC
>JBDTEE010000029.1:0-6494 GCA_039922645.1 Solirubrobacteraceae bacterium | reverse complement strand
GTTCCCGGCCTGGGCCTGGAACCAAGCCAGGTCGCGCTCGTGATTGGAGGCGTTGGTGACCGTCAGGAAGTGGCATTCGGCCAGCCGGTAGGTGAACAGGTCATCCAGGACTCCGCCGTCTTCGCGGCAGAGCAGGCTGTACTGGGCCCCGCCCTCGGGCAGCCGGCGCAGATCGTTGGAGAGCAACCGCTGAAGCAGGGCCTGGGCATCGGGCCCGCGGGTCTCGATCTCGCCCATGTGGGAGACGTCGAAGACGCCGATGTGACTGCGGACCGCGTCGTGCTCAACCCGGATCTCCCCGTACTGAACCGGCATCTCCCAGCCGGCGAACGGCACCAGGCGCGCCCCGGCAGCATCGTGCTGGGCGCGCAGCGGCGACTGACGAAGCGCAGTTTCGGCGGACGGCGACATTTCGTCCAAGGCTACAAGGCACCGTGGGTCCCGTCGGCGTCCGGACCCGGGACCGATGCGGTCACGATCCGCGCCGCCAGACGGGCCAGCGTCTGGCGGCGGTAAGCCAGGCTCGGCGGGTTCTACCGGTCCTTCAGGAACGACGGGATATCGATCTCGTCGTCGGCGATCTCGAGCGAGGAGCGCTGCCGGTCATCCATGGTCACGTCGCGGTCGCGACGCTCACGCCGCGTGGTCTCGCGAGCGGTGCTCGGGCTGCGAGCACCATGATCGAACCCGGTGGCGATGACCGTCACCCGAACCTCGTCTCCGAGCGTGTCATCGATGACGGCACCGAAGATGATGTTGGAATTGGAATCCGCTGCGCCCTGAACGATCTCCGCGGCCTCGTTGACCTCGAACAACCCGAGGTCGTGACCGCCGGTGATATTGAGCAGGATGCCCATGGCCCCTTCCACCGACTCCTCGAGGAGCGGCGAGGAAATGGCCACCTTGGCCGCCTCGGCGGCGCGATTCTCGCCCGCGGCCGTGCCGATGCCCATCAGCGCGGATCCGGCCTCGTGCATGATCGTGCGCACGTCGGCGAAGTCGAGGTTGATCAGGCCGGGGATCGTGATCAGGTCGGTGATTCCCTGCACACCCTGATGGAGCACGTTGTCGGCCTCGCGGAAGGCGTCCAGGATGGTCGTGCGCCGCTCGACGATGGTCAGCAGCTTCTCGTTGGGAATCACGATCAGCGTGTCCACGTTCTCGCGCAGGCGCTGGATGCCCTCCTGCGCCTGGCGGGCACGCTGGGTGCCCTCGAAGGAGAACGGGCGCGTGACCACGCCCACCGTTAGGGCGCCGATCTCGTTCTTGGCGATCTCGGCGATTACCGGCGCGGCGCCGGTACCCGTGCCCCCGCCCTCGCCGGCGGTCACGAAGACCATGTCGGCCCCCTTCAGGGCCTCCTTGATGTCGTCGCGCGACTCGGCGGCAGCGCCATGGCCAATGTCCGGGTTGGATCCGGCGCCCAGGCCCTTGGTCAGCTCGTGGCCGATGTTCAGCTTTATGTCGGCATCGCACATGGCCAGTGCCTGCGCGTCCGTGTTGCAGGCGACGAATTCGACGCCGCGCAGGCCCGCGTCAACCATCCGGTTGACCGCGTTGGTGCCGCCGCCGCCGACTCCGACGACCTTGATGACGGCCAGATAACTTCCGCTTTCCATGTGTCTCGTCCGAGCCTCGATATAGGGTTGAGTGTTTCGGGCGTACCTGCTCGAAGTAAGCAGTTTGGCACGTTATGACCTAGCGGCGCTAGAAGTCAACGCCATCAGCCGTCGCGCAATGATCGTTGCAGAAGGAGGAAGTCTCGATCTGCATCGTAGAGTCGGGCCGCGGCCAGACTGACTCTACACCTGAGGTTCAGCCTCCCGGAGCCGTCCCTGTCGGAGCGGTCCCTGTCGGAGCCGTCCCTGCCGGAGCGGTCGCGGTCGCCGTCGAGGACACGATGCCCGCCGACCCGGCCGTCGCGGTGCCGCTCGCCGCGGAGGCACCGCTGGAGCTGAGGCTGTCCGCACCGGTGCCCGCCGCCGGCCGGCTCGGATCGGTCACGTCGATGTACTGGGCACCGGCCGAGCCCGAGTTGGCCAGGACCTCGGTCACCGCCGCCCACTTGGCCGACAGCTCGTTGCCGCGACCGAAGTACAGGCTCGGGCCGTTGCGCAGCTGGCCGGCCAGGCCGTGCTCGGGGCTGTCGCTGACGTGGCTCAGCCGGCTCAGCAGCGGGTACGGAGCCGCAGCCAGCAGGCGGGCCTCGCCCAGCGCGTAACCGGTCAGCCGCCAGCCACCCGGCAGGACGGCAACAGAGATGACCGGCAGGCTCGACTGGTCCTGCGTGCTGTGCAGGAGCGTGCCGTCACCGGCCACCGGAATGCGCCGGCCACCGGCCATCACGACGGCCACCGGGACCTGCTCGGAGACGTTGATGGTCATCCCGTGGGGGAACTGCGTCGCCACGTCCAGGCTCTTGACCACCGGGTATGGGGCCACGGCGGTCTGGAGAGCGCCCATCCTCACGTCCAGCGTGGTCATTGTCCGGGCGGCCGAGCGCAGCGCGGAGCGGATCTGCCCGGCGTCGGGACCGCTGGTGCCGACGATGCGGACGTTCTGCACCGCGACCAACGAGGAGTCGCGCAGCCAGAGGTACATCCCGCCGAGCACGATCAGGCCACCCAGCAGCCCGGCCAGCAACCGGAGTCCCGGACGCCGCAGGGATCTCAGTCTCCCCTGGCCCCGCCTCGGGGCGCTTGAGCGGGTGCGCTGAGCCGGCTTGCCTGCGCCGGCCCGTGCCGTCCGGGCTCCGCCGCTGCCCGTCATGCCCGTGACCAATCCTCGGGGAAGGCCACCGGGCCGAGAGCCTGCACCTCCGGCTCGAGCTCGAGTCCGAACCGCTCCTTGACCCGACGCCGGCCCTCGGCCATCATCGCGATCACGTCGGCGGTGGTGGCCGCGCCGTGGTTTTCGACGAAGTTGGCGTGCTTGGCCGAGAACCCCGCGCCACCGATGCGCAGCCCGCGGCATCCGGCGGCATCCAGGAGCTGACCGGCGCTGCGCCCTTCGGCCCGTGGGTCGGTGGGGTTCTTGAACGTGGAGCCGAACGTTTTGATGCCGGCCGGCTGGGCCTCCTTGCGGCGACGACGCATATCGGCCAGGGTCAGCTTGACCTCCTCGGTGGCCGCCGGAGCCAGCGCGAACGAGGCGCGGGCCACGACCTCGCCGCGAGCCAGACTCGAACGGCGGTAGGCGAAGCCGAGTTGGTCGGGCGTCCGGCGCTTGGTGCCGCCGGCGCTGACCACGTCGACCCATTCCAGGGCGCGAGAGAGCTCACCGCCGTAGGCGTTGGCATTCATCCGCACAGCGCCTCCCACGGTTCCCGGGATGTTGACGCCGAACTCGATGCCGCTGAGGCCGGCCCGGGCGGCGCGAGCCGAGACGGCGGGCAGCCTGGCGCCACCTCCGCAGTCCATTCGAGTTCCAATCACGGTTATCTCGCTCAGCTCCTGGTCGAGTTTCAGCACCAGCCCGCGAACGCCCTCGTCCGCCACCAGCAGGTTCGACCCCGAGCCGACGACACCTACCTCGAAACCCTCCTCAGCCGCCCAGGCAAGCAGGTGCACCAGCGTCGTGATCGTGCCGGCCCGGGCGAACAGCTCGGCCCGGCCGCCGGTCCGGATCGTGGTCAGGCGAGCGAGGGGGAACTCTCGCTCGATGCCCTCGGGAATCGTGGCCATACTGGCCAGGAGCGTAGAAGGCGCCTCGGCCGGTTAGCCGGCGCGGAGGGCATCCTCGACGCGGGGTTACGACGGAGCCGCCCCCTCGCGGGCTCAGGTGCCGGTGGCAGCGAGCTCACGGGCCAGGGAGTCGATGTTGCCCGCCCCCATGAGCAGGCACAGCGATCCATCGTCCAGCCGGCTCAGGAGATAGTCGCGAGCGGGGCCGAAGCCGGGCATCCAGGCCACCGGGCGCCCTCCGCCCGCGTCGGCGGCCGCAGCGGCGATCAGACGGCCGTCGATACCGGGGAAGTCCGCCGCCGACTCGCGGGCCGGGTACACGGGCACCACGACGATCTCGTCGGCCGCGGCCAGCGCCCGGCCGAACTCGGGCGCGAATGCCCGTGTACGGGAGAACAGATGGGGCTGAAAGACCGCCACCAGCCGCCGGGGGCGCAGCGTCCGGGCACCGGCGATGGCCGCGGCCACCTCGGTCGGGTGGTGTGCGTAGTCGTCGTAGACGGCGGCGCCTGCCGCTGTCCGGCCGAGCAGCTCGAAACGCCGGCGCGCGCCCCTGAAGTCGGCCAGCGCGCCAGCGGCCTGGACAGGGTCGGCCCCAG
This sequence comes from Solirubrobacteraceae bacterium, assembly GCA_039922645.1. GTDB lineage: Bacteria > Actinomycetota > Thermoleophilia > Solirubrobacterales > Solirubrobacteraceae > Palsa-465. The sequence continues at coordinate 2,212 of JBDTEE010000029.1, read as the reverse complement.
CCCGGGCAGCCGCGGTCAAGGCCCCAGCCGCGTTGACCGCGTTATGGGCCCCAGGCACGCTCAGAGCGACCTCGATGCCCTGCCAGGAGAAGCGCGAGCCGTCGGGACGCAGTTCTGGGACAGCGTCGTAGAAAGACGCTCCGGCCGGGGCCAGGGCGCGCAGGCCGGCCCGATCCCAGACCACCGCTCCGGTACCGGCACGAGCGAGAAAGGCGGCGAAGGTCGCCTCGAGATCCAACCGCGAGGAGTACGTGGCGTGATGATCGAGCTCGGCGTTGGTGAGCACCGCGATCTCGGGATCCAGCTTCAGCAGCGAGCGGTCAGACTCGTCGGCCTCGACGACAATCCACTCGCCGCTGCCCCAGCCCGCGTTGGCACCCGTCGAGCGCAGCTCGCCGCCGACCACGTAGGCCGGATCCATCCCCGCGCCGCGGAGTGCCTGGACCGTCATCGCCGCCGTGGTGGTCTTGCCGTGCGTGCCCGTGATGGCCAGGCAGCGCCGCAGGGCGGCGATCTGAGCCAACAGATCGGCCCGGTGCAGCTGGGACCGGGCGACGGCGCGCTCGGGGTTCTCGGGCGGGATCGCGGTCGAGTAAACGACCTCGGCGCCGGTGGGCACGTTGGCCCGGTCATGCCCGATGATCGGCTCGATTCCGTGTTCGCGCAACCGGTTCGTGTAGGAGGATTCGGCCCGGTCAGAACCGGTCACCTGCGCGCCGAGCGTCTGGGCGATCAGAGCAAGACCGCTCATCCCCACGCCGCCGATCCCGACGAAATGCAGCTGGCGCCCCGTGAACTCCAAATTCACCCTCCGTTGGGCCGCTTTGACGAGCGCCGAGGCTATACAAAGTCGCGACGAAAACGCACACGCCGACCGCAATTGGCAATATCGCCACCGCCGATGTCGACGCAAGGAATACTCGCTTCGCTGGTGGGATTGTTGGCGATCGGAGGCTCGATCCCACTTAGCGGAGCCGCATTCGCACGCGTGCCCGTGAAGGCGCACGCGGCCGTGAGCCAGCAGTGCGGGGACCCGTTTTCCGCTCGGCGGGACCCGGCCAACCCCCTGGCCCTGCCGCGGGCCCCCGGAGCCAACCCGCTGCGTGGGGCACGGTTCTTCGTCGACGGTCCGGCCCACGGCGCGGCGGCTGGCGCTATCGCCCGGATGCTCGGGCTCGATCCCAGTGGCCTGACCGATAGCGAATCATGGGCCCGCTTCGCCCACTCGCTCAACCACGGTGCGTTGCGCCGCCGGATAGCCGACCACCCGGGCCTGGCCTTCCGCGTGCATCAGCTGGAGAAGATCGCCGCTGAACCCGAGGTGCAGCGGCTGAGTGCCTATTCGTGGGGGGGCGGTCCCGGCGCGATCTTCAAGCAGACCGAGAAGCTCCTGTGTCACAACTTCACCGCTGATCCCGGGTCGATTCCGCTCCTCAACACCTACTTCCTGCATCCCGCGGCCGGCGACTGCCCGTCGCCGGGAGCCCTGGCCGCCGCCGGCCCGACGTTCCGCCGTCGTGTGGACGAACTGGCCACGGCGGTGGACCGCCGGCCGGCTGTGTTTCTGCTCGAGACCGACGGGGTGGGCAGCACAAGCTGCGTCGCCCGGGCCGGCAGCCTCGGGCTGTGGGAGGCCGACCTGCGCTACGAGATCAACCGCATCTCGGCCCTGCCCCACTCCGTGGTCTACGTGGAGGGGGGCTACTCGGACTCCAACACGGCGCGCTACACCGCCCGTGTGCTGAACACAATCGGCGTGAACAAGATCCGCGGCTTCTACACCAACGACACCCATGAGCAGTGGACCATCAAAGAGGTCCGCTGGGCCAGCCGCATCTCCCGGCTGACCCACGGGGCGCACTACATCGTCAACACGGCCCAGAACGGCCGCGGACCACTGCTGAACCCGCACCCGTCCACTCAGGGCGTCGAGGACCTGTGCAATCCCCCGCGCCGGGGTCTCGGGCCTCGCGACACAACACAAACCGGCTTTGGACAGGCAGACGCCTGGATGTGGACCTCTCCGCCGGGCAACAGCAGCGGCTGCGGGGGTGGCCCGTCGGGCGGAACCTTCTGGCCCACCCGGGCGATCGGGCTGGCCTCGCGGGCCAATGCGCAGCTCGGCCCGGGCTACCCGAACCGTCCGTATTGACATGCGTCCGGAGCGCTACACCGGGGTTTAGTATCGGCGACGAGCGTCCGATAGAGGGGG
>JBDTEE010000028.1:0-8589 GCA_039922645.1 Solirubrobacteraceae bacterium | reverse complement strand
CGGCGAGGAGGGCAACAAGTTCAAGCTCGACGAGCTGACGGAGGCCGACGTTCAGCTTGACGGCCGGTTGACCTACGAAGGCTCCGCCCAGGCGTGGCCATCCCGGGAGGGGGCGTTCGCCGAGGAACTGAACAATGACCCGAAATACGTCGTATCGACCACGCTGAAGGACCCTGAGTGGCAGAACACCACGGTCATCTCCGACAACGTCGTTCAGGAAGCCGCCGACGCGGTGGCGCTCGGTGGCCGCTACTCCTCGACCACGTCGATGACCTCGTAGACGCCTGTGGGATGCGGCCAGCTGGTGTACACGCGGGGCGGCGAGCTGGTCGACATCGAGGGCAACCCGCGTTCGCCGATCAACCAGGGGACGTTGTGCCCGAAGGGTGCGTCCTCGCGCCAGCTGGTGCAGCAGCCGGGAGGCTGACGAAGGTCAAATACCGTCGCCCGGGCGGCACTGACGCCTGCGAGGTCGCCTGCAAGCAGTGGAACGACCTGCCCGCGATCTCCGCCGCAGGCGCGATTGACCTCCTCGACGCAGCGCAGCCGGGCCCCGGCCTGGTGGACGTCGCGGAGGCGGTGGGCAAGATGGGCGATTGGGTGTTCATGTCCGATGTCTGCAAGCACTGCACCAACGCGGGCTGCCTCGACGCTTGCCCCACCGGCGCGCTGATCCGCACCGAGCATCAGACGGTGGTGCTGCAACCGGATGTCTGCAACGGCTGCGGCTACTGCGTGCCGGCGTGTCCGTTCGGGGTGGTCGACCGCGACCCAGAGGATGGCCGGGCGGCGGAGTTGGCTCCCGAGCACGAGCCTCCCGACACCTCGCGCGGAGGCGAGACCGAGTGGGTGGCGGACCACAACTCCGAAACCCGCGACATCCGTCCCGCGCTAGGAACGCCGGGCGAGCCCGGGCCCTGGACCGCGGCCGAGCCGGGGGCTCCTGTCGCGCTCGCGCGCCCTGGCTTTGGTGACGCTCGTTGGTCGTTTCTCTACAAGGCGCGCGACACTGGCTATGCCGCGGTGGAGCCGGCTCCTGGTCAGGTCGCGGCGGCGAACCGGCGGATGCGCGGCGCGTCGGTCTCGGACGCCCACGGGCCGTTCATCCACGCACCGGTGTGGTCGTGGGAGGTCCCGCTCTACTTCTGGTTCGGAGGCATGGCATCCCGCTCGGCGTTCGCCGCGCTGGGATGCGATGCCGCCGGCGATCACCGGTCGGCCGCGATCGCCCGCAAGGTCGCCCTCGGCGCCGTCGCCCCCGCGCCCCTGCTGCTGATCGGCGATCTCGGTTGTCCCGCGCGGTTCCTAAACATGATGAGGATCTTCAAGCCGCGCTCGCCAATGAACACGGGCGCCTGGTGTCTGATCGCGTTCAGCGGCTCGGGTGCGCTGGCGGTGGGCTGCGATCTGGCCGCGCGGCCGAACGCCGCCCGCTCGTTGGGAGTGCTGACTGCGCTGCTCGGCAGCTACCTCGGCTCCTACACCGGGGTGCTGCTGGCCTGTACTGCGGTCCCGGTGTGGGCTCGCAGCCGCGTAATCCTCGGGCCGGCATTCGTTGCCACCGCGACCGCGACTGGCGCGGCCGCAACCCGCCTTTCGCTCGTAGCAAGCGGCATACCAGTGCATCATCCGACCCGCAGGGCGCTCGGCACCCTTGAGACCGCTGCGATGCTGACCGAGCTCTCGCTCTCGGCCCTTGGCGAGAGACGGCTGGGAGACGCGGCCGATGCGCTCCACCGTGGACGCCCCGGGGTGCTATTCCGTTCCGCCAAGAGCCTCGTCGCCCTCGGGCTCTCGCTCCGGTTGATCGCCCGCCGAACAGGCCCGCGCGAGCATGACCTGGCCAGTGTCAGGTATCTCGCGAGCGGTCTGGCCTTCCGCTTAGCCTGGGTCTACGCCGGAAAGGCTTCTGCTACTGACGACGCGGCCGTGGCTGCGATGGGCCGCGAGGAGCACCGCGCCCTGTCGGCCAGCCGCTCCCCACTGCCACTCCCTGACGTAGCGCGGAGAGCCTACGGCGAAGCCGTCAGGCGGGCCAGCCTGGCGATCGAGCGGCGGCTGCGGCGCTGACGAACTCATGCTCAGCGGCTCGCGTGCCGATAACCGCCGTATGACAGCCATGTACACGCTCTTTCGGAGCTGGCTAGCTGAACTGTTGGACGATGAGGCCGGCCAGACGATGGCCGAGTACGGGCTTCTGATCGCTGTGATCGCGATCGTCGTGGTCATTGCAGCGGTCACCCTCGGCGGCGGTATCTCAAGCCTGTTCGGCTCAACGTCAGGCAAGCTCTAAGACATCTGCGGGACCTCGACAGGGATCCAGCCCTGTCGTGGGCCGGCGGCCAGGAGTCCCGACGTTTCGCGAGCCGCCCTCGGAATAGCCGCCGGATCGCACTTTACGCTGAAGCCATGGCGCAGAACGGCGATGTGGGCAGGGTTTATCCGCCGCCTGCTCGCGCCGAGCCGTTCTGGCCGGCGCTAGCCACTGTGCTGGCCGCGATCGCGCTGCAGCTGCTGTTGCCCAAACGGGTCACGGCCGGTCCAACGTGGCTGATTCCGGCACTTGAGGGAGCCCTGCTGCTCGGCTTGACGCTCGCGACGCCACGGCAGCTCGAGGGCGAGCATCGCACCCGCCGTCGCGTGGCGCTCGGCCTGACAGCGTTTGTGAGCGCGGCGAACATCACCTCGCTCGTGTTGCTCACGCACGAGCTGCTGCACCATCAGGTTCCGAGCAACGGGCGCGAGCTGATCATCGCCGGCATGTTGATCTGGCTCACGAACGTGCTGATTTTTGGCCTGTGGTACTGGGAAACCGACCGCGGTGGCCCCGGCAAGCGAGCGGCCGGGCACGACGGGCCGCCTGACTTCAACTTTGTCCAGATGAACGACGACCGGATCATGCCCGTTGGCTGGAGGCCTCAGTTCATCGACTATCTGTATCTGTCGCTAACCAACGCGGCCGCCTTCAGCCCCACCGACACGCTGCCGCTCTCTCCAGCCGCGAAGAGCATGATGGGCCTGCAGTCTCTGGTCTCGATCGTGACGATCGGCCTGATCGTTTCGCGCGCGGTGAACATCCTGTAGGAGCCCGACCCGTCGCGTACGGGTCCTTCTCCGCGCCGTGATGATCGCTGCGAGCACCGCGCACCGTGGGCAGACGAGCGCACCGTCTACTTTGGCCGCCTCCTGGCCACGTTCCTGGCCAGGGTCCGTCGGGCCGTTTCGGCGGCAATCTGAAGCTCCGCCGGGGTCATTTGACGGATTACGAGCGTCCCATTTGCCGTCTGCGCGCGCATGTCCGTGAGCGCTTCAGCACGTCGCTCTTCTGCGCGACGTCGCAGGGTCGCCGCTCCCTTCGCGGCTCCCTTCGCCGGCGTATGGGTCGTTGCGTCAGCGCGGCGCTCAGCGTGATGAGTCTCGGATGTAGGCGAACCGCGGAAAATGGCGAACTCCTCGCGTTTCCCGTGCAGTTGCCGGTTAGGCGCCGGCTCGTCAGGCAGCAGGGAATCGAAGGCAACGCCCAACGTTCGGCCAGACATACGTTCGCCCGCTCGGCACCGTTGCTTGAGGATCGCTCCCTAATCCGGACGAATAGACCGTTGCTGTTCGAGCCTCGGTTCGCCTCTGGCGTCAGCGCGATGAGTTTCGCGTGGCGCGCCGGTCTTAAGCTACGGGCGTCGAGAGGCGGCCGCCGACTATTCGCGACTGCCGCCCCATGCCGACGTGACGAACGCCAAGGAGGCAGAGGATGACCGACCATCAGATCGGAACCCGCGAGGAATGGCAGGCGGCTCGCGATGCGCTTGCGAAGCTCGAGGCCGAGCACGCCAAGCTAGGCGAGAAGGTGACCGAGCAGCGGCGCCGGCTTCCCTGGGTTCCGGTGGACAAGGACTACCAATTCGACACCGAGGACGGGACGAAGACGCTCGCCGAGCTGTTCGATGGGCGCTCGCAGCTGCTCGCCTACAACATCATGTTCGGACCCGATTACGAGCTCGGCGCCTGCCCTGGATGTTCGAACCTGGGGGATGAGCTCGACGCTACGCGCGTGCATCTGAACCACCGCGACGTAACGCTGATCTGTTTCTCGCGCGCGCCGATCGATCGGCTCGTCGCCTACAAGGAGCGGATGGGTTGGCACTTCCCCTACGTCTCGACCTACAGGACGGAGTTTCCATTCGACTTTGGCCTCGCTCTCACGCCCGAGCAGGCGCAGGGGATCCCTGAGGTCAAGCAGATGATCGACAACCCTCCCGAGTGGCTCCAGGACTGGGGGCGCCAGGTCGGAGCCAAGCTCGAGGACGGCCTGCGCGAGGGTCCGAGCTTCATCGCCTTCGCGCGCGAGAACGGAAGCGTCTACCACACCTACACGGTGATGGCGCCCGATCCATTCGTCGCGCCGTACAACTCGTTCCTGCTCAAGCGAACGCCTAAGGCCCCCGCTTCCGAGACCCGTGTCTGGCGCAAGGACGAGTACCCGGATTGATCGGTATGGCCGCTCCGCTTCGGACGGGGGCGGTCCTTGCTCGTTTCGGTTATCAGGCGGCAGCTGCGAGGTCCTGTCCGCGCGGCGGCGGCGCTTGGGCCTTGGCAGCGATCTTCATGAGTCCGAGTCTCATTCGACCCTTGACTGTCCCGAGCGGCACGTCAAGGTGTTTTCCGATTTCGGTATGGCTCAGCCCGCCGAAGTAAGCCAGGACAATTACTTCCCGCTGCAGGACCGGAAGCTGCTGCAACAAGGCCCGTAGCCGCCGGCTCTCATCCTGCCGTATCGCATCAGCTTCGACGCTCTCGGATGCGGGAACGGTCTCGAGATATTCGTTAGATGTCTGCAAACTGTCGCCCCTGCGGTTGAGGCGATGGTTGTCGATGCTGCGGTTACGGACCAATGCCAGTACCCACGTCCTCGGGCTGCCTCGAGCGGGGTCATAACGGGCGCGATTTCGCCAAGCGCTCAGGAAGGCTTCCTGGACAACGTCCTGGGCGCGATCGGTGGTAGCGCAGATCGCGCGGGCAAGGGAGAATGCCATCGTCGAGTTGCGGTCATATAGCTCCGAGAAGGCGAGCACGTCGTCGCCTTGGACACGCCGCATGAGATCCAGGTCGCTGAGTTCAGCGTTTGGGGCCGCGCGGGGATCGCTGATCGGGTCGCGCCCGAGCGCCGTCACGATCTCGATCGCGGGTCGTGGTGCTCGACCCCGGAAACGCGAGGGGGTGTTGCGTGGATCACAGGCCATCTCCTTGACGGTCCCCTCTGGCCTCGGCGTGAGCGTTGGCTTCGGGTCTCTCGTGGCCGAGCCCAACGCCCGGATGCGGCTCCCACGCTTCAGCGGAGCTTGGCACCTCGTCGAGTGACTGTCATCAGTAGAGGCCGCAGAGTGCTCAGTACCTCTACGGAGCCGCGAGAAGTTTGGTCGGCGCGGTTAGTGTTTGTGCATGTCGAGCGATCACGTGCACGGGTCGGGTCAGCCGGCGCTGAAGGTGGTAATCGTCGATGATCACGCCGTGGTGCGCAAAGGGGTGCGCGCGCTGCTGAAGCCTGAGCCCGAGTTTGAGGTGGTGGCCGAGGCGGGGAACGTGCTCGAGGCACTCGAAGCCGTACGCGCGTGTCACCCTGAGCTCGTCGTTCTCGACATCCATCTGCCGGGCGAGCCGAGCCTACCGGCGATCGCGCGTATGAAGGAGATTTCGCCGAGCACCCGGTTTCTCGTCCTGACGATGTACGACGATCCGATATTCGCCCGTCATGCGCTCGAGGCTGGCGCCTCCGGATACATGCTCAAGGAGGCTGCGCCGATCGAGCTTATCCGCGCACTACGGGCGGTAGCGGCGGGAGAGCGATATCTGCATCCGAGCCTGGGAGCCAAGCTTGCTGCCGGTGGAGGCGACGGACCCGAACTGGATCGGTTGACCGAACGCGAGCGGGAAGTGCTCATTGGCGTGGTCCGGGGCAGCACGAACAGGCAGATCGCCGGGCAGTTGTACCTCAGCGTGCGCACAGTGGAGACCCACCGCGCGCGTTTGCAGGAAAAGCTCGGGGTGAGTGGGCTGCTCGAGCTCGTCGCGTTCGCCCGAGGTCACGGGCTGATCGAACCCTGACCCTCGTCACTAGACCTTGTGTCACCGCATGGGACGACGAAGCGAACGGACGTGCCGGCACCGGGCGCACTTCGCACTTCGACCTCACCGCCCGCGAGCAGCGCGCGCTCGCGCAGTCCGAGCAGGCCGAAGCCACCCGTCGGTGAGCCCACGTCAAAGCCGGCGCCATCGTCTCGCACGGTCGCCTCGATGCCGTGCTCGGACGACCGAACCGCCACCTCGACATGCCTGGCGGACGAATGCTTGGCAACATTCGTCAACGCCTCCTGCACCGCCCGGTAGAGCACGCTCTCAGCCTCAGCGGTCAAAGACAGGTCAGGCTGTGGAACCTCGAATTGCAGCTCCACCTCGAGCCCTTCGACGATCTTGAGCCTGTGAGCGAGGCTTTCCAGCGCGGCCGACAGTCCGACCTCGTCCAGCACCGCCGGTCGCAACTCGGCGATCAGATGGCGCAACTTGACGGTCTCGTCCAGGACGAATTCGGCTGCCTCGTTCACCGTGACGACCATTTTTTCGTGATCGTTGACTCCGGTCAGTAGGAGCATGTGCAGCGCTCCAAGGCTCTGCAGGGTTTCGTCGTGCAGCTCCCGCGCCCACCGTGTGCGCTCACGCTCAGCCGCCTCGAGGCCGTGCCGGGCGGCTGCCAGCGCTCGCTGCTCACGTTCCCTGTCCACGATCGCTTGTGTAGCGAGCCTCAGCTCGAGTTCGTGAACCACGATCGCGGCGAGATCCTCAAGTGTGGCGGCATCCTCATCGCTGATCAGTCGCGGCTCCTTGTCGATCACGCAGAGGGTCCCGAGGTTGTGTCCGTCCCAGGTCGTCAATGGGGCTCCCGCATAGAACCGCAGCCCGAGGTCTCCGGCCACGAGCGGGTTTGCCAACGCATATGGATCGACCGAGGCGTCCGCGATCACCAGAGGTTCGTGCTGGAGAATCGCCGAAGCACACAGCCCGGGATCGCGTCCGACCTGCACTGCATCAATCCCATGTCGCGACTTGAACCAGATGCGATCTTCGTCAACGATGCTTACGATTGAGATCGGCACCCCGAACAGGCGAGCAGCCAGCTGAGTGACCCGGTCAAACGCGCCGTCGGGCGGAGTGTCGAGGATCTGGTATCTGCGGACCGCAGCCAGTCGCTCGTCCTCGTCCGGCGGAATGATGCTGGGGGAAATTTCCATGGCTGCCCTGACGCCCGTCAGGTCCGGCCGCGTGAGACGCGGATCGGTGCGCAAACCCGACTGAACCACAGTACTGCAGCCGGCTGCTGGCACGGTGAACAACCGAACCTCGCGGTCGACGAAAGCCTCAGCTTGCGGACCGCATGAGCACGGAGGGCGGTGATCCGAATCGACGCTGCCGGCGAAGTTCCCTGTACGAGCCGCGGCGCAGAGCCTGACCGAGGCGACCACACACATTCTGTTCTTCGGGCTGGTCGCCCGAGGGGTGGCAGTGATCGTCGTTGCCACGCTGGAGTGCTTCATCGGAGCCGCGTTGATTGTCGGACGCCCAATGTGAGCGGCGATCTGGCTCCTAGCCGTAGAGTTCGTGGGCATCCTGTCACCGCTGGTGTCACTCCCGGCGCGCCTGTTCTCCGGCTCCCACCACGCTCCCACGCTAGAGGGACAGTACGTGCTCGAGGATGTGAGTCTCGTCGGGGCGGCGATGGTCATCGCGGCCACGGCATTCGGCGGTGGCGCTGCTCTTCTCTGCCGCGGGCGCGTTTCTGGACGGGCGTCGTGCGTGGCAAGGGTTTGCGCTCACGACCGCGCTCGGCGCCGGAGTGTCGTTTACCAAGTCGAGTCTGCTAGCTGGGCTGCTCAGCGTGGTCGCGTTCGCGTGGCTGCCGTGGCTGGTCGGACGCGCGCGTCGGCTCTCGGGGCGCGCGAGATCCATGACGTGATCGCGCACAGCGTGTCGGTGATGGTGATCCAGGCCGCGGGAGCCAGGACGGTGATGGACCGCGAGCCCGCGCGCGCCGAGGCGTCGCTGCGGTCGGTGGAGCGAGTCGGTCGCGAGGCACTCGCGGAGATGCGACGGCGGCTCGGCGTGCTCGGCAACAGCGAGGATCTGCGTGCGCTGGCGCCGCAGCCAGGGCTCGACGATCTCCCCGAGCTAGGGTCGAGCACCCGGGCGGCGGGCGTGGACACTTCGAGCCCTGCTCCGTTCAGGAACTCCGCGAGACGGGCCGGCAGTTGCGCGTCGATCAGGAGCTTCACGCCGCGGACAGCGGGACCACGCGGCGCCGTCCCGCTGCGCGGGCGCCGAACTCCAACGCGGCAAGGATGTCGTCGCGCTCCAGGTCCGGATAGTCCGCGAGCACCTCGTCGATCGTCATGCCCGCCGAGAGCAGTTCGAGCAAATTCTCGACGGTGTGGCGCAGCCCTCTGATCGTTGGCTGCCCGTGGCAGACCGCGGGGTCCGACGAAATGCGCTCCAGCCGCGACACGGAGAGAACGATAGCTCTCATGAGGGCGCACGGCCGAACGG
>JBDTEE010000027.1:0-17993 GCA_039922645.1 Solirubrobacteraceae bacterium | reverse complement strand
GGAACTTCGACGCCGACGTTGTGGACCGCCGCGATGACTTCGCCATGCTGGCCGTCCAGGGACCGGACGCTCGGACCCTGCTCAACCGCCTCGCCGACGGGCCCCTGCCGCCGCGGATGCACTGCGGCGAGCGGACCATCGCCGGGGTGCCGATGCTGGTCTGTGGAACCGGCTACACCGGCGAGGACGGCGCCGAGCTACTGATCGACCCCGCCCGGGCCGGCGAGGTGTGGGATGCGCTGCTCGCCGCCGGGGCGGCCCCAGCCGGTCTGGGCGCCCGGGACACGCTGCGCCTCGAGGTCTGCTTTCACCTCTACGGCAATGACCTGAGTGAGGATCGCGGACCGATCGAGGCCGGCCTCGGTTGGTGCTGCAAGGAGGCGACCGGCTTCATCGGCTCCGAAGCGGTGGCCGCCGTTCGCGCGGCTGGACCGGCGGAGAAGCTCGCCGCCTTCACCATCGAGGGAGCGGGCATTGCGCGCCAGGGCAATCGGATCGTGGATGGCGGCGTCGTGACCAGCGGTACCTTCTCTCCCTCGCTTCAGCGCGGTATCGGAATGGCCTACGTGCCCGCCGAGCACGCCGTGCCGGGCACTAGCCTGAAGATCGATGTGCGCGGCACCGAGCGCGCCGCAGTCGTGCAGTCCAAGCCCCTGTACAAGAAGGAGTCGTAGTGGCCGACCCCAGCTACCCCGAGGATCTCCTCTACCACCCCGAGCACGACTGGGCTCGAATCGATCCCGCACACCCTGACGAGGCGACCTTCGGGATCACGTGGTACGCGCAGGACTCGCTCGGAGAGGTCGTGTTCTTCGACCCGCCGGCAGTCGGTACCCAGGTCAGCAAGGACGCTCCCTACACCGAGGTCGAATCGGTCAAGGCCGTCTCCGACGTGATCTCGCCCCTGTCCGGGGAGATCGTCGCCGTCAACGAGGATCTGTCGGACAAGCCCGAGACGATCAACGAGGATCCCTACGGGGAGGGCTGGCTGATCAAGGTGAAGCTGTCTGACCCGAGTGAGATCGAGTCGCTGCTCGATTCGGCCGGCTACCAGGGGGGGCTGTCATGAGCTCCTACACCTCCGCCACCGACGCCGACCGGCGCGAGATGCTCGCCGCCATCGGCGTCGACTCGATCGATGCGCTGTTCGCTGACATCCCCGAGTCCCTGCGCCTCTCGGCTCCGCTTGACCTCGGCCCCGGATTGTCCGAGCAGGAGGTCTATGACGAGTTGCGCGCCCTGGCCGCCCGCAATTTCTCCACCGAGGACGAGGTCTCGTTCGTGGGCGCGGGGATGTACGACCACTACGTGCCCGCCCTGATCGACTCGATCACCAGTCGTTCGGAGTTTCTGACCCCCTACACGCCCTATCAGCCGGAGGTCTCCCAGGGTGGCCTGCAGGCCATGTTCGAGTACCAGACGGCGATCTGCGAACTGACCGGGCTGCCCGTCTCCAACGCCTCGGTCTACGAGGGCCCGAGTGCGGTGGCCGCCGCGGGTTACGTGGCCAAGCACACCAACGGACGCCGCAAGTTCGTCATCTCCCGGGGCGTTCATCCTCACTCCCGCGAGACGCTGCGCACCCACGCTCACGCCTGGGGTATGGAGGTCGTGGAGGCGCCGCTCAAGGACGGCGTCACCGTGCTGCCCGATCTTGACGACGACGTCAGCGCGGTGATCGTGCAGCAGCCGAACTTCCTCGGTGCCGTGGAGGACCTGGAGGGGCTGAGCGACGCCGCTCACGCAGCGGGCGCGCTCAGCATCTGCGCTGGCGATCCGCTGCCGCTGGCTCTGCTGCGCTCGCCCGGCGAGTGTGGCGTGGACATCGCCGTGGGGGAGGGGCAGACGCTGGGTAACCGGCTTGACTTCGGCGGTCCCTCGTTCGGCTTCTTTGCCACCACCCAGGCCCTGCTGCGCCGCATCCCCGGCCGGATCTCCGGCGAGACGCGCGATGTCGAGGGCAAGCGCGGTTTCGTGCTCACCCTCCAGACCCGTGAGCAGCACATTCGCCGCGAGAAGGCCACCTCCAACATCTGCACCGCCCAGGCCCTGAACGCGCTGGCCGGCGTGATCTATCTGAGCTGGCTCGGCCGCCGCGGAATCGTCGAGCTGACCGAGCTGATGCTCCAGCGCACCGCCTACGCGCGCGGGCGGCTGGCCGAGCTGGACGGAGTCGAGCCGTTACATGACCGCCCCGTGGTGCGCGAGTTCGCTCTGGCCCTGGATGCCCCCGTGGAGGCGGTGATGGCCCGCTGTCTGCAGGAGGGAATCAACCCCGGCTATCCGCTCGGCGGCGATTACCCGGAGCATGAGAACGGCCTGCTGGTGGCCATCACCGAGCGCCGGACGCGAGCCGAGATCGATCGCCTGGTAGAGGTGCTTGGCGCCGCGGTGGCCGCCGAACGGGGCCGCACCCTGCAGGAGGTGGGGGCATGATTGCCGCTGCCGATGACCAGCTGACCATCTTCGAACGCTCCCGGGCCGGCCGGCGGGCGTTCGTGGCCCCGGCCCTGGATGTGCCCGAGCGCCCGCTGGATGAGCTGCTGGCACCAGAGCTGCGTCGGGAGACCGAGCCACGGCTGCCCGAGGTTTCCGAGCCGGAGATCGTGCGCCACTACAACCGCCTCTCCAAACGCAACTTCGATCTCGACACGGGCTTCTATCCGCTGGGCTCGTGCACGATGAAGCACAACCCCAAGCTCCACGAGCGGGTGGCCGCTCTGCCCGGTCACGCCAAGCTCCACCCCCTCCAGCGGCCCGAGCGGGCGCAGGGAGCCCTCGAGCTGATGTGGCGCCTGCAGGATGCCCTGTCGGAAATCGCCGGCCTGCCTCACGTCTCCCTCCAGCCCTCGGCGGGCTCGCACGGCGAGCTGGCCGGGGTCCTTCTCACCCGGGCCTATCACGAGGACCGCGGTGAGCACCGCACGAAGGTCCTCACGCCGGACACCGCCCACGGGACCAACCCGGCCACCGTGACCATGGCCGGCTACGAGGTGGTGAAGGTCGGCACTGACGCCCACGGCAACGTCGACATCGACGATCTCCGCGCCAAGGCCGACACCGACGTGGCTTGCCTGATGCTGACCAATCCCTCGACGCTCGGCCTGTTCGAGCCCCAGATCGAGGAGATTGCGGCCATTGTGCACGACGTGGGGGCCACGCTCTACTACGACGGCGCCAACCTGAACGCGATCATGGGCATCTGCCGGCCCGGGGACATGGGCTTCGACATCGTCCACTTCAACCTGCACAAGTCCTTCACCCAGCCTCACGGCGGCGGCGGACCGGGCGCCGGCCCGATCGCCGTCTCAGACCGCATCGAGCCCTTCCTGCCCCGACCCCAGGTCATCCGTGCCGAGGCGCCCGACGCCGAGGTCCGCTACGAGCTCGACTACGACCGGCCGCGCTCGATCGGCCGCCTGCGCGGCTTCCAGGGCAACTTCGGAGTCTTCGTGCGCTCCTACGCGTACATCCGCTCGCTCGGCGCGGCGGGCCTGCGTGACGTGTCCGAGGTCGCGGTGCTTAACGCCAACTACCTCCTCGCCCGCCTGCGGGCCGAGGGAGTGGATGAGTTCCTGCCCGCCGCCTTTGACCGGATCTGCATGCACGAGTTCGTCCTCTCCGGTGCCCCGATGAAGCGGGAGTTGAAGATCAAGACGCTGGATCTGGCCAAGCGACTGCTCGATCACGGTGTGCACCCGCCGACGGTCTACTTCCCGTTGCTGGTCGAGGAGGCTCTCCTGGTCGAGCCGACCGAGACCGAGACCAAGGAGACGCTGGACCGGTTCGCCTCGGTGGTGGCCGAGATCCTGCGCGAGGCCCGGGAGGACCCCGAGGTGGCCCGCACGGCACCGCACACCACGCCGGTGCGTCGCCTGGACGAGGCCGGGGCCGCGCGGCGGCCCGTGCTCCGCCAGCCGCTCTAGGGCGCGTCGGCCACAACCGAGCCGACTGGGCGCGAAGCGTAAACAGCAGCTGGGGAGGAGGAACGGAGGGGTCCCGCCCTCCGTTTGGAGCATGCAGAATGCGGAAAATCCGGTTGGTCGCGGGGTGACCGATGCGCGGTCGCGGGGTGAGTGACGCGCGGTCGCGGGGTGAGCGACCAGTGCCCGGGATCCCAGTCAAGCGAGCGGAGCCTCGTACCCTGACACCCCATGCGATTCGTGATCTACGGCGCAGGAGCGATTGGCGGGGTCATTGGCGCCCGGCTGCACAAGGGCGGATATGAGGTTGCGCTGATCGCCCGCGGCCGGCACCTGGAGGCGATCCAGGCGAACGGACTCACCCTCGAGACCCCCGTCGAGCGCGAGTCTCTGAGGCTCCCCGCGGCGTCCGACCCGGCCGAGCTCGAGGTGGGGCGCGCCGGTGATGTGGTGCTGCGGGCCGTCAAGGGCCAGGACACCGTCACGGCGCTCGATGCCCTGCGCGCCGCCAGCCTGCAGTCGGTTCCCATCGTCTGTCTCCAGAATGGGGTCGAGAACGAGCGTGTGGCGCTGCGACGGCAGCCGTCCGTTTACGGTGCCGTGGTCATGTTGCCTGCTGCTCACTTCGAGCCGGGGATTGTTCGCGCCTACGGCACCCGGCTGACCGGCATCGTCGACGTGGGCTGCTACCCCCGCGGTAGCGATGAGCTCTCCATGCAGATCAGTGCCGCGCTGGCCGGATCGCGGTTTCTCTCCCGCGTTCAGGAGGACATCATGCGCCTCAAGTACGCCAAGCTGATCCTCAACCTGCGCAACGTGGTCGGCGCCCTGTGTGGCCCCGGCGAGGGAAGCGAGGCGCTGACTGAGGGCGCCCGAGCCGAGGGTCGAGCTGCGCTCGAGGCGGCGGGGATCGACTTCCACGATCCGGAGGTAGACGACCTGACCGGCCGCTGGGAGCGGATCGGGGTCGAGCCCATCAACGGCGAGGGCCCGCCCCCGTCCTCGAGCTGGCAGAGCCTGGTGCGCGGTGCGCCCCCGGGCTCGCTGTCGCCCGACGAGGTGCTGGCGGTGGCCGCGTGACTGCCACTGGCGATGCCCAAATCCATCCCGATGCGGCGAAGATCGCTGCACGGGCGCCCGAGGAACTGGCCGAGCTGGTCAACATCTCCTCGCCGTCCGGCGATGTCGACGGTGCTGAGCGTTGCCTGTCTCTGTGCGCCAGCCTGCTTCCTGAGCGGGCTCGAATCGAGCGCCCGGACTGCTCCACCCCCGGTAGCGCGCGCGACCTGATTGCGACCGTTACCGGCACCGGCCGGGCCCGGCTGATGCTCCTGGGCCACGTAGACACGGTGATCGGTCACGACGCCCACCAGGCCCTGCGCCCGGAGGGTGAGCGGCTCTACGGCACGGGCACCGCCGACATGAAGGGGGGCGTGATCCTCTCGCTGGGCGTGGCCCGGGCGCTGGCCCGGCGCCCCGAGCGCTTTGCCGAGCTGTCTGTGCTGCTGGTCACTGACGAGGAGTGGCGCGTGACCCCGTTCGTGCATACCGAGCGCTTCCAGGGCTATGACGCCTGCCTGTGCTTCGAGGCTGGAGAGCGGACCGCCGCTGGCGATGAGGGCGTGGTCGTCCGCCGCAAGGCCGCCGGGACGCTGAAGGTCGTCGCCCAGGGGAGGGCCTCACACTCCGGTAGCGCACCCGACCAGGGCCGCAACGCACTGCTCGCCTTGGCCGCCGTGGCGCAAGCCTGCGCCGAGCTGCACGACCCGAGGGGTCCCGAGCAGCTAAGCGTCGTGCCCACAGTGATGTCGTCGGGACGGGCGTTCAACGTCGTGCCGGCCACGGGCGAGCTCATCTTCGACCTCCGGGCGCGCTCGCTGGCCGCCTTCGATTCGGTCATGGGGCGGGTGCCGGCCGAACACGATGAGGTCCGCCTGACGGCCACGATGGAGCGCAAGTGGCCGGGAATGGACTCAGAGGCCATCACCGCGCCGCTGCTCCGCGATGCCTCCGCGCGTCTGGGGCGCCCGATCACCGGCGTCCCGCGTGGCGGTGCCAGCGACGCCAGCCACTTCGCTGAGGCGATCTCCTTGACCGTGGACGGGCTCGGTCCGCGAGGCGGGGGCGCGCACACGCCAGAGGAATTCGTCCTCGCCGAGGCACTCGGCCAACGCGCCGAAGTCGCTCTGGCCCTGGCTGAGCAGGCATTGACGCGCTGAGCTTCGCCGCCGAGCCAGAGCCCGAGGGCCGAGCGTGGCATCCTTGACCGTATGAGTACGCCCACCATCAGGACGAGCCCGTCAGCGGACCGCCGACGTGCCTCCGTGGAGGGGCTCGCACTCCTGGTCGGCATCGTCGTCTTCATGTGGCTGGTCGAGGGCATAAACACGATTGACAACCAGAGGCTCAACACCGACGGCATCTATCCGCGTAACGTCGACCACCTGTGGGGCATCCTCACGGCGCCGTTTTTGCATCTGAGCTTTGCCCACCTGATCGACAACACGATTCCGTTCGTGTTCATGGGCGTGATCATCGCCCTGCGCGGGGCAGCCCGGCTGGCGCTGGTGACCGCAATCGTAATCGTCATCGGGGGACTGGGAACCTGGCTGATCGCGCCCGCTGGAACCGTGACGGTGGGCGCCAGCGGCGTCGTCTTCGGCTACGCCACCTACCTGCTCACCCGAGGCATCTTCAACCGCAGCTGGCTCGAGTTTCTCACCGGAGTCGTGGTCGGCGTGGTGTGGGGCGGAGCCCTGCTCTCCAGCCTCGTGCCCCAGCGGGGCATCTCCTGGCAGGGCCATGTCTGCGGGGCGGTGGGCGGCGTGGTGGCGGCCTGGCTTCTAGCCCGGCCACGGACCCAGCCCGGTCACGGCCAAGACTCCGGCAGTGACCCTCTCACACGCGCGCTGGCCTGAGGAGCAGACCAGCGACAGCGCGCGCCGGGGGTCGTTACGATCGCGCCGTGACGAAGACTGCGACCACGCCAGACGGACGCACCCTTGCTTTCTGTGAATGGGGTGATCCCTCCGGGACGCCGGTTTTCTCGTTGCACGGCACCCCTGGGTCGCGGCTTGGTCGCCATCCAGACGAGGACATCTACCGGCGCGCCAACGTCCGCCTGATCACCTACGACCGGCCGGGGTATGGAGAGTCGAGCCGCCATCCGGGGCGGATCGTCGCGGACGTGGCCCCGGATGTCGTGACCATCGCCGATGCACTGGAGCTCACGAGCTTCGCCGTTATGGGCGGCTCCGGCGGGGGACCGCATTCGCTCGCCTGTGGTGCCCTGCTTCCTGACCGCGTCACGAGGTGCGTGTGCATCGTCGGTGTGGCCCCGATGGGCCCGGGCGGTCTGTCGCGCGAGGAGTGGTTGGAGGGCATGGTCGAAGGCAACGTCCATGAGACCGGGTGGGCCCTGGCGGGTGAGGAGACGCTGAGGCGCGAGCTCCAGGATGCTCGGCAGGAGATACTCGCCAGCCTGGAGAGCGACTCCACCAACCCGCTGGGAGAGGACTACGCCCTCTCCTCCGAGGACCTGGCGGTCCTTTCCCATGGTGGTCACCGCGAGATGATGGCCAAGAGCACGCGGGAAGCCATTGGCCGTTCGCTCGACGGCTGGGTCGACGACGACCTCGTGATCACGAAACCATGGGGCTTCGATCCGTCCCAGATACGAGTGCCAGTCACCGTGGCCTACGGGCCCGACGACACGCTGGTCCCGGCCTCACACGGCAAGTGGCTATCCCGGATCGTGCCCGACGCCCGCGTTGACGTGCTCCCGGGGGGCCATTTCGCCGCCTACGAAGTGCTGCCTGAGATGCTGGCCTGGCTGACCGAATAGCCTGCGATCCGTGCGCATCTTCTCGGGCCTTCAACCGACCGGGCGAAAGCACCTCGGCAACTACATCGGCGCGATCACGCAGTACGTGGCCGGCCAGGACCGGGGCGAGGCCATCTATTGCATCGTCGATCTGCACGCCACCACGGTGGCCTACGAACCGGCCGGGCTGCGCGCGTCGGTGTATGACACGGCGGCGACGCTGCTGGCCGCCGGCCTCGATCCCGAGCGCTGCGTGTTCTTCCGCCAAAGCGACGTGTTCGAGCACACCGAGCTCATGTGGCTGCTCTCGAGCGTGACCTCGTTCGGCGATCTGAATCGCATGACCCAGTTCAAGGACAAGGCGGGCGCCCAGCGGGAGCTGGTCTCAGCCGGGCTGTTCATCTACCCCGTGCTGATGGCCGCCGACGTGCTCGGCTACCGGGCCACCGACGTCCCGGTCGGCGACGACCAGCGTCAGCACGTCGAGCTGACGCGTGACATCGCGATCCGCTTCAACGCCCGCTTTGGGGAGACGCTGGTCGTGCCCGAGGCCCGCATTCCGGGCGTCGGCGCGCGGATCATGGATCTCCAGTATCCGGAGCGCAAGATGTCCACCACCGGCGCCAACGTCGCCGGCACGGTCTACGTGACCGACGAGCCGAAGGCGATCCTCAAGAAGTTCCGCTCCTCAGTCACCGATTCGGGCAGCGAGGTCCGCCGTGGACCGGACAAGCCGGGAATCACCAATCTGATCGAGATCCTGGCGGCGGTCCGGGGGTCCTCGTCTGAGGAGATCGAACAGGAGTTTGACGGCTCGGGCTACGGCGCCTTCAAGACGGCCGTAGCCGAGGAGGTCCTCGAGTATCTGCGCCCCGTGCGCGAGGGGTATGAGGGTTTGCGGGCCGATGAGGCGGGGCTTGAGAGCATCCTGGCCCGGGGTGCTGACAAGGCCCGAGCGATCTCCTCGGAGGTCCTGGTTGACGTCCGCCGGGCCATGGGGGTAGGAGCGGTCCGCCCGCCCGGATAACGTCTACAGGCGATGGCGCTTGTGGACCTGGAGCTGGACCTGGACGTATTCGCGGGGCCGTTCGACCTGCTGCTGACGCTCATCCTCCGTGAGGAGGTGGATCTGCTCGAGGTCGACCTGGCCGAGGTGGTGATCACGTATATCGATCACCTGGAGCGCCGCGGCGAGCTTGATCTCGAGGCGGCCACCGAGTTCCTGGTCCTGATCGCTGCTCTGCTGGAGCTGAAGTCCCGGCTCCTGTTGCCCGGAGAGGAGATCGAGGCGATCGATCTCGACCCCGGGGAGGCGGCCGAGGAGCTGTTGGCCCGGTTGCTGGACGCGCATCGTTACCGGACGGCGGCTGCCCACCTGCGGGCTCGCCTTGAGCAGGAAGAGGGCAGCCGCTTTCGCTCTGCGCCACCCCCGCCGGCGCTGCGCAAGGCTCGCCTCGACGACGCCTCGGCGGTCTACGACCCAGGCATGTTGGCCAAGGCCATCGGCGAGCTTCTGATCATGCCCCCGCCAGTCGACCTACACCCCGTCACCGTCGCCAAGGTCACCGTGGCCGAGCGGCTGACCCACCTGCGCCGTCTGCTCGCCCGCGGTCGATTTAGTTTCGATGAGGCCGTGGCCCGCTCGGACCGGGTCACCGTGGCGGTGACCCTGTACGCCTTGCTCGAGCTCTACAAGCAGGGGGAGGCCACCTGGACGCAGGACGAGCCGTTCGCCGAGATCACGATTACGGCGCTGCCTGGTGCGCAGCGGCTTTCGGCATGAGCTCGGCCGCCCCCGAGCTCGAGCGCGCCGTCGAGGCGCTTCTCTTCCTGAGCCCCGAGCCCGTGACCCCGCCGGCCCTGGCCGATGCCATCGGAGCTGAGATGCATGAGGTGGTGAGCGCCCTGGAGGCGCTGCGCGAGCACTACGAGTTCGAGCGCCGGGGTCTGGTCGTGCGCCAGCTGGCCGGCGGCTTCACGCTCAGCACCCACCCCGACACCGAGGCCGCCGCACGGCGGCTGTTGGCCAAGCCGCGCACGCCGCCACTCACGGCGGCCCAGGCCGAGACGCTGGCCATCGTGGCCTATCTGCAGCCCGTGTCGCGGCCGGAGATCGCCCGTATCCGCGGAGTGAGCGCCGAGTCCGCGGCGGCCACGCTGCTCGAGCGCGGACTGATCGAAGAACAGGGACGCTCCCAGTTCGGGGCCGTTCTCTACCGGACCAGCGATTTGTTTCTGAAGCTATTCGGACTTGATCGCCTGGATGAGCTGCCGCCCATCGAGGGCTTCGACCCCCCGCCTGAGCTCGAGGCCGAACTGCGCGACCGTCTCCTGCGGGCCGGCGAAGCCCGGGCGGGAGGTCCGAGCGCGCCGGGGGCGACCACGCCGGCGCGGAGCGCGGCGGCCAGCAACGGGCACGCAACCGAAAACGGGCACGCCGCCGATAACGGGCACGCCGCCGCCGACGCCTAGCTCAGCCCGAGGAACTCCTGCAAGGCGGTCCCGTCGCGGGCCAGCGCCTCGGCCACCGACTCCTCCAGCTGGCCGAACAGCTCGAGTTCGACCGCTCGTCCGCGCAACCGCCACAGCCCGACCGCACGCCCTCCAGCCAGGGCAAAGCCCCGGAAGATCCCTCCGCTGATCACCTTCGCGGCGTGGTCAGCCAGCACCGGCTCGCGCGAGTTCCAGCCCAGGAGCAGCGGTTCGAAGGCCCCCAGCAGCCTGGGTTCGGGCGCCTGGCCGGCCCGTCGCCCGCGCAGGTCGACCAGGCCTCCGGGGCGGTCCTCGAGCTCCGCGGCAATGGCGTTCAACCCGGCCCGTGCGTCGCGCAGGGTCAGGCCGCCCCAACGGGCCAGGTCGCGCTCATCCGCCGGGCCGTGACCGGTCAGGTAGCGTCGCGCGAACTCAGCCAGGACCTTGTCGCGATCGAGGCGCTGTCCACGGGGCAGCCAGTCGCGAACCAGGGCGTAGGCGTGCTGGCGCCCCATCATCGGCCCCCGGACGACGATGCCCTCGATCGCCGCTCGGAAGAGCAGCTGGATCAGAGCCCCGTCGCCGATGGGGATCCTGGCCCGGAGCAGACGCCGGCCGAGCTGCGCCCGGGTGAGGGGTCCGTCAGCGGCGAGGGCGCGTTCGATCGTGGCCAGGCCTCGCTCGGTGCCCCGGGCATCGATGCCCTCCTGAGCCAGCCGGGTCGTGCTGCTCGTCCGCAACTGCGGGGTGGTGAGCAGCTGAAGCAGGGGGTAGTCCTCGCTTCGGACCAGGTGCAGGGTGCCACGGTTCAGCCAGGTGATGAGCATCGAGCGCTCCTCGGTCAACGCGTGGTCCACGTCGGCGGCGCACAGACCCCGGCTCCGCGCTCTGATGGCGAGCCGGGCCCCGCGCGGATCTTGGCCCTGAATGGCCAGCAGCCGCTCGGCCACCGTCACCGGGTCACCGGCAGGGGTTCCGGCCAGTAGCTGGGCGCGCAGACGACGAGCGTGAACTGGGTCGCCGCTCACGCTCGCGCGGCGGCCAGCTGACCGCAGGCGCCATCGATGTCGCGACCTCGCGTGAGGCGTACGGTGGCTCCGATCCCGGCCGCCTCGAGCTCGGCCCGGAAGGCCTCGATGGCCTTTGGGCTGGACCCCGAGAACGGGGAGTCAGTGGGGTTGTAGGGGATCAGGTTGACCTTGAACATGCGGGGATCCAGGAGCTCGGCCAGCTGCTGGGCCTGTGCGTAGGAGTCGTTCATCCCGGCGAGCATCACGTATTCGACGAAGATCATTCGCCGCTTACGGGCATAGAGCTCAGCGCAGGCGGCCAGCACCTCGCTCAGCGGGTAGCGGTCGTTGACCGGCATGAGCTCGGAGCGCAGGGCGTCGTCGGCGGCGTGAAGGGAAAGGGCAAGCCGGATCGGCATCGGGCTCTCGGCCAGACGCTTGATGCCCGGTACCCAGCCCACGGTGGAGATGGCCGTGTGGCGGTGGCTGATGCCCACGTCGGGCAGCCGCCGGCAGGCTTCCAGAACGGCGTCGAGGTTCATCATCGGCTCGCCCATGCCCATGAACACCGCGTGGTCGACCGGGCGGGCGCCGCGCCCGGGGGGCGTGGCCCGGCGGAAGTGCAGGACCTGATCGACAATCTCGCCTGCGGTCAGGTTGCGCCCGAAGCGCATCTGCCCGGTGGCGCAGAAGGTACAGGTCAGCGGGCACCCCGACTGCGAGGACAGGCAGAGCGAGTTCCGACCGTCTCGGTAAACCATCAGCACGCTCTCCAGCGGCCGTCCATCGGCGGTGTGGAGCAGGGCCTTGACCGTCCCGTCGCGGGCGTGGGCCTCATGCTGGACGGTGAGGCTCGAGAAGGGCACCGCTTCGCTGAGTGCGCTGCGCACTCCGAGCGGGAGGTTGGTCATTTCGTCGTAGTTGTCGGCGCCCTGGGCCGCCCACCGCCAGACCTGCCGTGCGCGGTAGACGGGCTCGCCGAGTTCAGCCAATGTGCGCTCGAGTAATCCGAAGTCCATGCTCTCTATGGTGGCAGCCGCCATGCGCCTCGCGAAGTACCTGGCCCACGCGGGCGTTGCCTCCCGCCGCTCGGCGGAGGAGATCGTGCGTTCGGGCCGCGTGGCTGTCGGGGATGAAGTCGTCCTCGATCCGGCCCGCGGGGTGAGCGCCGAGGACCGTGTGACCGTAGATGGAGTTCTCCTCACGCCACCCGCGCAGGAGCGCATTGTCTACGCCGTCAACAAGCCAGCGGGCGTGGTTTCCACCGCCCGCGACACCCACGGCCGGCCGACCGTCGTCTCCCTGGTGCCGAGCAGCAGCCGCCTGTATCCAGTCGGGCGGCTGGACATCGACACCACCGGCCTGATCCTGCTCACCGATGACGGCGATCTGGCCCACCGCCTAACTCATCCCCGCTTCGAGGTGGATAAGACCTATCGGGTCACTGTGTCCCGACCGCCGGTAACGGTCGCGGCACTGCGGCAACTGCGCGACGGCGTCGAGCTCGACGACGGCCGGAGCGTGCCCGCCGTGGTCCGCCGCCGGGGCCCAGAGGTGATCGAGATAACCATTCACGAGGGACGTAAGCGCCAGGTCCGGCGCATGTGTGAGCAGGTCGGCCACCCTGTGGTGAAACTGGAGCGGGTGGCCTTCGGGCCGCTCAGGCTGGGCAAGTTGGCCGCCGGAGCGCACCGCCCCATCACCGGATGCGAGCTGCGCGCGCTGCGGGAGGCGAGCGGTCTGTCCTAACCAGTTCGTCCGCTCAAGGAGACGCGCCGTTCAGCGCTGGACCAGCAGCGAGTCCTTGCGGAGGTGGGTGTAGGTCAGCGCCCGGGCCACGGTGGCCGAGCGCAGCACGACCGGCTGGCGGGCCGCGAAGTGCTCGACGGCGAACTGGCGCACCCGTCGTCGCCAGACGAGGTGAAAGCCGGCGATCGGGTAGCGGGGCTGTAGCCGCGTGGGGATCAGGTTGCATGCTGCGCCCCACCAGCACAGTGGCTGCTCGGGAGCGCTGAAGGCGATCACGTCGAGCTGATTGACTCGGACACCTCGGCGGGGCGGGATGCGCTGAAGGCCCGGTAGGTAGAGCGATAGGGGCAGGACAAACCCGTAGCGCTGGATCAAGAAGGCTCGCCCGGGCTGACCCCGATGCGGACCCGGCCCGAGCAGCTGGGCCAGCGGACGCCAGTCCGGGCGCTGAAGGCCGCGGTCAGCGGCAACTCCAACCGAGGCGAAGATGCCCAACGAGCACAGGACAGCCGCGGCGAGCAGACCGAGGTGTCCGGCTCGGCGGGCACCAAATCCGCAGGCCAGCAGCAGGCCGGCCGGAATGACCAGGGCCAGGAGGTTGCGGGTGATGAGGTCGTCGTAGCCGGCCAGGATGAAGAGCAGGCTCACTACAGCTGCGCCCAGGAGCAGGCCGAGCGCGACCAGCGCCGTCCGGCGCTCCACCGCCATAGTCCGCAGGACGAGGAGCGCCAGACCGATCAGGGCCGCGGCGATGGCGACGAATTTGACCAGCATCCGGTCCGGGGAGCCGGGACCGATCAGCATCTGGGGCAGGATCTGGTTCAGGCGTGTCCCCATTGGACTTCTCGCGATCCAGAGGTCGCGGTGGGTGCCGTTCTGGCTTAGGGCCAACGGGATCAGCGCCGCTCCGCAGGCTGCGACCACCGCCACGGCGATCTGGGCCGACCGGCGCCGGTGCTCGTAGAGCAGCCAGAGCGCCTGCGGAGCGACGGCCAGCACCGCGTAGTAGTGGGATGTCAACGCCAGGACAGCGGCCAGTGCCCAGCCGATCGCCGCCCGGGGCCTCGGAGTCACGCGGTACCGGACCAGGGCCAGCAGGCTGAGCGCGGTGAGGAGGACCAGCAGGGAGTAGGAGCGAGCCTCCTGCGAGTACCAGATGAGCAGGGGGTTGAACGCCACCAAAGCGGCTAGGACCAGCCCCACCCGGCGGGTGGCCAGCGTGCGGCCGAGTAGGTAGGCGACCGGAATGACCAGCACGCCAAACAAAGCCGAGAGCGAGCGCAGGCCGGCCTCGCCAACGCCGAACACGCGCGTCCAGAGCCAGGCCACGATGTAGTAGAGCGGCGGCGTCGACTCGTTGCCAGGCAGCAGCCCGAGCATCTTCCCGAGTGGGTGATTGAGCAGGAAGACGGTGTTGGCCTCGTCGTACCAGAATCCCTGGTGGCCCAGCCCGTAGAAGCGCAGCGCGGCACCGGCGAGAACCAGGACGCCGAGCCCGATCGCCACGGGGTCGGTGAGCGCTCGCCCCGAGACGGCGGGCAGACGCCAGCGCCTAGCGCCAGCTCCGGGCTGAGCTATCGCTCCGACTCCCACGGTGCAAAGCTTCGCTTCCCGAACGGGATCTCGGCGGCTGCCCGCGGCCGCCCTAACAGGATCGCAACCGATGTCGAGGGGCTCTCCAACGCCTCAAACGGCACTATCTTCAGCTCATGCTTCAGGAGCCAGGACAGAGCAAGCCGCCGATCAGCCTCGCGTCGGGGCCGGTGGCCGGAACCGCTCCGGCGGAGGGGGCGATCAGTCTCCCACGGTTGCGGGCGCCCGGCGTGCCGGCCTGGATACCGCGACCGCGGGCTCGCTTTGGTCCCGTGGCGGGACGGTTCGCGCTAGCGACGCTGGTTGTCTCCACGCTCCTCGTCGTTCTGGTCGCCGTGGGCGGACCGTCGGTCCTGGTGCCGCGCAGCACGCTGGCCTTTCCCGGTTGGGATTCCGGCCCGCTGAGCGCGCTGATTCCCCGTGTCATCCGTGACCCCAAGGCGGTGGGAATCGGCTTCAGCGTGGTGCTCCTCGCGATGCTGGCCGCCTACGCGGTGGCCCTGGTGGCGGTGCGCACGTTCTCGATGCGCAGCTTGGCCGTCACGATCATCGCGCTGCATGTGGTCCTGCTGCTCAGCCCGCCGCTGCAACTCAACGACGTCTTCAACTACATCGGCTACGCGCATCTGGGCGGCCTGCACCAGCTGAACCCCTACCTGCACACGATCAAGCAGGAGTCCTTCGACCCGGTTTTCCAGTTCGCCAGCTGGGGCAACCTGCGCAGTCCCTACGGACCGTTGTTCAGCGCTCTCACCTACCCGCTGGCCTTCATGCCGCTGCCGGTCGCGTATTGGACCCTCAAGGTGGTCACGGTGTTGCTCAGCCTGGCCTTCATCGCCCTGGTCTGGCAATGCGCGCGCCAACTCGGGCGCGACCCCCGCTACGCGGTGGTACTGGTGGCGCTCAACCCGATCTACCTCGTGTACGCGGTGGGCGGCTTCCACAACGACTTCTTCATGCTCGTCCCCATGCTGGGCGCGGTCTCGCTATTGCTCGCCGGACGCGACCGCTCAGCCGGTGCCGTGCTGATGCTGGCCGTGGCGGTGAAGTTCACCGCGGTGCTGCTGCTGCCCTTCCTGCTCATCGCCGCCGGAACCCGTCCCCGCCGGCTGCGCGTCGTGACCGGTGTGGTGGCCGTCGCCATTCCGGTGATCGGACTCAGCCTGGCCATGTTCGGCCTGACGATCCCGAACCTCGCCCAGCAGAGCTCGCTGCTGACCGATTTCAGCATTCCCAACATTGTCGGCCTGCTGATCGGGGCGGGAGGCGGAACCCCATTCCTGCTCAAGGTGGCGATCGTCGGCGTGGTGATCGTCGTGGCCCACCAGCTCTACCGCAGCCGCGACTGGCTGGCCGGCGCCGGGTGGTCGACGGTCGCCCTCATGGCCAGCCTGAGCTGGCTGATGCCGTGGTACGTGATCTGGTTATTGCCGCTCGCGGCGCTGGCCACAAGCGTCCGCCTGCGCCGGACCGCACTGGCGGCGACAGCATTCCTTATCCTCAGTTTCATGCCGGCCACCAACCTGTACATGCATGCGCATGGGATCAACCCGTTGGGAAGCTCGGCCGGCCAGGCCTCATTGTCGGAACAGAATAAGCTCGAGCAGTAGCGGTAACAGGCCGCGACTGGGGCTTTGTTAGGTTCGCCCACCGTGCGGATGCCATCCCCAGAAACGACGAGCGTCGGCGGGCCGGCGCCAGCTACGTTGGCGCCGCCGCGACGTCGGCGGTTCGATCGCTTCGAGCTCGCGCTGCTGATCGCCTTCGCGCTGTTCTCACTGTGGGTCGTCGGCCTCGACCTGACTCAGGCCATTGCCCACGGGCTGGTGTGGACCGGAACCGACGGCTTCTTCATCGTCGACCAGATGCAATATCTGGCCTGGATTCAATCGGCCTCGCACCACCTGCTGATCGCCAACCTGTTCGTCCTGCGCGGCACACCCTCGGACTACTTCCAGCCCGCAGTGGCCATCTCCGGGGTCATCGCCGCGCTCGGTGTCGCCCCCTGGCTGACCCTGCTGTTGTGGAAGCCGGTGGCCGTGGTGGGAATGTTCTTCGCTGCCCGGGCCTACGCGCACCGCAGCGTGAAGGGGGTGGTGGCGCGCCGGCTCGTCATCGTCCTCACGCTCTTCTTCGGCTCCTTCAGCGTCGTCTACGGCTCCTTCGGGATCGTCGGCGACATGATGCCCACCTGGCAGTCCTGGGGTTATCCCTTCGGGCTCATCGCCGTGGCGCTGATCGTCTTCGCGCTCCTCGGCTACGACCGGGCTCGCGGGGAGGGGCGCGTGAGCGGCATGCCGGGACTGCTCGGTGCACTGGCCAGCACGCTTCACCCCTGGCAGGGCGAGACACTGATCCTGATCGTCGTGCTCGCCGAGCTGGTCCGCTGGCGCGAGCATCGGACCTGGCGCTCGCTGGCTCTGCCGGTGATGACCGTCGCCCTGAGCGGCCTGCCCCTCCTCTACTACATGATGCTGGGCAACTTCGACCTCTCCTGGACGCTGGCTCGGGTGGCCAGCCGGCACACGTTCTCGTTCTGGTCGATCGCCGTCGGAGCGGGGCCCCTCGCTCTGGTGGCCCTGCTCGGCTATCGCGGCCGGCCCCAGACGTTCCTCGAGCTTCTCAGCCGTATCTGGCCGGCGGTGGCGCTGATCATCTACCTGCTCTCGGCCACTGCGCTGAGCGCCACGCCGCTTCATGCCTTCAACGGGATCACAGTGCCACTCTCAGTGTTGGCCGTCCTCGGGGTACAACGCACCCGGTTTGGCTCGTTGCCGGCAGCGCGTCTCGTCACCGGGGTGGCCGTCATCGCCTGCACGGTCCCGGCCAACGCCTACGCCCTGGCCATCGCCCCGCAATACGTGACTCCCGCGGGTGGCAACGCCAATTTCATCACCCGAGATGAGCGCGACGCCCTGGCCTACCTGAACCATGATCCTGACGACGGCGGAGTGCTGACCCAGTTCTACTTAGGGGAAGTGGTTCCCGGACGCACCGGCCGGCACACCCTGGTCGGCGACTGTCTGTGGTCCGAGCCGAAATGCATGCCGCGCTCCGAGGCCGCTGACGCGCTGTTCAGCGGCGTGATGTCTCCGCTTCACGCCCGGCGCTTCGTGGTCCGCTCCAAAGCGCGGTTCATCCTGGCCAGCTGCGCCCCGCACGCTGACCTGCAGTGGCTCCTGGGTGGCCTGATCAAGGATGTGCGCCGCTTCGGCTGCGCATCCGTCTACGAGCTGAACCCGCCAGCGGTGCCCTCCAAGCCCCAGTGATGAGTACGAGCTCAAAGCGGCTGTTCGCTCTGCGTGGCGCCAACAGCGTTGCCGCCAACGAGGCCGATGCGATCCTCGAGGCCACCGGTGCGCTGATCCGCGAGCTGATGGAGCGCAACGTCCTGGCCCCGGAGGCCATGGTCAGCTGCATCTT
>JBDTEE010000026.1:0-5378 GCA_039922645.1 Solirubrobacteraceae bacterium | reverse complement strand
TTGTGGTTTCCGCCAAAACATCCGTCCAACTTCACGAACGTTGCTAAAGCTACCTACATCGGATGATTTCTTGCACTAGGGACCCCCCTAGTCTTGGTCCACGTGTGTTTGAGGAACCACAAGAACGGGTCACCAGCCCAGATTTCTTGCGGTTGCCAACTTCCCCCAAGTCGAGCTCCGGGGCTCGAACCGCCCGTTTTTGCCATACTAGGCCCCCCTAGTATCGTATTGGACGTTGAAGGAACGGGGTCGGGCAGCTCGTAAGCGCGGGCCGGCCAAGTCCGTCGCTAGACCGTCCGTAGGCCAGCGTGCCATCCACTCGAGACCAGTTCCTGCCCAGCGCCGAGACCCTGCCGCTACTGGAACGAGCGAGCGAGCTGGCCGTTCTGGACCACGCGATCAGCGAGGCCGGTCGGGGCACAGGCAGCACCGCCTACGTGGAGGGGCCGGCAGGTGTCGGAAAGACGCGGCTCTTGTTCACTGCCGCTCACCATGGCGCCACAGCTGGTCTGGGTGTTGTTCGGGCCACCGGGCGAGAGCTCGAACGGGACTTCGCGTTCGGGGTCGTGGTGCAGTTGTTCGAGCCCTATTGGTTGAGGGCCGACGGGAGGCGCATCGATCGCTTGTTCGGCGGCGCGGCTCGAGCAGCGATGCAACTGGCCGACGGCGGCCACCCTCATCCTGACGAAGAATTCGCCCTCATCCGCGCCCTGACCTGGCTCGCTCGCCAGCTTGGCCAGGAGAGCTCCGGTCTGATGGTGATCGTCGACGATGCGCATCGCTCCGATGAAGCGTCGTTGCGGTTCCTGGCCTACCTTGCCGCCCGCGTCACGGACCTCCCAATCGCGCTCCTGGCAGCGGGGGATCAAGGCGATCGTCGTCGGGCTCCGGCCCTGACAGCGCTGCGAGATTCGGCCGACGTATTGCTACGCCCCGCTCCGTTAGGGCTCGAAGGTACTGCAGCGCTGGTGCGCACCCATGTTCCGGGAGCCGATTCGGGTCTGAGCGACACGTACTTCCGGGACACGGGGGGCAACCCGTTCCTCCTCACCGAGCTGTTGAGCGATCTGCCGCTGGTTGCTGGAAAAGTTGGCCCCGCACACCACGATGTGATCGGAGAACACGTGCCTCACGCCGTGCTCAGCCGGGTGGCAGCGCAACTGGCCGACCTCAATACTGCGTCAGCATTGGTCGCCGGGACGGTTGCCGAACTCGGCGACGGCACAGATCTGGCCAGAGTGGCTGCCGTCGCGGAGCTCGACATCAATGAGGCAGCTGAGGGCGCCGAGGCACTGGCCAGAGCCAGAGTGCTGCGAGCAGGCGAGTCGTTACGGTTCGAGAGTCCGATGCTCCGTCGCGCCGTCCACACGTTGATCTCGCCATCAGAACTCAAGCGGCTGAGACAAGCGCCGCCGGCCGTCGACGGCACTCTCACCGCGGCGCCGGAACCGTTCCCGTCTGACACGCCAGCGCGCCGTGGGCGGCAGCTCGCCGGCTTACGGACGCTCACATTCAGCGAGCGCCGCGTCGCCGGTCTGGCGGCTCAAGGCCGCACCACGCGCCAGATCGCCGCCGAGCTGTTCGTGACCTCCAAGACGGTGGAGTTTCACCTGCGGCACATCTACAAGAAGTTGGAGATTCCGTCGAATCGAGACGAACTCGTCCGCACGCTTCGATCCGAGGGGCTGATCGTTCCGCCCTCGGGGTAGAACCGAACATGCCGAAACTCGCGATCATCGACGCAACCGCCGCCCCGGCCGATCACTCACCATGCTCGTTGCCCGCGTCCCGCTACGCCACGTCGATCGCCAACTCCCCGTTGATCGGCCACGTCCTCGATGAACTGGCGGCCGGTGGGATCAGCGAGGCGCGGATCGTCGCCGTCCCCGCCGTGCGCCGGGACCTTGACCACATCCTCAGGGCCGGACGGACATCAGGCGTTGAGGTCTCCTACTCCGAGGCGCTCGAGGGCAGCGAGCGGCACTCCGTCCTGGCGGAGCTCGAGCATGCGCTCGCGGCGGGACCAGTTTTCCTGCATCCGGGGGACTGCCTGTTTCGTGCCCAGCTGGCGACGATGCAGGACCGCTACCGGCTCGGCGACGTCGACTCGGTCCTGCCCGCTCAGGCAGAGGTGCATCCACTGCGCACTCCCTCCGAACGTCGGGCCAGCGAATCCCCCCTGCTGCTCGGGCCCGGCACGCGGTCACTGGTCAAGGAGCTTCTGTCACCCGCCGGCGAGGCCGAGGACCTTGTCGAGTCGCTGTTGCACAGCGACTGTCGTCTGGCGGTCTGCGAGCAGAAGGAACATTGGCGCTACAGCGATTCGACCGAGGGCCTCCTGGTGGCCAACCGAATGGTGCTCGACGCGTTGGCCGAAACGGCCCCGCGCGAGAGCTTCGGGGACAACAACCAGTTCCATGGCCGGGTCTCGCTCAGCCCGCAGGCGTTCGTCTCCAACTGCGTCATCTACGGCCCGGTCTCGATCGACGACCGAGCGGTCGTCGAGGACTCCTTCACCGGCCCCTACACCGCCATCGGTGCCGATGCGATCGTCAGCGGCACCGAGATCGACAACTCGATGGTGCTCGCCGGAGCCGAGGTGCGCCACCCTGGCGCCCGCATCGAGTCGAGCATCATCGGCGAACGCGCGCGCGTCACCCGCAGCTTCGAGCTGCCCAAGGGCCTGCACATGCGGCTCGGCCCGGATTCCCGCGTGACGTTCAGCTGAGCACCGAGCATCCGGACGATCGTGAGCGCAGATCAGGGGGTGACGATCGGTCAGAACGCTCAGGTTCCATGCGCTCGGCTCCGACAAATTGGGGGCAGCAGACCGACCAGACCTAACCGAATGGCCAGATTTGCTGTTCAACGAGGACCCGCGCAGGCTACGCTCCGGGCGAGGGCAAACAAATGATGAAGATCGCCATCGTTGGATTGGGGCCGTGGGGGATATGTGCGCTGGAGCGCATCGTGACCACCGCGCGCGGTGGCCTTCGGCCGGGGCTCGAGGTCGAGGTGCATATCGTCGAGCCGGAGGTCCCGGGCTCAGGCGTCTACGACGTCTCGCAGCCGGACTATCTGCTGCTCAACAACCCGTGCGGACAGCTGTCGCTCTATCCGTTCGCCGACGAGGACTATCAGCCCTGCTACAACGTCGGCCTCTTCGATTGGGCCGTCGAGCAGGGGTATCGCTGGGTCGGAGATCGTTGCGTCATCGATCCGTCCGGCACCCCTATCGAGCCACACCATTTCCTCCCCCGGCGCCTGATGGGCGAGTACCTACAGTGGTTCTACCACGCGCTTGTGGCGGGAGCACCGTCCTCAATGGAGATCCTGTACCACCCATGGGCCGCCGTCGACATCGTGGGCCGCCGGAACGGCTGTGAGGAGGTTCGGCTGGAGAACGGCCGAACCGTCGTCGTCGATCAGGTCATCGTGACGTCGGGACACACCGCCAACGCGAGTAGCTCTGAGGGTCGATCGCGGTCCGGCGAGCTGAGCCCATATCCGGTCACGGCATATGTGGACCGCGCCCCCGCGGGGACAACGATCGGCGTCTCGGGCATGGGCCTGGTGGCTCTTGATGTCGTCACCGCTCTGACTCTTGGTCGCGGCGGCCAGTTCGTCAACGAAGGTACCGGACTGCGGTACCGGCCCAGCGGGGACGAGCCGGTAATCCACATGTTCTCGCGTAGCGGCCTGCCGTTCACCGCCAAGTCGGTCACCGGAAGCGACCTTGCCGGCGCTTATGACCCTGTGATCTGCACCGAGAAAGCGCTGGACGCGCTCAGCCGCCGGTCCAGCGGTGGGCGGCGGCTGGTCAACGTCCGGATCGAACTGCTGCCGCTCATGTTCGCGGAGATGTACGTCCGGTACTACACGCAGGTCGCAATACAGCAGGGCGCCAACGGGAGCGCTGCGGCCGTCGGTGAGCGGCTACGGGCCGCCTGGGAGCAGGGGCGGCTTGATCAGGAGGTCGCGCAGCTGCGGGTCTCCTACGGTCACTTCGACGCCGAGGCGCTCTTCTTCGGCCACCAGCCGAGCTATGACTCCAGCGCCGACTACGAGCGGTACGTCTACACCACGCTCGCCGACGATCTGCGAGAGGCCGAGGTGCCCAACGGCGCCAGCCCGATCAAGGCCGCGTCTGAGGTCTTCCGCATCTTCCGCGATCCAACGCGGTCAGTCGTGGAACAGGGTGGCCTGTCGCTTGACTCCTACCTCGACTTCAACGCCGACATCCGAAGCCGGCTGCACCGGCTGGTGGCCGGACCGCCGGCCCTGCGCTTCCGCCAGCTGCTGGCCCTCATGGACGCTGGGCTGCTCCGGACGCCGTACGGGCCAGCACCGGCCGTGGGCACCGCAGCCGAGCGGGCGCCGATCGCGAAACCGCGGACGCGGATCTCGTCCACCGCGTTTGAGCAACCGTACGCCGCCGACGTGGACCTGGTGGTCCGCGGACGTCTGGACGGGCCGCGTGTCGACGGCTCGGCTTCGCAGCTGCTGTCCGGGCTCTACAACCGCGGGCGCGTCAGCCAGTTCCGCTACGGCGCGGTCAAGGTAGGCAGCGTAGACCTGACGCCCGAGTCGCACCCGATCGACGTCGACGGGCGTGCCCAGGAGCGGCTCTGGATGTTCGGCGTGCTCACCGAGGGCATCCGGCACTTCACGACCTACATCCCGTCGCCCAAGAGCCGGATCCGAGCGTTCGAGGATCTCGGCGCGTGCGCGGCCGAGATCCTCTGCTGACCGCGCGCGGTTACGACGCGACAGCCAACGCCTGATCGAGATCCTCGATCAGGTCGTCTGGATGTTCGAGCCCGACGGACAGCCGGATCATGTCCGGCGTGATGCCGGCCGCTTCGAGCTCCGCCGGACGCAGCTGGCGATGGGTGCTCGACGCCGGGTGGGTGATCAGCGACTTGGCATCCCCCATGTTGAGCAGACGCTTGAACAGCTTGACGCGGTTGAACACGCCGATCCCGGCCTCACGACCGCCCCGCACGGTGAAGGTCATGATCGACGGAACACGGTCGCCGAGGTACTGCTGGGCAAGGTGGTGGTAGCGGTTGTCCGGCAAACCCAGGAAGCTCACCGAGGTGACCCTCGGATCCTGAGCCAGATAATCGGCGACGGTCCGCGCGTTGGCCTCGTGGCGTGGCAGGCGCACCGCAAGTGTCTCAAGCCCCTGGAGGTGCAGGAACGCGTTGAATGGGGACAGCGACGCGCCGGTGTTGCGCAGCCCGACCGTGCGGCAGCGGGTCACATACGGCGCGTCCCCGAAATCAACTGCATAACGCACACCGTGGAAAGCCGGCTCTGGCTCGGTCAGCCATCGGAAGCGCTCGGGGTGCTCGGCCCAGGGGAACGTGCCACCG